>NZ_JBHVYL010000009.1:0-108648 GCF_042880955.1 Leifsonia sp. NPDC058292
GCGCAGCCCTTCGAGCCCGGCGGGCGGGACGACCGAGGAGAGTGCGGCCCGCACCTCGCCCTGGCCCGCCGTCTTTCCACCACTCGTCGCGTATGAGAAGGAAGAACGTCATGAAGAGAAGGATGATCGCGCTCGCGTCAGCCGGGGCACTGCTCGCCTTGACGCTGACAGGAATCAGCCAGCCCGCCTGGGCGAGCAACACCACGTACTACGTGAACAATCAAGCAGGCTCCAACTGCAGCGACACCGGCTCTGCCACCCTCGCGCAGCCCTGGTGCACGTTTACTCCGATCAACGCGCACGGAGCATTCGGGCCGGGTGACCGCATCCTTCTCGCGAAGGGCGCCACCTGGAACCAGCAGATGAATCTCTCCGGCACGGGTACATCGACCAACGGCATCTCGGTCAGCGCCTACGGCACAGGCGCCAACCCGGTCATCAGCAGGAACGACTCGGTCGACGACCGTGGCATCAAGCTCGTCGACGGCGACTACTGGAGTTTCAGCCACCTCGAGGTGGCCCATGCCGCATCCGGCATCCTGGCGTTCTATGACACCACAGGCCACAACGGCTTGAGCTTCACCGACGTCTACGTGCACGACATCAAGGGGCTCATCTTCTTCACGAACGGCTCCACCAACTCTCAGGTGCCGAGCGCGATCGCGGACAATGTGCGCAACTCGTCTGGAATCCAGATCACCGGAAAGTACACCACCTTCTCCGCCAGCGACTATTTTCTCAAGGGCGTCCGGATGGACGAGATCAGCGGTGACCACAACCTCAACACCATCGGCATCGACATGCTCGGGCCGATGGAACAGCTGCAGTCCAACGTCGGAGGCAGCGGCGGAGCCGGCGCCAACATGGTTCAGAATGTCGTCATCGACCACCTCACCAGCCACGACGACAACTGGGGCTGTGACGAAGCGCTCCGCCTGTTCACTGTGAAGCACGCGGTCGTCATGAATTCCGCACTCAACAACGAAGCTCCTTGCGCGAACGCCGGAGGCACGACAGCAGTCATTCTCGGGCACCTCGAAGACGTCTCCATCGTCAACTCCGAGTTCACCAATGTCATGGATACGGGCTCGAACGACGAGAACGCCCTCGACTTCGAGATCTTCAACAACAATGTGAGGGCGCGCAACTCTCTGTTCCAGAACACCGCGGGCTCCGCGATGTCGTTCCTCCGCTTGGGCGGCCGCCCCGGCGACTACTCCACGAACAACGAGTCGTCGTCCAACGTGATGATCAACAACGGTGCGGTCAAGGGATTCGGACCCGTTCTGGCACTCAACCTGGCCAGCTCGACCTCGTTCATCACCGGCACGATCAAAGACAACATCAACGTCAACTCGAACTTCCTCTTCGATCAGGGCGGCGGTTTCGCCGGGTTCTCGACCACGAACAACCAGACGCTGGCCAACGGTTCGGGTGCCGTGTACTTCGCCGCGGCAGACTTCAGCGGCACTCAGGGCGAGAACGGATGGTCGTACCAGATGTACAACGGGTCGGCATATTCCAACCTGGTCTACAACACGGCGGCCGAGAAGTGGACGCCGGCTGGGCAGTCGGTTCCTGAGATCCGGCAGTTCGACCAGCACCCCGACACGACGAGCACCGGTTGGGTCGCCCGGGCATGGACGGCGCCGACCAGCGGCACGGTGAGCCTGCGCGGGCGGATCCTCAAGTCGGACAACACCGGGGGCGGAAACGGGATCCTCGCAAGGATCACGAAGAACGGCAGCCAGATCTGGCCGGCGACTGGCACCCAGACCATCGCCGCGGGTGACGAGTACACCGGGGTGGGCTACGCGCTCGACGGCGTGTCCGTCAACGCCGGGGACGTGCTTCGGTTCGAGACGAACGAGAACGGCGAGTCCTCCAACGACAAGGCGAGCTGGACGCCCAGCGTGGCATACGTCTCGACGCCGAGCGAGGCGTACGACTGGGGCTTCAACGCCGGTCACGAAGGAGGGTGGGGCGTCTTCGGCGCGACGGTGAGCAGCGCGACGGGTTCCGACCCTCACGCCATCAACCTCACGTCGACGGGCACGGATCCGCGCCTGCAGTCCCCTGACCAGCTGCACCTCAACGCAGCTGCCGCCACGACCGTGACAGTCAGGATGAGCAACGCGACCAGCAACACCGCTGGACGGATCTACTTCACGACCCCAGCGTCGCCGTCGCCGACCGAGGCGATGTCGGTGCCGTTCGCGGTGGCGCCGAACAGCGGATACACCACGTATGCCGTTAACATGGCGGCCAACCCGCTGTGGGCGGGCGAGATCAAGTCTCTGAGAGTCGATCCGATCGAGGCGGCGGGCGCGGTGAACGTCGACAGTGTCTCCGTCACCGGGACCGGACCGCTCTACATCAACAGGGTGCTCGACGCCGGCTTCGAGGACCCGTCGGCGAACTTCTACAGCTATGCCCCCGCCGGCGTCTGGCAGTACCTCGGCTCGGCCGGCGTGCAGCGCAACACGAGTGCGTTCAGCGGAACGCAGAAGGCGCCGAGCGGGCAGCAGACGGCGTTCATCCAAGGGACCGACTCCGTGAAGCAGACGCTGAACCTATCGGCCGGCTCCCACACGGTGACCTTCTCCGCCGCTCAGCGCACGAACAATGGCGGTGCGCAGGCCCTGAACTTCTTCGTCGACGGAACGAAGGTGAGCACCTCGGCGTTCGCGATGGCCTCCGGCGGAGCGTTCCAGAGCTTCACGACGCCGAGCTTCACGACCACAGCGGGGTCGCACACGATTCAGTTCACGGGCGCCAACGTGGGAGACAACACGGCGTTCGTGGATCAGGTGGCCATCAAGTGACAGCTCGCTGGGTCTGGAGGAGCGAGGGGAGCCTCGCGCCGACGAACACGTTCACCTGGTTCCGGGCGACCGTTGAGTTGGACGAGCCTCCGGTGGATGCGTCTGTCGGCTTCGCAGCGGACAGCGCAGCCCAGCTCCGGCTGAACGGGCAGGCCTTGCGCCGCAAGGTCACCCGCCTCCACGAGCCGGAGCTGCGAGCGAAGAGCGTACAGGCGGCGCCCCTGCTGCGCCAGGGGCGCAACGTCGGTACCGTGCTCCATCACTATTGGGGTGCGGTCACCACTTTCCAGAGAACCAGCAACGCACACGCCGGCCTCTTCTTCGACAGCTCCTGGCTGGTGAGCGGTGAGGGCTGGCAATGGAAGGCCGCCGAGGAGTTCGAGCGGCACGACGGCCAGTTCCTCGGGCTCGCGGAGGCGGCGGCGCGCCTGCGCTTCCCCGTTAATTGGAACGCGAAAGTTGCCCCCGACCTGCGAGCGGACTCCGGCTTGCTCGCCGTGAGCGGAGAGGGCTGGGAGCGGGGCGTGGTCGTCGACGACGGCCCCTGGCCGGCTGCGCGGGAACCCGTCGAGACGCCGGCGCAGCGGGAGAGCGAGCAGCTTCCTCTCGCCGTGCTGGCGGCCGGCCGAGCGGAGCGTGCCGCCGACTCGGGTGAGGCGCCGACCTCGCCCTCCGTGCTGGCCGCATCGCGCGTGCTCCCCGACGAAGCGATGCGCGTCCACGTCGGTGGGCTGACCGACCGTCAGGAGGTGGTCGTCGGCGGACGAGAAGGGGAGACCCGCTATCTCACCGTCGACTTCGGGCGGCCAGGGCACGGGTTCCCGTTCCTCGAATTGTCGGCCGATGCTGCTGCCGATGTCCAGGTCGACCTCGGCTACGGTGAACTCGCGATCTCGCCATACGACGGCCGTGACCTCGTCACCGAGGACGGCTGGGTCGATGTCGACGGGGTCGCAGCGCGCGGCTACTCCGACCATCTGCGACCGGCAACCGAGCGCAGACGCTACGAATTCCCCGATGAGCGCACGGCCCGCTGGATGACGGTGCACCTCACCTTCGCTGCCGAAGGGTCAGTCGTCCTCCACAGCCTGGGCATCGTGAAGTCGCAGTACGCGCCGCGAGGGTCGTTCCGCTCGGGCGACGAGCGGCTGGACCAGATCGTCAAGCTGTGCGAAATCCACGCCGAAGTGACGATGTCGGATGCCTTCGTCGACATCCCTGGACGGGAAGACGGCCAGTGGATCGAGGATGCTCGACCGCGCGCACAGCTCGCGGAGCGCTGGTACGGCGACACGCGGCTCAGACGGCTGGCGATCAGGACCCTCGCGGAAGGGCAGAGGGCGGACGGTCAGCTCCATCCCTTCTTCCCGAGCAATTTTCCGGCGTATCCGGCGCCGTGGGACTGGTCTGTGCAATGGGTCGCGATGCTCTACGACGACTTCGTCTGGCACAGTGACCTCGACTTCCTGGCGAGCCACTGGCCGACCGTGCTGCGCTTCTGGGACAGGCTTCTGCAGGATGTCGGCGACGACGGCGTCTGGCGTTCCGCTTCGGTGCTCGGGGATGTCCGCAACTCGGTGCTGCCGCAGGAGGGCACGTCGAGCGGGCTGGTCACCCCCTGGATCATCGAGCGGCTCCGGTGGAGTGCGGACATGGCCGACGCGCTGCGGGATGCTCGACACGCGTCGATGTGGCGGGCCGCAGCGGAGCGCATGGCCGAGAGCTTCCGTCAGCTGCACGTCGTCCGCGCGCGCGACGAGGTGTCCGCCATCGTGGCCGATGGCTGTGTCGCGACGCTCGTGTTCCCGCACGAGTTCCACGGCCTGCGGCTTCAGGATGTCGATGGGCCAGGCGAACCGTTCGCCGGCTCGGAGAGCGTGACACTGGCGGGCTCCGGGCGATACACCTTCGAGAGCGTCGGGCCGCTGTGGTGAGCGCGAGGCTCGAACCACTCAGTCCTCAGCGATTCGCCGAGCCGGAGCCTGACGACCGTCCAGGCGTGCGCTGGTGGTGGCAGAGCCGGGTGCCCGTCGAAGAACTGATCAGACAACTCGGCGCGATCTCCGACGCGGGTTTCCGCGAGGTGGAGGTCGCCTTCAGCACGGGAGTCTGGGGCGACGAGTGGCAGCGCCAGGCGCTCGGCGCCGTCCTGGGCGAGGCCGACAGGATCGGCGTTCGCGTCGCGATGACGCTTGGCGCATCCTGGCCGATCAGAACCCCGAACACCGGAGTGGGCACGGAGTTCGTCGCCACGGAGCTGCAGTACGGGATGCTGAGACTCGCCAGCGACACTGCGGGGCCCCTGCGGCTGCCCCTTCCGTTCGACGACGACGGAGCCGGCGGCGGACGCACGCTGACGCTCGAACGCGTGACGGCCGCACGGGTCGTGCAGTGGGCCGATCCACCCACCGTCACCCCCGACGGAATCGTTCCCCCGCTCCACTCCACCGTGCTTCAGATGGACCCGCTCATCGACCTGACGCCGTTCGTGGCCGACTCCATGATTCCGTGGTCACCGCGTGGCGGCGAGTGGGCAGTCTTCGCCTTCTGGGCACGCGACTGCGTCCAGGGCGCGACGAGCTTCCTCGACCGTCGCGCGGTCGCCGCCGCTGCCCGGTATATCGAGAAGCATCAGGTCGGCGCCGGCAATGTCGAGCTGTTGCGCAAGACGGGGTCGGAGTTCTTCGAGGACTCCCTGGAGTTCAACGCCGATTCATTGTTCTGGACGTCTGGCATCGTTGAACGATTCATCGACCGTCACGGATACAACCCGACGCCGTACCTCCCTGTTCTGTTCGCGCACGGGATGTGCCGCTACTGGGTGCCGAACGAGGAGCCTGTGCCCGACTTCGAGTTCGATACAGGGTCCGGCGCGCGAGTGCGCCGCGACTACCACCGCCTGTTGACCGACCTCTACATCTCCGAACGCCTGCTCCCGTTGCAGGCGTGGTCGGTCGATCACGGGATGCGGCACAAGGCGCAGGTCGCCTTCGGGCAGAACCTCGAACCGGTGCGGAGCAACCGCGAGTTCGTGCGGGTCGGCGGCCGGGCGGAGGGGGAGTCGCTGAACTCCGGCGATCGGGCCCCGATGAGCCGCTCCGATGCCACCTGGCGCTTCGCGCTGGACTGGCAACGGTCCGTCGTCGGTGGTGCGCACCAGGGCGGCGCCGTTCGCGTCAGCACGGAACTGGGAGCCCAGTTTCGTGCGGCCTACGCGCTGACTCTCGGGGACCTGCAGCAGTTGCTCGCAAAGGAGTGGGCAGCCGGGCTCACCAAACCGTTCGTCCACGGCGTCGCGACGCAGGCGCCGGGCGTCGCGTGGCCGACGCAGACCCGCTTTCAGAACATCGTCTCCGACAGCTGGAACGACCTCCACTTCCCCGAATGGGCCAACTGGCGCCCGCTCACCGACTACTGGGCTCGGGGCACAGTCGTCCTCGAGACGGGTGTGCCTCGCACGGACATCGCCATCCTTCGTGACGGCTTTCTCACGACGGCCGCGCGGGGAGTGATCGACGACACGCGGGACGCCACCGCACCTGACCGCCTTGCCGACACCGAGGCACTCGAGCGGGCGGGCTTCACCGTGCAGTTCGTCGATCCGATCGGGCTCGCCGGCCAGGAAACGGTCGGAGACGACAGGACGCTGTTCCCCGACGGACCTGCCTACCGCGGACTGATCGTGGATGAGCGGTCCCTTCCTCCCGAGACGGCCGAAGCGATCGCACGCGCAGCGGAGCACGGCGTGCGCGTCGTCATCGTCGGTGAGCCGCCGTCCGCCGATTCGGGTTTCGCAAACGGTGCGGCCGGCGACGAACGCGTGCGCGTCGCGATCGCCCGCGCTCTCGCGCATCCCTCGACGGTGCGGGTCGATCACCAAGCATCGGCGGCGGATGCCTTCGCTCGGCTCGGACTCGTCCCCCGCGCAGAGGCCGGTGGCGAGCCGCTGCTCACCCAGTGGCGCGAGGCCGGGCGGGTCCGATACATCCTCGCCTACAATCCGCTCCCGGGTGCGGTGACCACACGATTGTCGTTCGAGGGCGTCGGCCGCGTGCGCGAACTCGACCTGACGAGCGGTCGCATCGTCCCTGTTCCGCACACGGCGCTGCGGAGTCGCACCGCTGTCCCGACGCTCATCCCCGCCCTCGGCGTGCGGCTCTTCGAGTTGGACGTGTCCGTCGAACCAGAGCAGATCATCGCCGAGCCACCGGTGGAGCAGACCGTCGTGCAGCTCGAAGGCTGGCGCCTCGATGTCGTCAGTGAGGAACCGGGCGGCCCCCGCGACATCGGACTCGACGGTGTCGGCCCAGGGGATTGGCGCACTGTGGAGGCGCTGTGCACCGTCTCCGGAACCGGGCGGTACACCGCTCGCGTCGCGCTTCGGGATGCGCGGCTCGCCAACCAACACGCCGTAATCCTTCTCGGCGGCCTCGCCGGATCGGCGGTGGTGCGCATCGACGGCCGGATCGCCGGAACGGCCTATGTGGACGACACGGTCATCGACCTCGGCGACTCCCTGGTGCACGGTGCCGAGCTCGAGATCATCGTCAGTACGCCGCTCCGCAACGCGGTGATCGCGAGCGGCATCTCACCGCACATAGGTCGTGAGACGTCCCGCGCGCAGGGCTTGATCGGTCCTGTCACGATCCTCGTCTCCGAGCGGAGCGGCTCATGACGATCGCAGCGCGGGCGGATGCTGACGGGACCGCGCCCGGATCGTTGGCGGGTCTCCTGGTCATCGACCTCAGCCGTGCACTGGCGGGACCGCACGCCGCCATGATGCTCGGCGACCTCGGCGCCCGTGTGATCAAGGTCGAAGCGGAGGGAACGGGCGACGACAGTCGCGGCTGGGGTCCGCCGTTCGTCGGCACGGCAGATGACCCGCAGGCGACCTACTTCCTCGCCTGCAACAGAAACAAGGAGTCGATCTGCCTCGACCTCCGGTCGGACGATGGTCGACGGACGCTGGAGCGTCTCGTCGCGCGCGCCGATGTGCTGGTCGAGAACTTCAGAGCGGGCGTCATGGATCGACTCGGTCTCTCGACTGGGCGACTTCACGCGCTGAATCCGCGCCTCGTCGTCCTGTCGATCACCGGTTTCGGCCATGACGGACCAGAGGGCGGCCGCGCCGGCTACGACCAGATCGCTCAGGGCGAGGCAGGCTTGATGTCGATGACGGGGTCGGCGCCGGACGACCCTCAACGGGTAGGCGTGCCGATCGCCGACCTGTTGGCCGGGATCTATGGTGCGTACGGTGTGCTCGCCGGGCTGCATCGGCGGGAGGCAACTGGTTGTGGAGAAGTCGTGCGCACCTCTCTGCTCGCCGCTCTGGTCGGGGCGCACGCCTTCCAGGGCACGCGCGCGACGGTGGCGGGCGACACGCCGCGGGCGCAGGGAAACCACCACCCTTCGATCGCGCCGTACGGGCTCTTCGCATGCCAGGACGGCTCCGTGCAGATCAGCGTAGGCAATGACAAGTTGTGGCACCGGTTCTGCGAAGCGTTCGGGCTCGATCCCGCGGCCCCCGGCTTCGAGACCAATGCGGAGCGGGTCGGTCAGCGCGCAGAGACGACCCGAATGGTCGAGCGAGCGTTCGCCGCATATCCCGCGGAGCGATTGCTCATCCTCCTCGACGAAGCCGGGATCCCTGCGGGTCGCGTGCGCACCCTGGACGAGGTGTACGCCTGGGATCAGGTCGCCTCCCAGGGCCTGCTGGTCGAAGTGGAGCACACGATTCTCGGCACGATCACCCTGCCGGGGCCGCCGCTGAGATTCTTCGAGAGCGACGGGGGCGGCGAGACGGAGACCACCCGCCGACAGCACGAGCCTCCGCCGGCGTTGAACCAGCACGAGGAGCTTATCCGGGCCTGGCTCGACCGGACGGAGCCGGGAGGTCAGGGGTCGGCGATCCACCCCGTACGGAACGAGTCGATCGATGTATGAGCTCACGCGAACGTCCATCGCGAAGGCGCTGGCCGGTGCTCCGGGCGCCGCCGTGCTCGGCTGGGGAGTATCGGTCACGCGGCTACCGGAGTGGGCCAGTCGACAGAGCGGGAACAAGCCTGCGGTCGACTCGTCGGCGAGCAAGCCGTCCGGAGCGCGTTTGCGGTTCAGCACGCGCGCGAGCTGGATCGAGCTGACGGCGATCTTCACGGTCGTGACGGACGGGAGCGCGAACGCCCGAATGGCCGAACCGGTGCTGGCCCTCACGACCGCGACGACCGAGCAGGTCGTTCCGGTGCGCGATGTCGTCGTCCGTCTCGTCCCCGCGGGCGCTGTGCTCGAACTGAAGGAAGAGGGGGCGACCTCCATCCGCTTCGACGTGCCAGAGGCCGGCGGCGAACAGGCGCTCTCACTGTGGCTGCCGCACAACTGCGCCGTCGTCATCACCTCCATCACCGCGGACGAGCCGCTGAAACCCGCGCGTCCGTCCGGACCGCTCTGGACCCACTACGGAAGCTCGATCAGCCAGTGCGACGGGACCTCGACTCCGCTGGGCGTCTGGCCCGTCATCGCGGCCCGCGAGCTGGGCCTCGATCTCACGAGCTTTGCGCTCGCCGGCCAGGCGCACCTCGATCAGTTCGTAGCACGCGCTCTCCGCGAGGTGCCGGCGGATCTGATCTCCCTCAAGCTCGGAATCAACATCGTGAATGCCGCGTCGATGCGGTTGAGGGCCTTCGTGCCGGCCGTGCACGGCTTCCTCGACACCGTCCGTGAGCGACAGCCGTTAACGCCGATCCTCATCATCTCCCCCATCTTCTGCCCAGCCCATGAGGACGCCCCCGGCCCGTCGATCGGCATCGACGGGTACGCGTATTCCGCCGGACTCCCTTTCGTTCCGGGCGACGGGCAGCTGACGCTTCGCGAGATCCGCCGCCTGTTGATGGAGGTCGTGGAAGAGCGCTCGGCCTCGGATGCGAACATTCACTATCTGGATGGTCTCGGGCTTTTCGGCCCCGAGGATGCGGACCTCCTGCTCGACGGCCTGCACCCGAACGAAGAAGGGTATCGGCTCA
The DNA here is from genome assembly GCF_042880955.1 of Leifsonia sp. NPDC058292. Classification (NCBI taxonomy): domain Bacteria; kingdom Bacillati; phylum Actinomycetota; class Actinomycetes; order Micrococcales; family Microbacteriaceae; genus Leifsonia; species Leifsonia sp. NPDC058292. The sequence continues at coordinate 9,842 of NZ_JBHVYL010000009.1, forward strand.
TCGGCTCGAGATTCGTGGACGCAGTCGGCGCACAGATTGCCGGGTGGGTCGAAAGATGAGGGCGGCTCGATGCTAGGGTGAAACGATTCATTGACCCAGGTCCCGGTCAGCTCCACGGAAGAAAGCGAAACAATGACATTCACCGACGACACCGGCTCGCAGCTCGCGCAGCAGGCGATCGAGTTGCCCTCGTGGGCTTTTGGTAATTCGGGAACCCGATTCAAGGTGTTCGGGTCCGCGGGGACTCCACGGGACCCGTTCGAGAAGATCGCGGACGCGGCGCAGGTGCATCAGTACACGGGTCTCGCCCCGTCGGTGGCGCTGCATATTCCGTGGGACGTCGTGGAGTCGTTCTCCGATCTGCGGAAGCATGCGGAGGACCACGGTGTGTCGCTGGGGACGGTGAACTCGAACACTTTCCAGGACGATGACTTCAAGTTGGGGTCAGTGACCCACAGTGACCCCGCGGTTCGGCGGAAAGCGATCGATCACCACTTCCGGTGCATCGACGTCATGGGCGAGACCGGCAGCCGCGACCTCAAAATATGGTTGGCGGATGGGACGAACTATCCGGGCCAGGACGACATCCGGGCCAGGCAGGACCGGCTGGCCGAGTCGTTGGCTGCGATCTATGCCCGGTTGGGTGATGAGCAGCGAATGGTGTTGGAGTACAAGTTCTTCGAGCCGGCGTTTTATCACACGGATGTGCCGGACTGGGGGACAAGCTACGCGCACACCGTCGCCCTCGGTGAAAAGGCCTTCGTCTGTCTCGACACCGGTCATCACGCCCCGGGCACGAACATCGAGTTCATCGTCGCCCAACTATTGCGCCTGGGGAAGCTGGGCTCGTTCGATTTCAACTCGAGGTTCTACGCGGACGACGACCTGATCGTGGGGGCGGCGGACCCATTCCAGTTGTTCCGGATCCTAGCCGAGGTGGTGCGTGGGGGCGGGCTGAACAATCCAGAGGTGGCGTTCATGCTCGATCAGTGCCACAACATTGAGAAGAAGATCCCGGGCCAGATCCGGTCCGTGCTGAATGTGCAGGAGATGACGGCCCGCGCCCTTCTGATCGACCGGGATGCGCTCTCCGCCGCCCAGGCCGCCGGGGATGTGCTGGGTGCGAACGGCATCCTGATGGACGCGTTCTACACGGATGTGCGCCCCGGTCTCGCAGAGTGGCGGGTATCCCGCGGGTTACCGGCGGACCCGATGACCGCGTATGTCGCATCCGGTTACCAGGAGAAGATCGAGGCGGACCGCGTCGGCGGCGCCCAGGCAGGGTGGGGCGCCTGATGACCAACGACACAGCGAAAGCGCTCATCGGCCGGTCGAACCGGCTCGGCGCGGACCCTCGCAACACTAACTACGCCGGCGGCAACACGTCCGCCAAAGGCACGGACATCGACCCTGTGACCGGGGAGCCGGTCGAACTGTTGTGGGTGAAAGGCTCGGGCGGTGACCTAGGCACCCTGAGCGAGGCGGGTCTTGCGGTGCTGCGGCTGGACCGGATGCGCGCGCTCGCGGGTGTGTATCCGGGGGCGGAGCGGGAGGACGAGATGGTGGCGGCGTTCGACTACGCGCTGCACGGCAAAGGTGGGGCGGCACCGTCGATCGACACCGCCATGCACGGCCTTGTGGGCGCAGCGCACGTCGACCATCTGCATCCCGACTCCGGGATCGCGTTCGCGACCGCCGCCGACGGCGAACGGCTCACCGAGGACGCGTTCGGCGGCCGGGTGCTGTGGGTGCCCTGGCGGCGCCCCGGCTTCCAACTCGGGTTGGAAATCGCCGAGCTGCAAGCGGTCAACCCGGACGCGATCGGCTGCATCCTCGGCGGCCACGGCATCACCGCCTGGGGCGACACGTCGGAGGAGGCCGAAACGAACTCGCTGTGGATCATCAAGGCCGCCACCGCATACATCGCCGAGCACGGCAGGCCGGACCCGTTCGGAGGGCAGCTTCCCGGCTTCACGCCTCTGCCCGCCGAGGAGCGACGCGCGAAGGCCGCCGCTCTCGCGCCGACCATACGCGGACTCGCCTCGCATGACCTCGCGCAGGTGGGGTCGTTCACCGATGCCCAGGTCGTGCTGGACTTCCTCGCCTCCGAGGAGCACTCAAGACTCGGCGCTCTCGGCACCTCGTGTCCCGACCACTTCCTGCGCACCAAGGTGAAGCCGCTCATCCTCGACCTGCCGGCGACCGCCTCCATCGAGGAGTCCATCGCCCGGCTGAAGGCACTGCACGTGCAGTACCGGGCCGAGTACCAGGCGTACTACGACCGCTATGCAACGCCCGCGTCTCCCGCGATCCGCGGAGCAGACCCCGCGATCGTGCTCATCCCCGGCGTGGGGATGTTCTCCTACGGCGCGAGCAAGCAGACCGCCCGCGTCGCCGGTGAGTTCTATGTCAACGCCATCAACGTGATGCGCGGAGCCGAAGCACTCTCCACCTACGCGCCGATCAGCGACGCGGAGAAGTTTCGCATCGAATACTGGGCGCTCGAAGAGGCGAAGCTGCAGCGGCTGCCGATGCCTAAATCGCACGCCACCCGCGTGGCGCTCGTGACGGGCGCCGCATCCGGGATCGGCAAGGCCATCGCCACCCGACTCGCGGCGGAGGGCGCGTGCGTCGTCATCGCCGACCTCAACCTCGAGAAAGCGAAGGCCGCGGCCGCCGAGCTCGGATCGACGGATGTCGCGATCGGCGTTCAGGCGGATGTCACCAGCGAGAAGGACATCCTCGCCGGGATCGATGCGGCGCTCCTGCAGTTCGGCGGGCTGGACCTGGTGGTGAACAACGCCGGTCTCTCCATCTCGAAACCACTGCTGGAGACCACCGCAGCCGACTGGGACCTGCAGCACAACGTCATGGCGAAGGGTTCCTTCCTGGTCTCTCGCGCCGCGGCCAAGGTGCTCATCGAGCAGGAGATGGGCGGCGACATCGTCTACATCTCGTCGAAGAACTCGGTGTTCGCTGGTCCGAACAACATCGCGTACTCGGCCACGAAAGCCGACCAGGCGCACCAGGTGCGGCTGCTGGCTGCCGAGCTCGGCGAGCACGGCGTGAAAGTCAACGGGATCAATCCGGACGGCGTCGTGCGTGGGTCCGGGATCTTCGCGGGAGGCTGGGGAGCAAAACGCGCTGCGGTCTACGGAGTGCCCGAAGACGAGTTGGGCCAGTACTACGCCCAGCGCACTCTGCTCAAGCGGGAGGTATTGCCCGACCACGTGGCCAACGCCGTCGCCGTCCTCACCGGAAGCGACCTCACCCACACGACCGGGCTGCACATCCCTGTCGACGCGGGCGTCGCCGCCGCATTCCTCCGATGACGGAAGCTGGCGTCGTCGCCGCCATCGACCTCGGGGCCGCCAGCGGCCGCGTGATGCTCGGCTACGTCGGAGACGACGAGCTCCGCCTGGTGCCTGTCACCCGTTTTCCCAACATTCCTGTGCGCACCATCGACGGTCTCCACTGGAACATCCTGGAGCTCTACAACGGCATCGGCGCCGGACTGAGCGCTGCCGCACGCCTGGAGCCCGAGGTCCGCAGCATCGGCATCGACAGCTGGGCCGTCGACTACGCACTGCTCTCCGGTGGGCGGATGTTGGGAAACCCGTATCACTATCGTGACGAACGGTCGTCGCGCGGGGTCGCAGCAACGCACGAGCGCGTGCCTGCCGCCGACCTGTTCCGGCGGAACGGCCTGCAGTTCCTGCCGTTCAACACGCTCTACCAGCTGGTCTCCGACCAACAGGGCGGCTGGCTGGACCACTCGGACACGATGCTCCTGATCCCCGACCTGATCGGCTACTGGCTCACCGGCGAGCCGACCGCCGAGCGCACGAACGCGTCGACCACCGGGTTGCTCAACATCCACACGCAGCGCTGGGACGAGCAATTGCTTGATGTGCTCGGAATCCCCTGGTCCCTCATGCCGCGACTCGTTGATTCCGGCACAACGATCGGGATGCTCGAGGCCGGTGCGGCGAACAGGCTCGGCTTCCGTACCCCGCCCGCCGTCACCGCTGTCGGCTCGCACGACACGGCCTCTGCGGTGGTCGCCGTCCCGACGCGCACGGAGAACTTCGCGTACATCTCGAGCGGCACTTGGTCGCTCGTAGGAGTCGAGCTCGACCATCCGGTGGTCACCGAGGCGAGCAGAGAAGCGAACTTCACCAACGAGCGCGGCGTAGACGACCGTGTCCGGTTCCTGACGAACGTCTCGGGCCTGTGGCTGCTCACGGAATCGATCAGGACGTGGGAACGCGAAGACTCGACCAGGATCGAGCTCGCCCCCCTGCTGCGGCAGGCCGCCGACGTCACTGATCCGATGCCGCGCTTCGACGTGGGCGACCCCGTGTTCATCGCGCAGGGCGACATGCCCCTGCGCATCGCCGAGTGGTGCACGAACAGGGGGCGCCGGCCTCCGCAAACGCGTGCTGAGTTCGTGCGCAGCATTCTCGAGAGCCTCGCGGACGCATACGCCGACGCACTCGAACAGGCGAGCCAGCTGTCTGGACACCGCATCGACGTCATCCACATCGTCGGGGGAGGGTCGCAGAACGAACTGCTCTGCCAGCTCACCGCCGACAGGGCAGGCCGCCCGGTCATCGCGGGGCCCGTCGAGGCCACGGCGATCGGCAACGTGCTCGTGCAGGCGCGATCCCAGGGGCTCATCCACGGGCCACTGGAAGTGCTCCGCAGTAGAGTCGCCTCCGCCACGTCGCTGCAGCGTTTCGCACCGAGGACAGTGGGTGCTTTGCGATGACGACCATCGTGATGCGGAGGCCGTGATGACGTCATGAGCTCACGTGTCGGCGGAAGGGTTCCCGGGATCACCGACGTCGCCCGCCTGGCGGCCGTGTCTGTCGGGACGGTCTCGAACGTGCTCAACAACCCGAGGAAGGTCGCGCCGCATACGCTGACGCGGGTTGTCGACGCGATCGAGACGCTCGGATTTGTCCGCAACACCAATGCGCGCAACCTCGCACAGGGGACCTCCCAGGCGATCGGACTGTCGCTGATCGACATCAGCAACACGCTGTTCGTCGACATCGCGCGAGGCGCCCAGGAGGCTGCGGCGGAAGCAGGGCTCAACCTGCTGCTCGCCAATGCCGACAACGACTTCGAGACCCAGAACAAGAACCTCGCCTTCCTGGACGGCGCACGCGTCGACGGGATGCTCCTGGCGCCCATGCAGGACTCGCAGGCCAGCATCGAACGGGTGCGCCGACGGGGCCGTCCCGTCGTCGTCATCAACTACGTCTCTGACGTGCAGGACGCCTGCACTGTCTTGGTCGACAACGAACTCGTCGGCTACCTGGCCGCACGTCACCTGTTGGATCTGGGACGCACCAGGATCGCCTTTGTCGGCGGCAGCGACGACCTGCAACCCGTTCACCTTCGCCGTGCAGGAGCTAGGAGGGCGATCGAGGAGGAAGCAGGGCGCATCAGCCTCGAAGAGCTCTCGACGAGCGACCTCAACGAGGCCGGTGGACGAAAGGCGGGCATCACACTGGCCGAGCGGCCACCCGACACTCGACCGGACGGCGTGATTGCCGTCACCGATCTCGTGGGCGCCGGCGCTATCGAGGAGCTCTATCGGCGCGGGATCGCGGTTCCCGGTGACATCGCGGTCATGGGCTGCGACTACAACTCCGGTGCCTGGGGTGGCTCCGTTCCGCTGACCACCGTCAGTATGCGCGGATACGACATCGGCCGTGAGTCGGCTCGCCTCCTCATCGAGGAGATCACGTCCCCGCCTGCGGCGCACATCCATCGGACCGTGATGCTCCAACCCGACCTCATCGAACGGGAGAGCACCGTCGGACGACCGCACCCAGCCCGGGGGAAAGGACGAGGCTTGTGACGGACCACACCGATGACACGATCGACCCGGAAGCCTCACCGGCCCCGACCACCCTTCGAGCGGACGGCCTCTCCCCGTCATCGCCCAGCGACCGGCCACTCAGAATCGTCACCACCGATCGGCCGCGCCTGTCGTGGGTGGTGCCGCTCGTCCGCACGGGACAGAAGCAGCCCGAGTACCGGGTCGTTGCAGCGTCGCACGCGCATCCGGCGAGAACTGCGGCATTGTCTGGGGCGGGCGCGCGCAGCTCGAGGTCGCCCCCGGCCGCTATGTCGGTCACCCCTATTGAATCGTTCCATTCCAGTGAAAGGCGCTCCATGCTCGGATCGATCACCCAACTCGTCATCCCCGGCCCGTCCGGACCGATCGGCGCGCGGCTCTACGCGCCCACGGCATCCGGTGCTGCGGAGGGGGACGCGCCCCCGCCCGCGCTCGTCTGGCTGCACGGAGGCGGGTTCTCCGGCGGCGATCTCGACATGCCGGAAGCGCACTGGGTCGGGACGGCGCTGGCCGAACGCGGGCACCCCGTCGTCACGGTCGACTACCGGCTGGTGACGGACACCGTGCGCTATCCCGTCCCATCGAACGACGTCCTCGCCGCGTGGGCTTGGGTGCTCGACCACCGCTCTGAACTGAACATCACAGGCACGGTACACCTTGGTGGGGCCAGCGCGGGAGGCAACCTCGCCGCAGGAGCGGCGCTGCGTCTCAGGGACAAGGACCCCAGCGCAGTGAGCGCGGAAGTCCCGAAGACCGTGATCCTGGCTTACCCGACTCTGCACTCCGTCCAACCGGAACCATCGGACGAGCTGGCCGCGCACCTGCAGACGATTCCAGTGGAGCGCCGGAACGCTCCCGGCTACGTGAAAGCGATGTACGCCCGCTTTCTGCCTGCGCTGGATGCGGACGCCGGGCCGGCGCTCTATGCCGCGGTTCCCGGCGCCGCCGATCCGAGCGGACTGCCGCCCATCCTGATCGCTGGGAGCACGGTCGACATGCTTCGCGCATCGGCGGAAGATTTTGTCGCATCGCTCGCCGCGCACGGCGTCCAGCACGAGTATTTCGTGGAGGCGGACACGGAGCATGGGCATCTGAATCGGCCAGAGGCGCCGGCAGCGACGGCCACGATCGACCGGTTCCATTCCTGGCTGTCCAGCCACGCCGTGCGCGGGGCAACGGACAGCTGACAATTCGCAACCCAGCTTCCGCTGCACCAAGCACGCCCCGGATTGAGCGGGCTGGTGCGGTCGCATCGTGGACTGGACGCCGGGTCGCCAAGCTCAGGCGGACAGCCTGCCGAACACCTCGTTGGATGCCGACGGGTACGTCTGTTCGTGGTCTGATTCTCAGAGATGGCCGTTTCCCGATCCCGCACTCTGCGACGGCTCTTCACTTCTAATGCGATGTACATCCTGCGCGCCTGGCGCTATGTCGCATGGACGGGCGAAGCCCTGCGCAGGCGCCGAGCTCGGCGTGAAGTGACGCTCGACCGTCACGACCCGGTCTGCAGTGCCCCTCGCAATGACCGGAGGCCGACCCGGATCTCGTCGACCAAGATCTCAGGCTGTTCAAGGGCGGCGAAGTGTCCGCCCTTGTCGGCCTCGGCGTAGTGGATGAGGTTGGTGTACTTGTCCTCGATCCAGCTCCGTGGAAGCAGCGGGATGTCCTTCGGGAAGACTGTGACGGCGACCGGGAGCGTCAGTGCCGGACCGGCCATCGTTGCCGCACGGTTCTCCCAGTAGATGCGCGCTGAGGATGCCGCCGAGTTGGTGAACCAGTAGAGCGAGATGGTATCGAGGATTGTCTCAAGGGGGATCGCATCCTCCGCAAAGCCTGCATTGTCCGTCTTGGACTGGAACTTTTCGTAGATCCAGGCAGCCTGACCGGCGGGCGAGTCGGCCAGCGCGAACCCCGGTGTTTCCGGCTTCGTGCCCTGCAGGTGGTTCGATCCGCCAAGCACGCCGCCGTACAGGGTAAGGGTGTCCATAGCGTGCTGCTCCTCCGGGGACAGCTTCTTGGGGATCTCCTCGGGGAATGCGTACGGCGTGTTGAGATGGATACCGAGCAAACCGTCAGGCTGCGCCTTCGCGAGCATGGTCGTCACCACGGAACCCCAGTCGCCGCCGTGCGCCGCCCAGCGGGTGTACCCGAGCCGGCGCATCAACTCTGTCCACGCTGCGGCAATCCGATCCACGTTCCATCCGATACCCGTCGGCTTGCCGGAGAACCCGAAACCGGGCAGCGACGGGATCACGACGTCGAATGCGTCCTCGGCCCGGCCGCCGTGAGCGACGGGATCGGTGAGTGGGTCGATCATCCGCAGGAAGTCGATCACCGAGCCCGGCCAACCATGGGTCAGGAGCAGCGGCATGGCGTCGGGGTGGGGAGATCGTACGTGGATGAAGTGGATGTCGAGGCCGTCGATTTCCGTGAGGAACTGCGGGTGACGATTGAGTGCTGTCTCGAAGCGGCGCCAGTCGTAGTCGTGCTCCCAATGGTCGACCAGCGCCCTGGCGTGATCCGACCGCACCCCCTGGGACCAGTCGGCGACCGTTTCCGGATTCGGCCAGCGAGTCCGCCGGAGCCGGTCCCGGAGGTCGCGGATGTCGTCGTCCGGGATGGCGACAGAGAAGGTCCGAACGGGTGTGGCAGTGTCAGGCGGTTGAGTGGTCACGCGGGAACCTCCTGGGGTGTCTGAAGCATGGGGTCTCAATGCACATACATGTGCAACGGAACACTCTGGACCCTACTCGGTTGCACAACTATGTGCAACCATGGGCTTATGGCGTTGGATGCGGCTCGTGAGCGGGCAATGCAGGAGACCAGGACCCGGATCCTCGACGTCGCGCGCGACCTGCTCGGACAGCATCCGAATTCAGGGATGGGCGAGATCGCTCGTGCCGCCGGCGTCGTCCGTCGGACCGTGTACGGCTACTTCCCCGCACGCGGCGACCTCGTGCGAGCCCTTGCGACCCAGGCAGCGGGCGAGATCTCTGCCGTGTTGACCGACGTCGATCGCCCCGGGCTGTCCGCGGATGAGGCGTGGGCACGGTTCGTCCGGGAGCTGTGGCCGCTCGCGCACCGGTACCGCGTGCTGCTGGCGCTGCGCCGCGGCGACCACGGCGACGAGATCCACGCTGTGTTGCGCTCCGTCGACGCAAAGCTCGCGACCCTGATCCAGCGCGGCCAAAATGACGGCGTGATCGGTACCCACCTACCTCCCGACGTCCTCGCACGCCTCAGCTACGCGACGGTATTCGCGATCGCCGACGACCGGCGCGGCGATCCGACTCTCGATGCCCGTGCAGCGACCATTACCAGCCTGTTGATGCTCGGCGTGACAGCCGAACGCGCGCATGAGATCCTGCGTCGCGCCTCGCTCTGAGGACGAGCAGCGCATCGAGCGACAGTGCGTTGCGGGGCAAGATGGGGAAGCACAGTGCGTGCCGGCCCTGACTACGGAGAATCATGACTAACCTTTTCGACATCCGGGTGCCTGCCGAGGATGTGGATGACCTGCGGAGCCGGATCCGCCGTACGCGATGGTCGCCGACCTGGCCGGTCGAGGGATGGGAAGCAGGGACGGATCAGGGCACGTTGCGTCGCCTGGCCGAGCGTTGGGCGAACGACTTCGACTGGGACGCCCGTCAGCGTGAGATCCGCGCGCTACCCTGGGCGAGCGTCTCGCTGGACGGGACACCGCTGTCATACCTCCGCTTCGACGCGGAGCGGCCGGGCCGCCTTCCTCTCGTTCTGACCAACGGCTGGCCCAGCTCAGCCCTCGAGCTCGTCGACCTCGCAAGGCGTCTCGCTTCGCCCTCCATCCATGGAGGAGATGCGGCGGACGCCGTGACGGTCATCGTGCCCGCCCTGCCGGGGTTCCCGTTCTCGCCTCAGCGGCCCACCCTCGATGATCAGACCCATGAGCTCTGGCACCGTCTGATGACCGACGAACTGGGCTTCGAGAGATACACCGCGCACGGAGGCGATCTCGGAGCGGGCATCACCTCGCGCCTCGCCGAGAGCCATCCGGACTCCGTCGCGGGCATCCATCTCCTCGCCGTCGCGGGCCCGCCCCAGGTCGATGCGGCGACGGTGACCGCCGAGGAGCGCGCGTACCTTGACGAGGTGCAGGCGTGGACGGCGGCCGAGGGCGGGTACCAGCATCAGCAGCAGACTCGCCCGCTCACTCTCGCCCCTGCCCTCTCGGACTCGCCGGTCGGATTGCTGTCCTGGATCCTCGAGAAGCACCGCGCCTGGAGTGACAGCGGCGGCGACGTCTCACGCCGCTTCAGCGACGACTACCTCTTGACTCTCGCGTCGCTGTACTGGTTCAGCGGCTCCATCTCCACCTCGCTCCGCCCCTATTTCGAATACGCATCCGGGCACACGATCCGAGTGACGAGAGTGGATGTGCCCACCGCCGTCGCGGTCTTCCCACACGACCTGACGCATCCGCCTCGCAGCTGGGCGGAGCGAACCTACAACATCGTTCGGTATGCCGTCATGCCCCGCGGTGGCCACTTCGCCCCGCACGAAGAACCCGGACTCCTCGCGGCTGACATCACCGCGTTTCACCGCCTCCTGTCCTGACCGAACCCTCCGAAGGGAGATGCGGCACAGGGTTGCGCCCCTTCTACGGAGCGCCATGACGTCGATCCGAATCTGTTCTAGCTCGACGGCCGCCGGCTGTACGGTGCGGATGACGCGGACCGATCGCCGTTGTCGGACGCGCTGCATCCGGATGCCGAGACCCACCGCCTGATAGGGGAGCGGTTTGCGCAGCTGACATTAGCGGAAGGCGGCCTGTTCGCGGATGGTGGCGCGCTGGGTCTGTTGCGCAGCTCAAGGCTGCGTGGTGTCTAATCCGCCGTGCTGAGATGGACCATGGCGTCGTAGAGCTGCTCGTCCGTCATCGGCGGCTCCGGGAGCGGATGCGCAGCTTGCGCTCGATACGCGTCGAGCATGAGGTGGAGCTGGCGCTGCCATGCATTGGGCGCGGAGGCGCTGGTGGCGTCGATCATCCGGCCGTTGGACCAGATGAGATTCACGATGTCGGCCAGCGTGATGTCGGGGCGTACCACGCCGGCTTCTTGGGCTCGGGTGAGCACGTCGTCGATCTGTCGACACATCTCGTCGTGTATGCGCTCGGTTTCCGGACTGCCGGGAAAGCGGCGGGAGAGGAAGTCGTTGAAGCCTCGGTCGCCCGCCTGCACGCGGAACAGATTTTCCAGGTAGGAGACGAAGCCGTCCCACGGATCGTCGACCTCCAGAGCCTTCTCGGACCCGTCGAGGAACTCCCGGAGGCGGGGCTCGAAGGCGGCCAGGAGAAGGTGCAGGCGGGTGGGGAAGTGGCGGTACAGGGTTCCGATGGCGACCCCGGCCTGGCGGGCGATCCTCTCCAATGAGGCATCCACCCCGCGGGCGGCGAACTCACTGCGCGCGGCGGCGACGAGCCGGTCATAGCGCTCCTGCGCGTCGCGTCGCCGGGGCATCCGGGTGCGCACGACGTCGTTGATGCTCATCTGGCCGATTCTACCTTCGAAACCGAGGGTGCCCTCCGGTTTGTGCAGCAGCGCCGCACGAGCGTCGAGAGCAGAATGCGCTGCGCCAACATTCTTGCCATCGTCCGGAATAGATGAGGCACCCCTCCGGTTCCAGTCACTAACCGGAGGGGTGCCTCACTCTAGCGTTCGAGTCGAACGCTCAGCGAGTACCCACGGCGAACCGAAACAGACACCAACAAGGAGCACCTCATGACAAGCGTCAGCATCATCGGCTCGGGGAACATGGCAAGCGCTATCGGCACCCTGGCCCTCAAGGGCGGCAACACCCTCGAGATCATCAGCCGGAATCCGGACAAGGCCGCAGCCCTGGCACAGGCGCTCGGCAAGGGCGCTACGACGGGAAGGTGGGGCGCGAAGCCGAGTGGGGACGTCGTCATCCTGGCGGTGCTGTTCGAAGCCGCCGTGTCGGTGGCCAGCGAGTTCGGAGAGGCACTGGCCGGCAAGATCGTCGTCGACATCACGAATCCCTTCAACCCGAGCTCCACAGGCCTGGCCATCCCTGAAGACACGTCCATCGCGCAGATGGTCGCTGAGGCGGCTCCTGCGAGCACACACGTCGTGAAGGCGTTCAATACGCTCTTCAGCCACGTCCTGGCCGCTGGCGACCCCGTGGATGTGTTCATTGCCGGCGACGACCCGCAAGCCAAGGCGAGTCTGTCGGCGTTCATCACAAGCCTCGGACTTCGCCCCCGGGACGCCGGCGACCTGAGCATGGCGCACTGGTTGGAGAGCGCGAGCCTGCTGGAGATGGGCTTGGCCCGGAACGGTCTGGGGTTCGACATCTCCCTCGGCGTCAACCTCGGAAGGACGAAGTAACCATGGGAAAGCTCGATGGCAAGGTAGCAGTGATCACAGGCGCGACAAGTGGCATGGCGTTAGCCGGTGCCAAGTTGTTCGTCGAAGAAGGAGCTCACGTCTTCATCACCGGTCGGCGGAAGGACGCGGTGGATGAAGCCGTCAAGCTGATCGGCCGAAACGTCACCGGTGTGCAGGCTGATTCGGCCGACCTCGCTGATCTTGACAGGCTGTTCGAGACGGTCAAGCAGGAGAAGGGCTCGGTCGACGTGCTGTGGACGAGCGCCGGAGGGGGCGACCAGGGCAGACTCGGCGAGATCACCGAGGAGCAGTTCGATACGGCGTTCGCGCTGAACGCGCGCGGCACGCTGTTCACCGTCCAGAAGGCGCTGCCGCTTTTCAACGACGGCGGCTCGATCCTCATGACCGGGTCGAACGCTTCGCTGCGGGGCTACCCCGACTGGAGTGTGTACGCAGCGAGCAAGGCGGTGCTGCCCGCCTACGCACGGGTATGGGTGGCGGAGCTCCGGGACAGGAGGATTCGAGTGAACGTGCTGACCCCCGGCCAGGTGGCGACGCCGATGATGGGCGACGCGCTGAGTGCCGAGATGAAGGTGGCGTTCGAATCAGTGATCCCCCGTCGAGAGATGGGCCACCCTGACGAGATCGCGTCCGTCGCGTTGTTCCTTGCCTCGGACGACTCCAGTTACGTCAACGGAATGGAGCTGGTCGCCGACGGCGGAACCACAGTGATTTGAGAGCGCTGCGTGAGGGCCGCCGTCGTCGACAGGTCGACCACGGCGGCCCATTGATACAACCCACGTACCACTGATCCAGCACAAGAAGGAGCACGCGTCATGCCCACGATCGGAACAATTGACAACGCATCGACGGCCATGGGCCAAGCCGTACGGCTCGAGGCGGTCGTCAAGAAATACGGCACCGGCCCATCGGCCGTGACCGCGTTGCGCGGCGTCGATCTCAGCCTGGCGCGGGGGTCGTTCACCGCCATCATGGGACCATCCGGTTCGGGCAAGAGCACCTTCCTGCACACGGCCGCGGGTCTGGATACTCCGACGAGCGGGTCTGTCTGGATCGGCGACACCGATATCTCCCGGATGCGGGCCAACAAGCTCGCGAAGTTCCGGCGTGAGCATGTGGGGTTCGTGTTCCAGGCGTACAACCTGCTTCCCGCACTGACAGTGGAGCAGAACATCACGCTGCCGTTGCTTCTGGCGGACAAGCGCGTGGATAAGGGCTGGCTCGACCGCCTCACCCGCTCGGTCGGCCTCGATGAGCTTCGACAGCGACGCCCGGCGGAGCTCTCCGGTGGTCAACAGCAGCGGGTCGCCATCGCGCGCGCCCTGATCACGCGTCCGGATGCCGTGTTCGCCGATGAGCCGACCGGTGCGCTCGATTCGCGAACCGGCCGACAGGTGCTCGAGCTGCTCGCGCAGATGACACGCGAACTGGCCCAGACCATCATCATGGTGACCCACGACCCGGCGGTCGCATCACGCGCCGACCGCGTCATCTTTCTCGCCGACGGCGCGTTCGCCGGCTCGTTGGAAGGCGCGACGACGCAGCAGATCGTCGATCGCATGACCGAATCGGGGAAATGGTGAACACGCTCACCCGGGCGGGAATCCGCGAGAACACGGGCACGTTCATGGGCGTGTTCGTGGCCGTGCTCACCGCAACCATGTTGGCGACCGGGCTCGGCGTTCTGATCGAATCCGGTTCACGCGGCGGGGTCGACCCCGAACGCTACACCGCCGCCGACGTGATCGTGGGGGGTGCACAATCGTTCGAGACCCCGGAAAAGGCGCGGTACCCTCTCCCCGAGCGCGTGCCGCTTCCCGCCGACGCTCTCAGCGCGATTCGGGCTCTTCCGGATGCCGAGCGTGTCGTGGTGGACCTGACAGTTCCGCTCTCATGGGACGGATCGCTGATCGAGGCTCACAGCTGGAGTTCTGCGGCGTTCACCCCGTATGAGATCAGGGACGGGCGTGCTCCCCATGCAGCGGATGAGGTCGCCATCGACAGCAACCTCGCAGCACGCACGGAACTCGGCGCGAGCATCACGCTCGCCCACGGCGGCATCGACCGCGATTATCGCGTCGTCGGGATTGCTGCTGCCGCTTCAGAGGACCAACCGGGTCGTGCCGAGCATGTCTTCCTGACGGATTCTGCGGCATCCGCTCTGGCGCCGCGCGGCGGCTCGGCCGACGTCATCGGAGTATTCGGACGTGAAGGCGTCTCACCGAGCGATTTGGCGAATGACATTCGCGCGGAAGTGCCCGGCACCGCCACATATACCGGGTACGAGCGCGGGGCCGGCGAGTTCCTGGACGCGGGCGCCGCACGAGCGACACTCGTGGCGATCGGTTCGTCATTCGCCGGCACAGCAATCCTGATCGCCTTGTTCGTGGTCGCAAGCACGCTGTCGCTGTCGATTCAGCGACGAAGGCGGGATTTCGCTCTGATGCGAGCCATCGGATCGACCCCCTTACAGGTTCATGGAATCATCGCCAAGGAGGTGCTCCTCGTCGCAGGCGCCGGTGCACTCGTCGGGGTGATCCCCGGTTTCCTTCTTGCCGTCTTGATGCGGTTCGGCTTCGCGGAGGCGGGGGTGATTCCGCAGGACTTCGCCCTCACGCTCGGCCCGATTCCTGCGCTGGTCGCCGTCGTCGTCATGGTCGCGGCGTCGCAACTCGCCGCCGCGGTCGCGGCACGACGGCCCGCGCGCATCAACCCGATCGAAGCATTGCAGGAGGCGTCGACCACGCCGAGCCGGGTAGGGCGTGGCCGCACGATCACCGGGGTCATCCTCGGAGTCATCGGTCTGCTCGCAAGCGCCATTCCGTTGTTCGTCCCCGGTACGATCGCCGTCGCCGGGCCGGCCGCGGCGGCTTTGTTCCTCGTTGTCGCCGTCGGGCTGCTCGGCCCGCGCCTGGTGCGCGGCGCCATCACGGTGTTCGGTGGACCGCTACGGCATCTGAGATCGCCCTCCGCGTTCCTCGCGTCGGCCAATGCGCGCAGCAACTCGCGTCGACTGGCCGCGGCGATCGTTCCGTTGGCTCTCGGCATCGGCCTGGGCCTCGTGCAGGTGGGTACGCAGTCGATCGTGGCAGCCGAGGCAACCGCACAGTCACGGGCTGGGGTGACGGCCGACCTGGTGGTGACAGGCGGAGCATCCGGACTCTCCGATGACGCCGTCACGGTGATCGCCCAGACGCCGGGCGTCACTGCGGCCAACCCGGTGGCGCTCAGCCAGATGATCTTCAGCTTCGTGCAGCTCGGCGATCCAACGTCCGACCAGTACGCGGTGCAGGGGGTCGATCCGGCAGCAACCGCTGCGACGATGGACTTGGGCGTAGTGGCCGGCAAACTCGAGGATCTGAGCGGCGAGCGGACCATCGCGCTGAGTTCCGATGCGGCACAAGCGGCGGGGGTGGGTGTCGGCGACGAAATCCGTGGACATCTCGGCGACGGAACCGAGGCCACCTCGACAGTCGTCGCCGTCTACACCCGGGGCCTGGGTTTCGGCGATGTGACCATGACCAACCCCGCGTTGCTCGCCCACACCACAAGCGGTCTGAGCAGCTATGTGCTCGTGGGCACGCAGCCTGGGCAGGCCGCGCAGGTGCGGGAGGCGCTGGATGCAGCGGGATTCAGCGTGGCGAATCGCGACGAGCTCCGCGCGGCAGGCGATACCGCGCGTGGTGCGAACTCGCTCGTCAACCTGATCGCGCTGGCGGTCATCCTCGGCTACATCGCCATCGCCGTCGTGAACACCCTGGTGATGGCAACCGGGGAGCGGCGACGGGAGTTCGCATTGATGCAGCTGGTCGGATCGACACGCAGGCAGGTGCGGGCCATGATGCGCACAGAGTCTGTGATGGTCGTAGTGCTCGCCGCAGTGCTCGGAGTCCTTATAGCCGGGCCACCGTTGATCGGGATCAGCTTCGGCATCTCGGGACAGCTGCTGCCGAACGTCTCGCTCGTCGACGCCTTCGCGATCATCGGCTCGTTGAGCATCATCGGCCTCATCTCGCTCGCCGTCGCGACGCGGGCCGCGATGCGGAGCGCGCCGATCGTCGAGATCGGATCTCGCCAGTAGCGTCCGCCCGGGCGCCGGGGAATCAGTGAGGCGATTCCTCGGCGCTGATGTCGGTGACAGTCGCGCCGTAGGCGTTGATCAGGGCGTCCGCGTCGACGAAGGCGACACGACCGCTCGTTCCCGTGCCCACGGCGATACGGCGGCCCACCAATTCGCTCCTCGGCGACGACCGGCCTGCCGATGCGACGAAATCCTGCCCCATCGTCCTCGGCAAACGATACGAGGACGGGGAACTGACCGACCCGGCAGGCCGCCCGGTCGACACGAGCTCCGGTTCAATGCCGTCCATGAGACGGCGGCCGATGCTCTTCGCCGTGCCCCACAGCAGCACGACGATAGCGATCGAAATAGGCAGGCCTACAATCGGGTCGGCGAGCGGGAAGCCGAGCATGGCGCCGAACGCACCCAAGACCACCGTCAGCGACGTGAACCCGTCCATCCGGGCGTGCACACCATCAGCAACGAGCGCAGCCGAGCCGATCTTCTGGCCGACCCGGATTCGGTAGATGCAAGAAACCCCCGCCATGTAGAAGCTAGGCGAGGGTTTCAGTGGCTCCGACCGGCATCGATCCGGTGACCTTTCGATTTTCAGTCGAACGCTCTACCAACTGAGCTACAGAGCCGAAGCCACTTGGTGGCCTCTAGACGGAAGCCCTTCCGATGAGGGAAGGGCTTCGCGCCGTGGCGACCCTGACGGGACTTGAACCCGCGACCTCCGCCGTGACAGGGCGGCACGCTAACCAACTGCGCTACAGGGCCTCATAGTGAAGCTGTTCAATTATATGTTGTGCCAGTGACCCCAACGGGATTCGAACCCGTGCTACCGCCGTGAAAGGGCGGCGTCCTAGGCCACTAAACGATGGGGCCGGACAGCCTGGGACTGCTTTCGCGATCCGCATGACCACCGACGCATAAGCATACGGAATCCCCGGGGCAAATGCCAATCGACCTTGTATCCCGGGTAGGTCGCGGGTTTCGGATACGGGCGGGCGGCATCCTGCTGTCCCGCGAAAGGCCCGCGAATCGCCACGGTTTCGGTGCGCACCCGGGATACATTCGCAAGCGACGGCCGCCCGGGCCGTCCGTGCGCTGCACGCGATTCCGCCGACGACCGCGCCCTCTCCTGCCCACCGACACTGGGCCTGAAAAGGGTTTGTTGCTAAAGTGA
This sequence comes from Leifsonia sp. NPDC058292, assembly GCF_042880955.1. Lineage (NCBI taxonomy): Bacteria > Bacillati > Actinomycetota > Actinomycetes > Micrococcales > Microbacteriaceae > Leifsonia > Leifsonia sp. NPDC058292. The sequence goes on from NZ_JBHVYL010000009.1 coordinate 27,367, forward strand.
CACCTGTTGTCTACGGGACCCGTGTGACTCATGTGACTGAAGCCGCGCACGAGCATTCGGGTTCGAGGAACGATGAAACGTAACGAAACGGTCTCCCCCCAGCCCCGTCGAGCGAGCCCGCACGGGCGGGCAGCGGTGCCCGAACGCTCCGCTCGCCGCCGCACGATCCGCTCGGTGCTCGCGGGTGTGACCATCGCGGTGATCGCCGCGGTCGGCGCCGTAGCGGCCCCGGCTTACGCCGACTATCCGAGTTGGCAAGACGTGCAGAACGCCAAGTCGAACGAGGCTGCGGCGGCGGCGCAGGTCACCAACATCAACAACCTCATCTCGCAGCTCAAGGGCGAAGTCGCGGCCACTCAGGCCGAGGCGGTCAAGCGCGGTGAAGAGCTCGAGACCGCTCAGGCCGCCTTCGACGACGCGACGATGCGGGCCAACGAGATTCAGAGGCAGGCCGACGCCAGTCAGGCCAAAGCGGATGCCGCCAGCGAGCAGGCCGGCAAGCTCGCGGCCCAGCTCTACCGCACGGGCGGGCGCAACCTCACCGCCAACCTTTTCCTGAGCGGAAACGGCGCGGGCTCCAGCAGCCCCGACAAGCTCCTCTCCGATCTCGGCAGCATGTCGAAGCTCGTCGAGCAGTCCGACCAGGTCTACACCGACGCCAAGACGGCGCAGAACACCGCCAAGGCGCTCGCCGATCACGCGAAGGTCGCGAAAGCCGAACGCGAGAAGCTCCGCATCGCCGCGGAAGCCGCTCTCCAGGCCGCCGCCGAAGCGGCCAAGGCTGCGCAGGCGAAGCTCGCCGAGCAGCAGAAGCAGATCGTCGTCATGCAGGCTCAACTCGCTGCGCTGCAAGACAAGACCGCCAAGACGGTCTCCGGATACCAGGCAGGTGTCGCCGCTGCGGCAGCCGCTGCCGCCGCGAGCGGTTCGGGCGGGCTCCCGGGCGGCTACGTCGGGCCGCAGGGCTGGGCGGTTCCCGCCGCGGGCCCGATCACCGACGGATTCGGCTCTCGTCCGTCGCCGGGCGGCGTCGGCAGCACGTACCACATGGGGATCGACATCGGCGCGAGCTGCAACGCACCGATCTACGCCGCGTTCGGCGGCAGCGTCGAGTACGCCGGCCCGAACGGAAGCTACGGCAACTTCGTGCTGATCAACAACGGGAACGGCATCCAGACCGGCTACGCCCACATCCGCAACGGCGGAATCATGGTCGGAATCGGACAGAACGTCAGCGCGGGTCAGCCGATCGCGCGCGTGGGAACGACCGGAGCATCCACCGGGTGCCACCTGCACTACGAGGTGCGCATCAACGGCGAGAAGATCGACGGCATCCCCTTCATGAGGGAGAGGCAGGCACCGCTTGGCTGACAACAGACCTGACGACAAGTCGAAGGCGTCGCGCGTGCGGCCTGGCATCGCCATCGGAGCCGGCGTGATGGGGGTCGTCACCGCCTCCATCGGCGTCGTCACGCCTCCCGCCTTCGCCGACGACTACCCGTCGTGGAACGACGTGCAGCAGGCCAAGGCGAATGTGACCAACCAGCAGGCGATGATCGACAACATCACCAAGCTGATCAGCGGGCTGCAGTCAGCAGTCGACGCAGCCCGTGTCGAGTCGGAGAAGGCGGCCGAGAGCTACTTCCAGGCGAAGGATGCGCTCGACGCGGCCACCGCCAAGCAGGCCGACCTCGAAAAGCAGGCGGGGGAGGCCGCGAGCAAGGCGAAGACCTCCCAGATGCGTGCCGGCCTTCTCGCTTCGCACCTGGCCAAGTCCGGCGGCGGCGATGTCTCTGTCGACCTGATGTTGAAGGGCGGCGGCTCCGGTTCAGCCGCCGACAAGCTGCTCTACCAGCTCGGCACGATGAGCAAGCTCACCGCGCAGTCGAAGGATGTGTACGAGCAGGCCACGAAAGACAAGAACACGGCCGAGGCGCTGACCGCTCAGGCCAAGGTCGCGAAGGCGGCCCGCGCCGACCTCGCGACCCAGGCGAGCGACGCGCTCGCGGCCGCGCAGGCCGCGCAGACGAAGGTGCAGTCCGCGCTCGCCGCTCAGCAGCAGAAGTCCACCGAGCTGGTCGCCCAGCTGGCCACACTGAAGAACTCGACGGCCACCACCGAGGCCGCCTACCTCAAGGGTGAGCAGATCAAAGCGAAGGAGCGCGCAACGGCCGAGGCGGCGGCTCGCGCGAAGGCCGAACAGGACGCCAGGAACAACGCCGGCAACAGCGGCAACTCGGGCGGCGGCAACTCGGGCGGCGGCAGCAACGCCGGCGGCGGAAACAGTGCACCACCGCCCCCGAACGGCAACGTCGTCGAGACGGCCATCTCCTACGCCTACGCCCAGCTGGGCAAGCCGTACCGGCTCGGCGGCGAAGGCCCCGGCACGTACGACTGCTCGGGGCTCACGATGAAGGCGTACAGCTACGCGGGCGTCTACATCGGCACCCACTCGGTGAACAACCAGTACTACAACGCGTCAGCCAAGGGTCGCATCCTGCCGTACAGCCAGCGCCAGCGTGGCGACCTCATCTTCTGGGGCAGCAGCCCGGGCGAGCTCTACCACGTGGGTATCTATCTCGGCGGCGGCATGATGATCGCGGCCCCCACCGAGGGCGACGTCGTCAAAGTCCAGTCCGTCTGGGGCTCCCCCTACTACCAGGTCGCCCGCCCCGGCTAACCCCGCGCCCCAAAGCAATCGACTACAGGAAGAACGCTCCCGAATCACTGATTCGGGAGCGTTCTTCCTGTAGTCGATTGCTTTGGCGGGGGTGTCTAGTGGGAGGGGGACTCGGCGGCGAGCTTGGCGAAGCCTGCCTCGACGATGGCCTCGGCCTCGGCGGCGTCGCCCCAGCCATCGATCTTGACCCACTTGCCCGGCTCGAGGTCTTTGTAGCGGGCGAAGAAGTGCTCGATCTCCTTGCGGGTCTGCTCCGGAACATCGTTGATGTCCTGGATGTGCTGCCAGCGCGGGTCCTTGTAAGGCACGACGACCACTTTCGCGTCGCTTCCGGCCTCGTCGCTCATGTTGAGCACGCCGACCGGGCGCACCTTGACCCCGACACCGGGGAAGACCGGGTACTCGAGCAGCACGAGAGCGTCGACCGGGTCTCCGTCGAGGCCGAGCGTGTTCTCGAAGTACCCGTAATCGGTCGGGTAGACGAAGCTGGTGAACAGCACGCGGTCGAGGTAGACGCGACCGGTCTCGTGGTCGACCTCGTACTTGTTGCGGCTCCCCTTGGGGATTTCGACGACGACGTCGTATTCGGCCATGACTGTTTCTCCCTCGTGTTGAAAAGACTTCGAATAACGTTACTGGATGCGCGTTGACGGTTCCCCGGATCTTTCCCAGCCCGAGCCCGAGCCCGAGCCTCACCCCGACCCGGCGGCAGGCAGGCGCCCCCGGCTGACTCCGGCGATCGCGGATGTGCGCCGAGCCGTGAGAGAGGCGCTGGCGGCGGCCGCCGCGCTGCCCGAGCCCGACGCGCACGACGACCACGGGCCCGAGCGTCCGCATCCGCTGACCCCAGGCGCACTGGTCATGGTCGGACTGAGCGGCGGCGCCGACTCGCTGGCACTGGCCGCGGCGACCGCGTTCGAGGCTCCGCGGGCCGGGTTTCGCGCCGGTGCCGTGATCGTCGACCACGGCCTGCAGGCGGGCTCGGCGGATGTTGCGGCCCGGGCCGCAAGGCAAGCGGCGGAGCTCGGACTCGACCCCGTGATCGTCGAGACCGTCACCGTGTCGCGCGGGGAGTCCGGGCCCGAGGCCGACGCGAGGGCCGCCCGGCATGCCGCATTCGACCGGGCGCGGGCGGCGGCGGGGCCCCAGCGCATCCTGCTCGCCCACACCCTCGACGACCAGGCCGAGACGGTGCTGCTGGGTCTGGCGCGCGGCTCGGGACCGACGAGCCTGCAGGGGATGCTGCCCGACACCGGGACCCTGCTGCGACCGCTCCTGGCGATCCGACGGGAGACGACGCGGGCTTTCTGCGACGACAGCGCGCTCGTGGCGTGGGACGACCCGCACAACGACGATCCCGCCTACGCGCGGGTGCGGGTGCGGGCGGCGGTGCTCCCGGCGCTCGAACGCGAGCTCGGCCCGGGCGTCGCCGAAGCTCTCGCCCGAACCGCGGATCAGCTGCGCGAAGACAATGAAGCGCTCGACGGTCTCGCGCTCGACTGGGCGCTCGAACTCGTCAGCCAGACCGACGACGGCCATGTGGCCCTGGATGTGCGGGGGCTGGCCTCCGACCCGCCCGCGCTCCGGCAGCGCATCATCCGTCTGGTCGTCTCCGCCGAGTTCGGTGTGTCGCTCAGCCGCGCGCACACCCTCGCGGTCGCCGACCTGATCACGCACTGGCACGGCCAGAAATCGCTCAGCCTTCCAGGCGTTAGAGTTGTCAGGCAGAACGGACTGCTCATCTTTTCTTCTCAGACTTAAGGACAGCACCGCCCCCATGGAACTCACGGACGTTGAAGACGACCTGACCGAGATTCTCATCACAGACGAGCAGATCCACTCCCGGATAGCAGAGCTCAGCCGCGACATCGAGCGCGACTACGCGGGCAAGGACGTGCTGCTCGTGGGCGTGCTGAAGGGCGCTGTCATGGTGATGGCCGACCTGGCGCGCGAGTTGAAGCTCCCGGTGACCATGGACTGGATGGCGGTCAGCTCTTACGGGTCGGGCACGGCGTCGAGCGGCGTGGTGCGCATCCTCAAAGACCTCGACACCGACCTCAACGGCAAGACCGTTCTGATCGTCGAAGACATCATCGACTCGGGCCTCACCCTCTCGTGGCTGCTCGCCAACCTGCGTTCGCGTGGCCCGGAGTCCATCGAGATCTGCACGCTGCTCCGCAAGCCGGATGCCGCGCGCGTCGACATCGACGTGAAGTACGTCGGTTTCGAGATCCCGAACCAGTTCGTCGTCGGCTACGGACTCGACTACGCCGAGAAGTACCGCAACCTGCGCGGTGTCGGCGTTCTGGCTCCCGCCGTCTACAGCTGAAACAGAGGCGCTCGAGCGCACGTGTCGCCCAAAGCGAACACGCAGCCGCCATACAGTCCCCGCGCGATACCCTTGCTTCACCATGAACGCCAAGAAGATCTTCCGCGGGCCTTTTCTTTACATCGTGCTTGCCATCGTCGCCGTCTGGATCGGCTCGAGTCTGATCACGATGTCGGGATTCAAGGGAGTGTCGACCCAGAAGGGGCTCGAGCTCCTCAAAGACGACAAGGTCGCCAGCGCGAAGATCGTCGACGGTGAGAATCGCGTCGACCTCACCCTGACCCAGGCCGACAAGACGCTCGGCAGTCAGGTGCAGTTCTACTACGTCACCCCGCGTGGCCCCGACATCGTGAAGGCCGTCGACGACGCCAACCTGTCGAAGGGCTTCGACGACGAGGTTCCGCAGCCCAACTGGCTGCTGTCGGCCCTCGGCTTCCTCATTCCCGTTCTGCTGATCGGTGTGTTCTTCTGGATCATGCTCTCCGGGATGCAGGGCGGCGGCAACAAGGTCATGCAGTTCGGCAAGTCCCGGGCGAAGCTCGTCACCAAGGAGAGCCCGAAGGTCACCTTCGACGACGTCGCCGGCTCCGACGAGGCGATCGAGGAACTCGAGGAGATCAAGGACTTCCTCAAAGAGCCGGCCAAGTTCCAGGCGGTCGGCGCCCGCATCCCGAAGGGCGTGCTGCTGTACGGCCCTCCCGGAACAGGCAAGACCCTGCTCGCCCGCGCCGTCGCCGGCGAGGCTGGAGTGCCGTTCTACTCGATCTCCGGGTCGGACTTCGTCGAGATGTTCGTCGGTGTCGGCGCCAGCCGTGTGCGCGACCTGTTCCAGCAGGCCAAGGAGAACTCCCCGGCCATCATCTTCGTCGATGAGATCGACGCCGTCGGTCGTCACCGTGGCGCCGGCCTCGGCGGCGGTCACGACGAGCGCGAGCAGACGCTCAACCAGCTGCTCGTCGAGATGGACGGCTTCGACCCGAAGACCAACGTCATCCTGATCGCGGCCACCAACCGTCCCGACATCCTCGACCCGGCGCTGCTGCGTCCCGGCCGTTTCGACCGTCAGATCGGCGTGGACGCGCCCGACATGGTCGGCCGCAAGAAGATCCTCGAGGTGCACGGCCGCGGCAAGCCGCTCGCGGCATCCGTCGACCTCGAAGTGCTCGCTCGCAAGACGCCCGGGTTCACCGGCGCCGACCTGGCGAACGTGCTCAACGAGGCCGCACTGCTCACCGCGCGCTCCAACGCTCAGCTGATCGACAACCGCGCCCTCGACGAGGCCGTCGACCGCGTGATCGCCGGGCCGCAGAAGCGCACCCGCGTGATGAAAGACCAGGAGAAGCTGATGACGGCGTACCACGAGGGTGGACACGCCCTCGCCGCCGCCGCGATGCGCTACACCGACCCGGTCACCAAGATCACCATTCTCCCGCGAGGGCGGGCCCTCGGCTACACGATGGTCATGCCCCTCGAAGACAAGTACTCGGTCACCCGCAACGAGCTGCTCGACCAGCTGACGTATGCGATGGGCGGCCGCGTCGCCGAGGAGATCGTCTTCCACGACCCCACCACCGGCGCCTCGAACGACATCGAGAAGGCGACATCCATCGCCCGCAAGATGGTCACCGAGTACGGCATGAGCGCCGACATCGGTTCGGTCAAGCTCGGCCAGGCCAACGGCGAGATGTTCCTCGGCCGCGACATGGGTCACCAGCGCGACTACTCGGAGTCCATCGCCGAGCGCGTCGACGGCGAAGTGCGAGCCCTCATCGAGAAGGCGCACGACGAGGCCTGGGAGGTCATCAACCAGAACCGCGCCGTGCTCGACCGCCTGGCTGCGGAGCTGCTCGAACAGGAGACCCTCGATCACAACCAGATCGCCGAGATCTTCAAAGACGTGGTGAAGCTGCCCGAGCGTCCGCAGTGGCTCTCCAGCGACAAGCGCCCGATCTCCGACCAGCCGCCGATCGACTACCCCAAGGCCAAGGCGCCGATCGACGCCGGTGCGGTCGACGGCGGAGTCGACTCCGAGCCGCCGGCGAAGCCGAAGCGCGCCCCCGTTCGCAAGCCGCGTCCGGCAACGGCGTAGAGCCGTCGCGCGCATGACCGGTTTCGATCGTTCGCGCATCGAGGCGGCCGTCGCCGAGATCCTCGCCGCCATCGGCGAGGATCCGACGCGTGCTGGCCTGCAGTCCACGCCCTCCCGCGTTGCCGACGCCTACCAGGAGTTCTTCGCCGGGCTCGGTCAAGATCCGCAGGCCGAGCTGGGCGATCCGATTCCTCTCGAGGGGGCGGATGCGGAGACCGTGCTCATGCGCGACATCCGGTTCCGCTCGGTCTGCGAGCACCACTTGCTGCCGTTCCTCGGTGTCGCGCACGTCGCCTACCTGCCGCACGACCGCATCGTCGGGCTGGGGCGCATCCCTCGCATGATCGAGGCGCTCGCCGCCCGACCGCAATTGCAGGAGCGTCTCGGCGAGCAGATCGCCGAGACGCTGGAGGCCGGGGTCGGGGCGAAGGGTGTGCTCGTCGTACTCGACGCGACCCACGAGTGCGTGACCACGCGCGGCGCCCGGCAGTCCGACAGCTCGACCGTGACCATCGCCTCCCGCGGCGCCCTCGCCGAGCCGGCGGCCCGCGCTGAGCTCATCTCGCTGATCGGGCGTGGCATCGCGTGACGCTCATCATGGGCGTCCTCAATGTGACGCCGGACTCGTTCAGCGACGGCGGGCTCTGGCTCGAGCCGCAAGCGGCCATCGCCCACGCCGTCGATCTCGTCGAGCAGGGCGCCGACATCATCGATGTCGGGGGCGAATCGACGAGGCCTGGAGCAAGCAGTGTCGACCCCGTCGACGAGCAGGCCCGCGTTCTGCCGGTCATTCGAGCGCTGAGCGAGCGCGGCATCACCGTGAGCGTCGACACCATGCACGCGTCGACCGCCCGGGCTGCAGCCGATGTGGGAGCCGCGATCATCAACGACGTCTCCGGCGGCCTCGCCGACCAAGGGATGCCGCAGGCGGTGCTCGACACCGGCCTGCAGTACGTGGTCATGCACTGGCGAGGGCTGCTCGACAGCAAAGATTCCCGCGCGACCTATACCGACACCGTCGCCGAGGTGCGTTCGGAGCTCTCCAGCCGTCTCTCCGACCTCGTCGGCGGCGGCATCGATCCTGCCAAGCTCATCGTCGATCCAGGCCTCGGCTTCTCCAAGAACGCCCGCCACAACTGGCAGGTGCTCGGTCATCTCCACGACATCGAGACGCTCGGCTATCCGGTGCTCATCGGAGCATCCCGCAAACGCTTCCTCGGCGCTCTCCTCCCCGACAACGCCACTGCGGCGGACAGGGATGCGCCCACGGCCGTCATCAGCGCCCTCGCCGCTCAGGCCGGCGCCTGGGCGGTGCGCGTGCACGACGTGGCCTCGACCCGCCTCGCCCTCGATGTCGTGCGGGCATGGCAAGGTGGAACCGATGACTAAGCCAGCTTCGACCAACCGAAACGACTCGATCATCCTCACCGGGCTGCGAGTGCGGGCCAATCACGGCGTCTACGACTTCGAGCGCGAGAACGGGCAAGAGTTCGTGGTCGACGTGACCGCTTGGCTGAACCTCGCGGGCGCCGCTGCCAGCGATGACGTCGAGGCGACGGTGCACTACGGCGAGCTCGCCGAAGAGGTGGCGGCCGCGGTGCGCCGCGACCCCGTCGACCTGATCGAGACGGTCGCCGAGAGAATAGCCGCGGTGGTTCTCGCGCACAGCGCCGTCACGGCCGCCGAGGTCACCGTGCACAAGCCGCAAGCGCCGATCGAGGTGCCGTTCGAGGATGTCGCCGTGCGCATCCTGAGGGAGCGTTCGTGACCGGCGGCGTGCATCCCAAGCCGCAACGGATGCGGCCCGCCGTGCCCGCCGTGCTGGCGCTCGGCGCTAATCTCGGCGATCGCGCGGCGACCATCCGGTCGGCCGTCGAGGCGCTCGGCTCGCTCGCGGGTGTGCGGGTGCTGCGCGTCTCCGGGCTGTACGAGACGCCCGCCCTCAAACTGACCGGGGTCGATCACGACGCCCCGGCCTATCTCAATGCGGTCGCACTCATCGAGACGACCCTGCTGCCGCACACGCTGCTCGACGCCGTGAACGGTGTCGAGAACGACTTCGGCCGGGTTCGCGACGAGCGCTGGGGCGACCGCACCCTCGACGTCGACATCGTCGACTACGACGGGCGCGAGTCCCACGACGAGCGGCTGACCCTGCCGCATCCGAGGGCCGCCGAGCGTGGGTTCGTGCTGGTCCCCTGGCTCGACGCCGACAACGATGCGCGGCTCACCGGCCACGGACGCGTCGCCGACCTCGCCGCCCGTGCCGCTGACCGCGAGACGGTCGTGCCGTACGCTACGAGTTCCGTGCCGGGTTCGATCGACGAGGTCGCTGAACGTTCCGGTGAGCGGGGAGGAGCCCGATGAGACGAACCCGAATCACCACGATCCTCGCGCTCGCCGTCGGTGGCGCCGTCGTCGGCTTTCTGCTGCAACTGGCGTTCGCCGGCGCCGGGCTGGCCGTCTTCATCCCGCCCGTCACCCTGCCGATCACGCTGATCGCGATCGCCGTGATCGTCGTGGCGTTCGCGGTGCCGATCCGCCGCGCGACGCATCCGACCCACGGCCGCACCGCTCGGCGCATCGATCCCTTCCGGGCGATGCGCATCGTCGTGCTCGCGAAGGCGTGCAGCCTCGCGGGCGCCTTGCTCACGGGAGCCGGCGTCGGCATCCTGGTCTACCTACTGAGCCGTGCGGTCATCCCAGCCGCCGGCACGATCGGCCTGGCCGCGACGGCGACCGCCGGGGCGGCCATCCTGCTCGCCGCGGGCCTCGTCGCCGAGTTCATGTGCACCCTTCCCCCGGACGACGACGAAGACAAGCCGGAGAGTGCTCATGCCCAATCGTCTTGACCTCTCGGTCGGAGACTGGCGGCGAGTGTCGCCGAAATACGTCGTGGTCGTGATCGTCGGCGCGCTGGTCTCCGGCGTCGTCGCGGCCGCGGTCGCGACCTTCCTCTGGCTGGTCGCGCGCTGGGAGTGGGGCTGGCTGCTGCTGGCCGCGGTGGTGGTCAGCACGGTGATCGGCCTCATCATCGCGCCGCGCCGGGCCCGATCCATCGGGTACCGGATGCGTGACGACGACCTGCTGTTCCGTCGCGGCATCATGTTCCAGCGCTTCGTCTCGGTGCCGTACGGGCGCATGCAGCTCATCGACATCAACCGCGGCCCGGTCGGCCGAGCTCTGGGCCTCGCCGACCTCAAGTTCGTCACCGCGGCGGCATCCACCGGCGTGGTCATCCCGGGGCTTCCGGAGGCGGAGGCGTCCGACCTGCGCGACCGGCTCGTCGAGCTGGCGGAGAGCAGGCGGGCGGGACTGTGAGCGAGCTTCCCGGCGGGCCCCTCAACGCCGTGGAGCGCGCGGCGGAGAGGTTCACCGACGGCGAATGGCACCGGTTGCATCCGGCCACGCCCCTCTTGCGCGGCGGCATCGTGTTCGTGGCCGTTCTCGGTTTCGTGCTCTCGAATCTGCGGGAGCGCATCGTCAACTTCTTCGTGGGCGCGCCGAACTACGGTGGCGACCCGCTCGACGAGCTCTACGACCGCGGGTGGGAGGGCTGGGCACTGCTCGCCGTGGCCGTCGTGCTCATCCTCTGCATCGGCGCGTTCTACCTGTCGTGGCGGATGCACACCTTCCGCATCACGGGCGACGCCGTCGAGGTGCGCAGCGGCATCCTGTTCCGCACGCAGCGGAAGGCACGGCTCGACCGCATCCAGGGCATCAATGTCGTGCGCCCGCTGTTCGCCCGCATCTTCGGCGCGGCCAAACTCGACATCTCGGTCGCCGGTCACGACGCCAACGTTCAGCTCTCGTATCTCGGATCGTCGCTCGCCGACGGGCTGCGGGCGGACGTGCTGCGGCGTGCCTCCGGGGTGAAGGCGGCCGAGCAGGAGGCGACGGATGCCGGCGGCACCACCGGGCCGGGCGTCGCGGCTCCGGGGCTCGTGGGCCGGCGGGTGAACGAGTTCCTCGCGCCCGAGCTCGATCCGAACGCCGCCCCGCCCGAGTCCGTCGTCAAGATCCCGCCGCTGCGGCTGCTCGGTTCGCTCATCCTCAGCGGGTTCACCATCTTCCTGCTCATCGTGATCGGCTTGCTCATCGTCGGGGCGTCGACCGGCCGGCTGTGGCTGCTGTTCGTGGTGCTTCCGGGACTGCTCGGCTCGGCGAGCTTCTACGTGAACCGGTTCACGAAGTCGGTGCGGTACTCGATCGCCGGCACCCCCGACGGGGTGCGGGTCGGGTTCGGCCTTCTGAGCACCAGCAACGAGACGCTTCCGCCCGGCCGCATCCACGCCGTCGAGGTGATGCAGCCACTGATGTGGCGGCCGTTCGGCTGGTGGCAGATCCGGATCGACACCGCGGGCCATTCCCGGGAGAAGGGCGCCGCCGGTCAGCCTGCGACGACCATGCTGCCCGTGGGAGACGCCGCCGACGTCGCCCGGGTGCTCTCTCTCGTGCTGCCTGCTTTCGCCACCGAGGAGCACCGGGCGGTGATCGCGGCGGGGATGACCTCTCGCGGACGCGACGACTTCGTCGGAAGCCCCCGTCGCGCCGCGTGGATCCGCCCGTTCTCCTGGCAGCGCACCGGCTACAGCATTCTCGACGGGGTGATCCTCCTGCGCCGAGGCGCTGTGTGGCGCAGCCTCTCCATCGTGCCGCTCGCCCGGCTGCAGAGCCTCGAGATCGCGCAGGGGCCGGTCGATCGGATGCTCGGCCTCGCCTCCACCCGCTTGCACACGGTGTCGGGCCCGGTGCGGCCGAGGCTCGCGGGCGTCGACGCGGTGCAGAGCGTCGACCTCTTCGAGACCGTGTCGGCCGGCGCGATCGCTTCGGCCCAGACCGACACCAGCCACCGCTGGGCGGCGATCGACGTGTCCGCGGTTCCGCCGGTGCAGTCGGCGGCGGTTGGTGGGGTGGATGCGTCGGAGGCTGGCGCGGGAGCCGGCGGAGACGATGGAACCGGTGGCCTGGACGCCGGCAGTAGACACGGTCGAGACGGCAGCACCGACAAGGGACAGGAATTCGAGTGATTGAACGCTCAGGTCGACTGGGACTGGGAATCGTCGGCGCGGGCCGGGTAGGACCGACGCTCGGAGCCGCGCTCGCCGGCGCGGGCCACGCGATCGTCGGCATCTCCGCGGTCTCCGAGCCGAGCCGCGAGCGGGCTGAGGCGATGCTGCCGGGCGTGCCGATCCTCGACGTTCCCGTGCTGGTCGAACGCAGCGAACTGGTGATCCTTGCCGTGCCCGACGCCGAGCTGCCCGGACTCGTCGCGGGTCTCGCAGCGACCGGGACATGGCAGCCGGGCCAGATCGTGCTGCACACTGCGCCCGGTTTCGGGGTCGGGGTGCTGGCGCCCGCCATGGCGGCGGGCGCCATACCGCTCGCCGTGCATCCCGCGCTCGAGTTCACCGGAACCAGTCTCGACCTGGCACGCCTCGCCGAGAGCTATTTCGCGGTCACCGCTCCCGGCCCCGTGCTGCCGATCGCGCAGGCCCTGGTCGTCGAGATGGGCGGCGAGCCGGTGGTCATCGCCGAAGCCGACCGCCCTGCCTACGCGGAGGCCATCGCGACGGCGACCTCGTTCCCGCGGGCGATCGTCGAGCAGTCGACAGAAATCCTGCGTGGCATCGGGGTCGAGAACGCCGGGCCGTTCCTGAGCTCGTTGGTGCGCTCATCCGTCGACAACGCCCTGAGCCGCGGCGCGTCCCCGTCGGCACTCGACATCGCGTCGGTTCTCGACGAGTTCGGCGAGTCCCGCCGGCGCCAGGGCGACACAGGCTTCGGCAGCGACGAGTAGCCTGGACGTCCGGCCGTGTCCGTGAGCGTTCCGTCGGGACGCGCCGGCCGTAGGGGAGCAGATGCCTGACGTCGTCACCACGATCGCGGAGCTTCGGCGCAGGGTCGCCCAGGCGCGGGAGACCGCACTGCGCGAAGGCAGTTCTGACGCGCCGGATGCCCGGGTCGTGCTCGTGCCGACGATGGGCGCGCTCCACGAAGGGCATCTCCGGCTGGTGAGCCGGGCGCGCGACCTCGGCGGGATCGTCGTCGTGTCGATCTTCGTCAATCCGCTCCAGTTCGGCCCGACCGAAGACCTGGAGCGGTATCCGCGAACGCTCGACGCCGATGTCGCCCAGCTCGACGGCCTCGCCGACCTGGTGTTCGCCCCGACCGCCGCCGAGATGTATCCCTCTGGAGCGCCGGAGACCCGCGTCACGGCCGGAGCGGTCGCCTCCCTCTACGAGGGCGAGGTGCGTCCCGGCCATTTCGACGGGATGCTGACCGTCGTCGCCAAACTCTTCAACATCGTCGCTCCTGACGTCGCCGTGTTCGGGCAGAAAGACGCTCAGCAGGTGCACCTGGTGGGCCGGATGGTCGGCGACCTCGATCTGCCCGTCACCATCGCCGTCGTCGACACCGTTCGCGAACAGGACGGGTTGGCGCTGTCGAGCCGCAACCGCTACCTCGACGACGATCAGCGGGCCGCCGCCGTCGTGCTGTCCCAGGCGCTCGCCGCTGCTGCGGCCGCCGCGCCGAAGGGGACGGATGCGGTGCTCGCCGCTGCCAGGGCGCGTCTCGCCGCCGAGCCAGCCGTTAAGCTGGACTATCTCGTGGTCGTCGACCCGGAGACCTTCCTCGCCGTCGACGCCGAGCACCACGGCCCTGCCACTGTGCTCGTAGCCGCCCGCTTCGGAACCACCAGGCTCATCGACAACGAGCGCATCAGCATCCTCTGAGCCGCAGCTCTCACCCTTCGAACGAAAGACGACAATGACGGAAGCGCAGACCACCGAGCCTGAACTCTCTGCTGACGAGATCAGCGAGCAGAAGGCGGTTCGCCTGGCCAAGCGCGAGCGCCTGATCGCGGAAGCGGCGACGCCCGGCGGCGGCGCGTATCCCGTGTCGGTTCCGGTCACCACGACGATCCCCGCGGTGCGTGAGCGCTTCGGCCACCTGCAGGCCGACGAGACCTCCGGCGAGATCGTCGGTGTCGCCGGCCGGGTCGTGCATCTGCGCAACACCGGAAAGCTCTGCTTCGCCGTTCTTCAGTCCGGAGACGGCACCCGCCTTCAGGTGATGGTGTCGCTCGCCTCTGTGGGGGAGGAGTCGCTCGTCGCCTGGAAGGAACTCGTCGACCTCGGCGACCACCTCTTCGTGTCCGGTGAGGTCATCTCCAGCCGCCGCGGCGAGCTGTCGATCATGGTGACGGAGTGGGAGATCGCGGCGAAGGCCATCCTGCCGCTGCCGAACCTCCACAACGAGCTGAACGAAGAGACACGCGTTCGCAACCGCTACCTCGACCTGATCGCGCGCGAGCAGGCGCGCACGAACGTCGTGAACCGCGCGAAGGCCGTCGCCAGTCTGCGTCGAACGTTCACCGAGCGCGAGTTCATCGAGGTGGAGACCCCGATGCTCCAGGTGATGCACGGTGGCGCCTCCGCTCGTCCGTTCGTCACCCACTCCAACGCGTTCGACACCGACCTGTACCTCCGCATCGCCCCTGAGCTGTACCTCAAGCGCGCGGTCGTCGGCGGCATCGATCGCGTGTTCGAGATCAACCGCAACTTCCGCAACGAGGGCGCAGACTCCACGCACTCGCCCGAGTTCGCCATGCTCGAGGCTTACCAGGCCTACGGCGACTACAACTCGATCGCCGACCTCACGCAGACCCTCATCCAGAACGCCGCCGAGTCGGTCTCCGGCTCGCACGTGGTGACGTGGGACGACGGCACCGAGTACGACCTCGGCGGCGAGTGGGATCGCATCCGGATGTACGACAGCCTGTCCGCCGCGGCCGGCGAAGAGATCACCCCCGCGACGCCGATCGAACGTCTGCGAGAGATCGCCGCCTCGGAGGGGATCGAGATCGAGCATCCCCTGCACGGCAAGTACGTCGAGGAACTGTGGGAGCACTTCGTCAAAGGCTCTCTCGTGCGCCCGACGTTCGTCATGGACTTTCCTGTGGACACGAGCCCGCTCGTGCGCGCCCACCGCTCGCGGGAGGGCGTCGTGGAGAAGTGGGACCTGTACACCAACGGCTTCGAATTGGCCACCGGATACTCCGAGCTCGTCGACCCCGTCGTGCAGCGCGAGCGGTTCATCGAGCAGGCGCGGCTCGCGGCCGCGGGTGACAACGAGGCGATGCGTCTCGACGAGGAGTTCCTGCGGGCGCTCGAGTTCGGCATGCCGCCGTCGGGTGGCATGGGGATGGGCATCGACCGTCTGCTGATGGCGCTCACCGGCCTCGGCATCCGCGAGACCATCCTGTTCCCGCTGGTGAAGTAGGCGCGGTCGCCGGTGGCCGCTTTCCCAGCCGGGCGCGTTACGATTAGCTCGTTATGAATGACGTCGTCGCAGGTATCGTCTGGTCGCTCGCACCCACCGTTCTGGTCGGGCTGCTCTTCTGGCTGATCATGCGCGCGATCATCCGCGCCGACCGCACGGAGCGCAAGGTCTACTCGCGCATGGAGGCCGAGGAGCGAGCTCGCCGCGGCCTTCCGCAGAAGCCGTAGCGGCAGAAGCCGTAGCCGCAGAAGCCGTAGCCGCAGAAGCCGTAGCCGCAGAAGCCTCGACACAGACCCCGCAGACACAGCGGTCGCCCTCATTCCGCGCTTTCCGGCCCCCGCTTCGATACGGTAGGCCATGAGGCGCGCATCCGGTGCGCCGATGAGGCCGAGGGAGAACCGCACCCATGGATGCAGCCCTCTGGACGACGATCATCGTGGGTTTCCTGCTGGTCGTCGACTTCATCATCCGTGTGATCGCGGTGATCGTGGTTCCGCGCAACCGCAAGCCGACTTCCGCGACCGCCTGGCTGCTCGCGATTTTCTTGATCCCCTACATCGGAGTGCTGTTCTTCCTGCTGATCGGCAGCTACAAGCTGCCGAAGCGCCGCCGCGAGAAGCAGGAGGAGATCAACACCTTCATCATCGAGAGCACCGAGGGTATCGAGCGGGTGCGCCGGGATCACCCGTGGCCGCCCTGGCTCGAGTCGGTCGTGCAGCTGAACCGCAACCTCGGTGCGATGCCGCTCGTGGGCGGCAACACGGCGTCGCTCGACGGCGATTATCAAGCCTCGCTGGATGCGATGGCCCAGGAGATCGCGGATGCGAAGCGGTACGTGCACGTCGAGTTCTACATCTTGTCGTGTGATCAGTCGACCAAGCCTTTCTTCGACGCCCTCGAAGCGGCGGTGCAGCGCGGCGTCGTGGTGCGGGTGCTGCTGGACCACATCGCGTCTTTTCGAACGAGGGACTACAGACACACCCTGAAACGGCTCACGGAGATGGGCGCGAAGTGGCACCTGATGCTGCCCGTGCAGCCGTTCAAGGGCAAGTACCAGCGCCCGGATCTTCGCAACCACCGCAAGCTCCTCATCGTCGACGGCAAGGTCGGGTTCATGGGCTCCCAGAATGTCATCGACCGCAGCTACAACAAGCGCAGCAACATCAAGCGCGGGCTCAAGTGGAAAGAGCTCATCGTGCGGCTCGAGGGGCCGATCGTCGCCGGTCTCAACGCGATCTTCATCACCGACTGGTACAGCGAGACCGACGAGCTGCTCCGACGCGAGACCGAGCCGATCACCGACGACCTCACCGACGAGTCCTTGGATGCGCAGGTCGTGCCGAGTGGCCCTGGTTTCGCCGGCGAGAACAACCTCAGGCTCTTTCTGGCGCTGCTGTACTACGCGCAGGAGCGCATCGTCATCACCTCTCCCTACTTCGTTCCCGACGAGTCGATGCTCACGGCGATCACGACGGCCACTCAGCGCGGAATCGCCGTCGACCTGTTCGTCTCGGAGATCGGCGATCAGGTGCTCGTGTATCACGCTCAGCGCTCGTACTACGAGGTGCTGCTGCGGGCCGGCGTGCGCATCTGGATGTACAAGAAGCCGTACATTCTGCACGCCAAGCACTTCACGATCGATGACGATGTCGCCGTGATCGGGTCGAGCAACATGGATATGCGCTCCTTTCAGCTCAACATGGAGGTCTCCCTCATGGTGCGCGGTCGGTCGTTCGTCTCGCAGATGCGCGAGGTCGAAGACGGCTATCGGCGCGACAGCCGCGAGCTCACCCTCGATGAGTGGATGCGCCAGCCGCTGCGCTCCACGGTGCTCGACAACCTCGCGCGTCTCACCTCAGCTCTGCAGTAGCTGCTCTAGGCTCAGAACCTCGCACTCGCTCGCCGCCGCTTTCGCGAGGCGCTCGTCTGTCGTGACGAGAGGCACCTGCAATCGCTCGGCCAGCGCGACGTACATCGCGTCGTAGGCCGAGACCGTGTGCCGAAGCCTCCACGCCGTCTCCATCAGAGGCAGGTGCCCGTAGCGCTGCACGCGGATGCGGCCGAAGTCGGCGAGCAGACGCTCGACCTTCGCCGAGAGATCCGGCCGGCGGGTGACGGACTTTCGAGCGAAGCTGATCAACTCCGGCGCTATCAGCTCGGGTGCCAAGAACTGCGATTCGAACTCGCGCACGGTCGCATCCGCGTAGCCGCGGAAGTAGAGAAGGTCGATGAGCGCGCTGCTGTCGATCACGGCGAGCGGCATCAGCGGTCGCGGTCTTCTCTGATCCAGCGAACGATCGTCTCCCGGTCGATGTCGTTCTCGACGGCCTCCCGCGGAAGCTCAGCGCTCTCGCGAAGGGAGCCGAGCTGTTCCTCGGTCTGTCGTTCGAGCTCGGCCCACCGTTCGTCGACGCGCATCCTCTCGGCGATGCGGGTGAGTTCGCGCCGGAGGTACTCGGAGTAGGACAGCCCTTTGGCTGCGGCGGCCGCCTTCAACCGGTCGTTGACGCTTGGATCGAGATCCCTGACTTGCACGGTGACTCCCATGGTTCGAGTGTATACGGATGTGCATGCAAACACCAAGATTCTGCATGCATTCGGTACACCCAGTCTGTCGGGCAGCGCGGCTGAGAACCACGCGAGTCTGTTATCTGTGGAGAAACCGTTCCGTCGCACCCTTGTGAGGGAAAGCGACGCTCCGTCAGCCGCGCGGTTTGAGTCGGACGGTCGGCAGTTCGGGCGCCGGCAACGCCGACCCGTCGTAGCCCGCGACCTCGCCGAAGCGACCGGCCGCGTCGCCGCCTGCGATCACATCGGCCTGCCACTCGGCCCGAGAGCGCACGACGTCGTCATGACTGCGGCCGATGAAGTTCCACCACATCACGATCTGCTCGCCGAGGGGACGCCCGCCCAGCAGGATGAGCCGCGCATCCCCATCGCCGACGGTGATGTCGAGCGCGCTGCGCCCGGGTGCGAGGTAGGCCAGATGCGCTCGCGCGACCGGAACGCCCGACACCGACACATCGCCGGCGTCGACCAGCACGCCGTGCTCGAACGACTCGTCGAGAGGAACCCGAACGGTGCTGCCTGCCGGCACGATCAGCTCGGCTCCCAGGAGCGGGCTGAACACGGTCGCGGCCGTGCCGCTCCCCGCCAGCGAACCGACGAACGTGCGCACCTCCGCGTCGCCGAGCCGCCCGACGACCGGCACGTGGTGCTCGAAGAACGGAGCGGTGTCGCGGGATGCCGACGGCAGCGCCACCCACAGTTGAACGCCGTGCAACCTCGTGGTGGCCGCGGTCGACACCTCCGAATGGCTGATGCCGTGCCCGGCGGTCATGAGGTTCAGCTCCCCAGGGCGCACCATCGCGTGGCTTCCGACGCTGTCCCTGTGCTCGATCTCTCCCGAGAACAGCCAGCTGACAGTCTGCAGGCCGGTGTGCGGATGCGGTGGCACCCGCATCCCACCGCTTGCCGACACGTCGTCCGGCCCATAGTGATCGATGAAGCACCATCCGCCGATCAGCGAGCGTCTGCGCTGCGGCAGCGTGCGCCGCACGTTCATGGCCCTCGGTCCGCCGAGCGGCACGTCGCGGGGCTCGAGGATCTCGACTTCGCCCGGGTCCACGGTCGCCGTGGCTGTGGCGACCAGCTCGGCAGGGTCGCTTTCCAGGTTGCTCACACGTGCATCCTAGAACGCGCTCAGCGCCCGTGACAGCGGCCTTCCTAGAATGGGGTCGTGCACCGTCCTCCAACCCCCGCAGCGGCATCGTCCGTCCGCGTTCGCGTTCCCTTCGCCGCCGCCGGAACGGTGCTGCTGGCGCTCGCGCTCACTGGATGCTCCACCACGCAGCACAAGCCCGTCGACCAGTACAAGGGCGAGCCGAAAGGCGTGGAAGCCCCCGCGAGCAGCGCCGGCGGGGCCGCATACGCGGTGTGGATGCAGCAGGGGGAGAGGTTCGCGATCGCCCTGTACGGCAGCTCGACCTGCCCGCCCAAGATCGCCTCCGTCGCCGTGGTGTCGAGCAACCAGCTCAAAGCGACGCTCGAGCCTGCGCCGGGCGGCATCTGCACGCGAGACTACGTGCCGTACACGAACGTCTTCGAGACGCCGAGCGGTATCACCACCACCTCGGATGTGACGATCGCGCTCCCCGACGCCACACTCACGCTTCCCGGACTGCCCGGCTGACGCCGCGCCGCTTGCCTGGGAAGACGGTGCAACCGTCACGCCCACGGCGAACAGGGGCAGATTCGGCGGGTGCGGGTGGTTACTCTCTTTGTATCGATGCCACCCCTGCAACGGCGTCGGAGGAGTAGACATGTTCGAGAGATTCACCGACAGAGCCCGCCGGGTCGTCGTCTTGGCCCAAGAAGAAGCCAAGATGCTGAACCACAACTACATCGGCACCGAGCACATCCTGCTCGGTCTCATCCACGAGGGCGAGGGTGTCGCCGCCAAGGCGCTTGAGTCGCTCGGCATCTCGCTGGATGCCGTTCGCGAGCAGGTGCAAGACATCATCGGCCAGGGTCAGCAGCAGCCGACCGGCCACATCCCCTTCACTCCCCGCGCCAAGAAGGTGCTCGAGCTCTCGCTCCGCGAGGCTCTGCAGCTCGGCCACAACTACATCGGCACCGAGCACATCCTGCTCGGCCTGATCCGCGAAGGCGAAGGCGTCGCCGCCCAGGTGCTCGTCAAGCTCGGCGCAGACCTCAACCGTGTTCGCCAGCAGGTCATCCAGCTCCTCAGCGGATACCAGGGCAAAGAGCAGGTTCAGGTCGGCGGAAACGATCAGGCGACCGCGCAGGCCGGCAGCCAGATCCTCGACCAGTTCGGTCGCAACCTCACCCAGGCTGCGCGCGACAACAAGCTCGACCCCGTGATCGGCCGCGAGAAGGAGATCGAGCGGGTCATGCAGATCCTGTCTCGCCGCTCCAAGAACAACCCCGTTCTCATCGGTGAGCCCGGCGTCGGCAAGACGGCGGTCGTCGAGGGTCTCGCCCAGGCGATCGTGCGCGGCGACGTTCCCGAGACGCTGAAGGACAAGCAGCTCTACACGCTCGACCTCGGCTCGCTCATCGCCGGTTCCCGCTACCGCGGTGACTTCGAGGAGCGCCTGAAGAAGGTCACCAAGGAGATCCGCACCCGCGGCGACATCATCACGTTCATCGACGAGATCCACACCCTGGTGGGTGCGGGTGCCGCCGAGGGCGCGATCGACGCGGCCAGCATCCTGAAGCCGCTGCTCGCCCGCGGTGAGCTGCAGACCATCGGCGCCACCACGCTCGACGAGTACCGCAAGCACTTCGAGAAGGATGCGGCCCTCGAGCGCCGCTTCCAGCCCATCCAGGTGGCCGAGCCGTCGCTGCCCCACGCGATCAACATCCTCAAGGGGCTGCGCGACCGCTACGAGGCGCACCACAAGGTGTCGATCACGGATGGCGCGATCGTCGCGGCCGCGAACCTCGCCGACCGCTACATCCAAGACCGCTTCCTTCCCGACAAGGCCATCGACCTGATCGACGAGGCCGGCGCCCGCCTGCGCCTGTCGATCCTGTCGGCGCCGCCGGAGCTGCGCGAGTTCGACGAGAAGATCTCGGCCGTGCGCTCCAAGAAGGAGGCCGCGATCGAAGACCAGGACTTCGAGAAGGCCGCGTCGCTGCGTGACGAGGAGAAGAACCTCCTCGGCGAGCGTCTGCGTCTCGAGAAGCAGTGGCGTTCGGGCGACGTGAAGACCACGGCCGAGGTGGATGAGGGACTCATCGCCGAGGTGCTGGCCCAGGCCACGGGCATCCCCGTGTTCAAGCTCACTGAGGAGGAGTCCGCTCGCCTGGTGTTCATGGAGAAGGCGCTGCACCAGCGGGTGATCGGTCAGGAGGAGGCCATCGCGGCGCTCTCCAAGACCATCCGCCGCACGCGTGCCGGCCTGAAGGACCCGAAGCGTCCTTCCGGCTCGTTCATCTTCGCCGGCCCCACCGGCGTCGGTAAGACCGAGCTGGCCAAGGCGCTCGCCGAGTTCTTGTTCGACGACGAGTCGGCCATGATCTCCCTCGACATGTCGGAGTACGGCGAGAAGCACACGGTCTCGCGACTGTTCGGTGCTCCTCCCGGATTCGTCGGCTTCGAAGAGGGCGGCCAGCTGACCGAGAAGGTTCGCCGCAAGCCGTTCAGCGTCGTGCTGTTCGACGAGATCGAGAAGGCTCACCCCGACATCTTCAACTCGCTGCTCCAGATTCTGGAGGAGGGGCGACTGACGGATGGCCAGGGCCGCGTCGTCGACTTCAAGAACACTGTGATCATCATGACCACCAACCTCGGCACCAAGGACATCACCGGCGGCCCCGTCGGGTTCCAGGTCGAGGGTGACACTCAGACCGGTTACGACCGGATGAGCGGCAAGGTCAAGGAGGAGCTGAAGAAGAACTTCAAGCCCGAGTTCCTGAACCGCGTCGATGAGATCATCGTGTTCCCGCAGCTGAGCAAGCCCGAGCTGCTGCAGATCGTCGACCTGTTCATCAAGCGCCTGTCGACCCGCCTGCTCGACCGCGACATGACCATCGAGCTCACCGTTCCGGCCAAGGAGCGTCTCATCGAGGTCGGGTTCGACCCGTCGCTCGGTGCCCGCCCCCTGCGCCGCGCGGTGCAGCACGAGATCGAGGACAAGCTGAGCGAGCGCATCCTGCAGGGTGAGCTGAACGCCGGCGACCACGTGCACGTCGACTTCAAAGACGGCGACTTCGTGTTCACCACCGAGGCCCGCAACGAGCCCGTCGGAATCGGCGTCAACGCGACCGCCGCGATCGGCGCAGGTCCCGCAACGCCCGACCTCGCCGCCTCCGGCGAATAAGGCACCGGTCGCTCGTCCGAGTGATACGAGAAGCGGGGTCGCCCTTCGGGGCGGCCCCGCTTTGTCGTCGACCACGCGAGGTGGCGTCGAGTCACTAGGCTTGTTCGGGTGAGTTCCGACCAGCCTCCCTTCACCATCCGCCGCGCGCGCACGAGCGATGTGACGCGCATCCAGGAACTCGTCGAGCCGCTCGTTCAGCGAAGGATCCTGCTCGGTAAAGATGCGGTGGTCTTCTACGAATCGGTGCAGGAATTCCGGGTCGCAGAGACCGACGAGGGCGAACTCATCGGCGTCGGCGCGCTGCACGTGATGTGGCGCGACCTCGCCGAGGTGCGCACACTGGCCGTGGCCGACTCCTGGCTGGGCAAGGGCGTCGGCCGTGCGCTGCTTGCACGCATCGAAGAGGATGCGCGAGAACTCGAACTGAGCAGACTCTTCTGCCTCACGTTCGAGGTCGGCTTCTTCGAGCGCAACGGTTTCGTCGACATGGGAGACGAGACGGTTGACCCGGCGGTGTACGCCGAGCTAGTGCGCTCACACGACGAAGGCGTCGCGGAGTTTCTCGACCTCGCCCGGGTGAAGCCGAACACCCTAGGAAATACCCGTATGTTGAAGCATCTGTAGCGAGTTGCCGCGGGAATCATCCCGGCCGCCGTTATCCTGCAGGCATGTCGACGTTCAAGAATCCTGTCGGCCCGCAGCCGAGCAAAGTCTATTGGCGACGCCGGTTGCTCGTCGGTCTCGGCGTTCTCGCTGTGATCGTCATCATCGTGCTCATCATCGTTCGCCCCGGATCGTCGAGCGGAACACCCGCGGGCACGACGACGACCACGCCGGCTTCGGCCACCACGCCCAAGGCCGGCGCCACGACCATCCCCACGGAGAAGACGTCAGCGAGCGGCGCACCGTGCAAGCCCGCCGACGTGAAAGTCGAGCCGGTGACGGATGCGGCTGCCTACGCCGCCGACCAGATGCCCAAGCTTTCCGTGTCGATCACCAACACGGGGTCAGCGTCCTGCAAGTTGAACGCCGGCACGTCGCAGCAGGTGTTCACGATCACGAGCGGCTCCGAGGTCTACTGGAAGTCGACCGACTGCCAGAGTGACAAGGTCGACGCCGAGGTGCTGCTGCAGCCCGGCAAGACCATCTCGTCGCAGACTCCGATCGACTGGGATCGCACCCGGTCCGACCCGGCGACGTGCCAGAGCACGCGCGACGCCGTTCCCGCGGGTGGAGCGTCGTACCACCTGTCCGCCTCGGTGGGCGGCGTCGAGTCGGCCGACACCAAGCAGTTCATCCTGAACTGACCGGCCCCGGCCCGCGCTGGTCTGGCCTTGTCTGCCCCGGCCCCGCGTCTGCCCCCGGCCGCGCCGCGCCGGTCATTCTGCGCCCCCGGCCCGAAATGTCCGGCGCGACGGATGTCCCACCGGCGCGTCGCGCGATTCTTCCGACGCTAGAACGCGGCGTCGAGTTCGCGTTCGCGCGGGGTGGCCCCGGAGGTGAACGCGATGCGAAGTGCTTCCCGGATGCTCTGGCAGCTCGCGTCGATCCGCGTGGCGTAGCCGAGCCGGGCGGCCTCCGTGGCCCGCTGTTTGCCTCCCGTGACTGGCCGCACCTCGCCGACGAGGCTGATCTCACCGAAGGCGGCGAGGGTGTGGGGGATCGGCTTGCCGTTCGCGGCCGAGGCGATGGCCAGAGCGATGGCGAGGTCTGCGGCGGGCTCGGTGAGCCGGATGCCGCCGACCGTCGAGACATACACATCCAGTTCGCCGAACAGGATGTTCGCCCGGCGCTCCAGCACGGCCAGAAGCATGGCGACGCGGGAGGAGTCGACGCCGTTGGTGACGCGCCGCGGGTTGGGGGCATTGGTCTTCACCACGAGGGCCTGCACTTCGACCGGCAGCGGCCGGCGTCCTTCCATGGCGACGGTGACGCAGGTGCCGGATTCAGGGGTCGTGTTGCGGCTGAGGAAGAGGCCACTCGGGTCGGCGACCTCTTCGATCCCGTCGCCTGTCATCTCGAAGCAGCCGACTTCGTCGGTCGGCCCGAAACGATTCTTGAGCGCCCGCACGAAGCGGAGTGCCGTCTGGCGGTCGCCCTCGAACTGGCAGACCACATCCACGAGATGCTCCAGAAGGCGGGGACCGGCGATCGAACCGTCTTTCGTGACATGGCCGACGAGGATCACGGGCAGGTTGCGGTCTTTCGCCACTCGGATGAGCGTGCTCGCGACCTCGCGCACCTGGCTCGGGCCGCCGGGGAGCCCCTCGCCGTTGGAGCTCGACACTGTCTGCACCGAGTCGACGATCACGAGTTGCGGGTCGACCGCGTCGATCTGCCCGACGATGGTGGCGAGGTCTGTCTCTGCCGCAAGGAACAGCTGGTCGTGCATCGCTCCGGTGCGCTGGGCGCGCATCTTGACCTGGCTGACCGACTCCTCCGCGCTGACGTAGAGCACGCGAGAGCGGGCGCGGGCGGCGCGGGAGGCGACCTCGAGCAGCAGGGTGGACTTGCCGACGCCGGGCTCACCGCTCAGCAGGATGGCCGCGCCCGGAACGATGCCGCCGCCGAGCACCCGGTCGAACTCCGCGATGCCGCTCGGCCAGTGGGTGACGGAGCCGGACTCGATCGTGGTGATCGCCCGCGCGGCGCGCTCCGCTCCGATCGACACCGGTTTGAGCGCACGCAACACGCCGGTCGGCGCCGCCGCCTCGGCAACCGTGCCCCAGGCCTGGCACTCGCCGCATCGGCCGACCCATTTGGCGGTCGTCCAGCCGCACTCGGTGCAGCGGTAGTTCAGCTGGGCTTTCGCCACTGGTCCTCCTCGGTGCGCCCATCGGTTGTATGGACAGGGCAACTGTATGTCTGACCACCGTCATCCGCCGCCAAGGCGCCCGGGCTGTGGGCACTTCCTGGTGAGCGTCGGTGGAGGGGAGCACAATGGTGGCATGGCGAATCTGACCTTCACCCTCGAATCGGGCCGCAAAGTCGGCATCACGACGCTCGGAGATCCGATCGCGGAGCGAATGCTGGTGTTCTGCCACTCGGCCCCGGGATCGTCTGCGTTCGACCCCGACCCTGACGTCTCGTCCCGGCGGGATGTGCACATCGTCGCCTTCGACAGGCCCGGCTACGGATCGTCCGATCCGCTGCCGTTCGGCGAGTGGCCGAGCATCCCTCGACTCGCCGACGACATCGCCGAATATCTGCGCGCCATGAACCGTGACGAGTCGGAGATCGGCATCTCGCGGCCGCGCACGATCGGCATCGCCGGATGGTCCGCGGGCGGACGGGTAGCCCTCGCGTTCGCCGCGCGCCACCCCGACATGGTCGACCGTGTCGCCATCGTCGGCACTCCGGCCCCCGATGAGCACGTGCGCTGGATCGACCCGCAACTGACCGAGATGTCGAATCACCTCGCGACGCTGCCCGCCGATCAGGCGCTCGAGCAGCTGACCGGCATGCTGCAGCCGCAGGCCGATGCCGTGCTCGGGGCCGCAGAAGACGGCGACGTTCCCCTCGAGCTTCTCGGCGCATCCCTCGTCGACGAAGAAGCATTGAGCCGGCGGGGCGCGCGGGATCGTGCGGGCCGGATGCTGAAAGACGCCTTCCGTCAGGGGCCGCGCGGGGTCGCCGCGGACATCCTCAGCTACACGGCCCGCCCGTGGGGTTTCGAGTTCGGCGACGTGGCGGCGAAGACTCTCATCGTGAACGGCCAGGCAGACCCTCTGGTCGGTAACGCCCACGCATCCTGGTACCAGAAGGCGCTGCCCGACGCGCGCGTCGAAATGGTGCCCGGCGCCGGGCACATGGTGGTCATCCCCGCCTGGGAGCGCGTGCTGTCGCACCTCGCTCCCGGAACCGTCAAGGAGTAGCGGGCGCTTCGGCCAGGTCGCCGACGGCGTCGGGGGCGTCGGTGTCGGGGCGTGCGGCCTCGGACGCTTTCGGCCGGCGCGGGAACAGCTTGGTCACCCGTGCGGTGACGGTCGGCAGAAACGCGGACGCCCACACGCGGTATCCGTGGTCGTTCGGGTGGAACAGGTCTTGCGCGAACTGTGTGACGACGCCGCGCAGCCCTTGCCGCTTCATCGTGTCGTGCAGCGGAACGACCGTCAGCCCGCGCTCGGCCGCGACCTGGCGCAGGATGCGGTTGCCCACGGCCACCTTCTTCTCGTTCCACGGCAGGTAGAAACAGGGAAGGTCGGCGACGATCGCGTGGTCGGGCAGAGCTGCGAACACTTTGCGGATGCCGGCCTCGAACAGCGCAGGATCGAACGCCGCGATGTCGTTGGCGCCGATCGCGACGGTGACGACGTCCGGCTGGAAGGTCGCAAAGCGCGGCAGCTGGTCGGCGACCGCGAGAGCCACGGTCGCCCCGGAGACACTGAGGTTGACGACTTGCACGGTGCGACCCGTCGTGGCCCGGATGTGGTCGGCGATCACCCCGACGTAGCTGTTCTTCGGAGCCGAGGCGCCGATCCCCTGCGCGGCACTGTCACCGAGCGCGACGTAGAGCAGCTCGCCCTCGGTCTTGGCCACATCCCGCCACCACTTGGAATGCACGGGAAGGGTCTCGTTCATCGCGGTGCGATTCAGCGCGAGGCGCTCCTGGGCCCGACGGATGCCCGCCCACGCACCGACACCGACCGCAGCCGTCGACAGCCCGGCGGTCACGAGCGCGACGTTCCTCTTCTTCGCCATGCCCGAACTTTACTCCCGGCGGATGCCCCGCCAACCGCATCCGCCCGCTCTCACGGCCACCTCCCAATTGGCGAATCGCCCCCAGGATCGCGTACAGTAGTCGGCGGTACCGTGTCCGAGCGGCCGAAGGTGCAACTCTCGAAAAGTTGTGTGGGTGAAAGCCCACCGTGGGTTCAAATCCCACCGGTACCGCCATAGAAAACCCCTGGTAAACCGGGGGTTTTCTGCTGTTCAGTGGGTTGTTCGCTGCGGTCTTGGTGCGTTTTCATCGGTGCGCAGGCCCTGGCTGACGTCGGCGAGACGCTCGCCGAGCGCGTCGCTGAGCACGCATCGCAGCGCCGTGAGGTCATTGCCGCCAGCCCTGAACTCCACGAGCGCGGGCAGGCAAAATCCAAGAAGCGGCCAATCAACTCAGGGACGCAGCCTGAGCACCACCCGATAACCAGAGATCGACCCATCCCGATTCACAGTACGTAGCCGATGAGCGATCCGTATGTGGCGATCGTTGGTGAGTCGGCGCTGGTGATTGTTCTTCGCGCGAGTCCGGGGTGTCGGGGATGGGCAGCGCGTGGTTGACTTTTCGCATGGCAGTTGCTCCCATGTTCAACGGGGACGCCTTGGTCGCTGAGCTAGACGCCCGCCGTACCGCGTTGGGCCTCGGCTGGCCGGCACTGGCAGAGGAGTTGACCCTGCAGTCAGGCGAGTTGAGGGAGGCACTCAACGACCATGCGGTGTGCCCGGGCGCGCTAGTCCGCACGGTGAGGCGCGGCACGATGTCCTGCCAGTACGCCCTCATGCTGCTGCAATGGCTGGGGCGTGCCCCCGAGGACTTCCTGATCGGACAACGGCGAGAGGTCGGACACACCCGCTTGCCCGCGATCGGCAGGGATGTTCGCCTGCGGTGGGACCTGCCTCAGCTTTACGCCGCCGTGAACGATCAGCGGCGCGAGCGCGAACTCACATGGTCCGCTCTGGCTGTCCAGTTCGGGTGCACACCGAGCCGCCTGACAAACCTCCGCACGGCACGTCTGGCTGACATGGACCTCACCGTGCGCCTCACGCAGTGGCTTGGACGGCCAGCAGCAGATTTTGTGCATCCCGCCACCTGGTGAGGACAACACCCGACAAAACCAGAGTTGTCGCGGTCCGATCAGGGATCCGCTTCCGCACCCGTTCGGGCTGGTGCCCGTGTCAGATGCGGATGAGGAGACAGAGTTGGTGCGGTTGCGTCGTGAGTCGCGTCGGCTGGAGAGGAGAACGAGATCCTGAACCGCGCGGCGGCGTATTTCGCGAACAACGTGCTCTCAAAACATCTTTCCAACTGATCGAGCAGCTGACGCCGAGAAACCTCACCGTTCGCTCGACTCTCCTTCGAGCATCTTCCGGCCTACCGAAAATCGCGTGGACAGCGCATCGGCCGCCCACGAACGGCCGCGATCACAGGGTCAAGCGTGAAGGGCACCCAGGAGCGCGTCGATCTCGGAGAAGTCGTTGTCCTTGTCGTTGGCGACCTGGACGCGCTCAGCGCCCTGCCATGAGCATTTCAGCGATCCGAACGCTTGCCAGTATGCGTCCCAATCGCTGAGTTTGACGCGGTCGCGAGCGCTGGCGCGCTCGATCAGACGCCGCTTGACGGTTTGCGCGGAGGCGACCACCTGAACGACACGGACCGGCACCTCCGGCCAGGAGGCTCCCGCCATGGCGGTGAGGAGGTAGTGAGGATCGGAGAGGTATGCGACGAACGGGGCATCCAGCACCACCGAGTGGCCGAGGCGCAGATTCTGGCCGGCGACCGCGAACAGCGCGTCATATTCGAGCGGCATGACCCGGCGAAGGTAGACGTCGTTCGATTCCCGGTCGGAGGCGTTCTGACCTAGCGCCTCGAGCGCAGCGCCGACCAGAGGGCCGGCTAGGACATCCTTGTCCAGGTACAGTGCGCCCGTGTACTCACTGATGTGGCGAGACACTGTCGATTTGCCGGACCCCGCCCCTCCGAGAGTGATGTACGCGGCCGGCCGCATGGCGGGGCTCATCGTGGACTGCGGGCCCGCTCGATCGCGGCGACGAAGCCTTCCGCAGCCTTCGTGACACGCTTCACGTCACCGTCGCCACGGGCGGCCTTCGTGATCGCGCTGCCGACGCCGACAGCCACGACGCCGGCGTTGAACCATTCACCGACGTTCGCAGTGGTCACGCCCCCGGCCGGAACAAGCGGGATGTGCGCGAGCGGAGCGAGGATCGCCTTGGCGTAGGGCATTCCGCCGGCCTCGGTCGGGAAGAGCTTCACCATGTCCGATCCGGCTTCGGCAGTGTTCAGGATCTCGGTCGGCGTGTACGCACCGCTGATCGTGGCCACCTGGTAGCGATTGGCAACACGGATCATCTCGGGGTTCAGGTTGGGGCTCACGAGGAACTGCGCGCCGGACTGGATGCTCGACCATGCGGCGTAGCCGTCAAGCACCGTGCCGGCGCCGATCGTGACGTCTCGACCTGCGAAACGTTCGGTCAGTCGCTCGATCACCTGCAGAGCACCCGGGATCGACAGTGTGATCTCCAGTGCGCGGATCCCGCCGTCGACCGCGGCCGAGGCCACGTCGAAAGCTTCCTCCGCATCGTCCAGGCGAACGATGAGCACGGCGCCGGAATCGCGGATGGTCGTCAGGGTGTCGAGTTTGTGGAACACGCGACCAGTAAACATGCGAAAAGAAGAAAATGCAACCGATCTCAGCAACCGATCTCATTTCATCGCATCGGACGGTTGACATTCGAACAGCGTGACTCTAGCGTTACTGCAACCGATCTCAGCAACCGATCTCATTGGAGAGATTATGTATCGAAAGCGATGGGGCTTTGCCGTCGCGGCCGCCGCGACCGCAGCAATGGTGCTCGCTGGATGCTCCCCCACATCCGCCCCTGCCGAATCGAAAGGACCGGTGACGCTCTCGTATTGGGACTTCATCGATCCCACTCAGGACAACCCGCGCTCTGCTGCGTTGAAGGAGAACATCGCCAACTTCGAGAAGGCGAATCCCGACATCAAGATCAACCTTTCGGTGGTGTCGCTGGGTGACATGCTTTCTCGGCTGCCGCAGGCGGCGGCGGCGGGCACTTCGCCCGACGTGTTCAAGATGTTCTCGCCGGTGGTTCCTCAGATGGCTGCCGCAGGAGCGTACTCGCCACTGCCCGCCGACGCCTCGAAGATCACCGACTGGCTGCATCCGACCAACAACCTGGCAGGGCCGGACGGGAAGCAGGTGGCGGAGCCATACGAGTACCGCACCTGCACCCTGTACTACAACCAGAAGATCCTGAGTCAGATCGGCGCCACGGTTCCGACGACATACGACCAGGTCGTCGATGTCGCCAAGAAGGCCGCTGCCGCCGGGTTCACCGGGTTCGGAACTGGATTCTCGGACACCGACAACTCGGCCGTCATCGGCACCTTCTTCGATTGCTTCATGAACCAGATCGGTCAGCAGCTTCAAAAGAACGGAAAATACGACTTCGCCACGAACAAGGGCGACGAGTTCGGCAAATTCCTTGCCGACCTTCGGGATGCCAAGGCTCTCGGTAAGAATGTCGTTTCCGATACCTACAGTTCCGTCGCCGACGGGTTAGCGAACGGGACCGTCGCTATGGCAGTGCTCGGTACCGAGCGCATCGTGACGTTCGGCAAGACCGCGCCGGACGTGAAGTCGACCTCGCTTCCGACGGCCTCCACCGGTGGAACGACCGGGACCACGTTCGGCTGGACCCTCGGCGTCGGTGCCGGCAGCAAGCATGCTGACGCCGCGTGGAAATTCATTCAGTACATGACCGGCCCCAAGGCTGGTGCGGTCATGGCCACTGGCGGTGAAGTACCTCCTCGCGCGGCGACGTACAAGCAGCCGTTCTTCTCCACGGCGGACGCGAAGACGATCAATGACATCGCGGACTATGTGAAGAGCAACAGCAAGCCCCGCATGTATCCCGACAACTGGAACACGTTGTCCACAGGGTTGGCCAACGCCGGCCAGGCCTTGATCCTGAAAGGCAGTTCTGGCACCGAGTTCATCAAGTCCGCGCAAGACGCCGGAAACAGCAAATAGCACCTCCGACCCGAATAGCTTGGGGGAGCCTGCGCCAGCCGGCTCCCCCAGGAAAGCAGGACATCATGTCAACGACGACTGTGGCGTCGCGCAGCTCAGTTCAGCGGCCTCCGCGACCACGAGACTCGACCGGGCGACGACGACGGAAAGACCGCGTTCTGTGGCTGTATGTCGCCCCTGTCTGCGTGGTCTTCCTTTTCGTCTTCGTAGGGCCTCTTTTCTATACCGCGTGGACAGCCCTCCACGAGACCACCTACTACCAGATCGGAACGTTCAGCGGGCTGGACTCCTTCGTCGCGCTCTTCTCCGACCCGAACCTGGCGAACAGCATCGGGATCACCGTCGTCTTCTCGCTCGGGTCGCTCGTGATCGCGCTACCCGCCGGACTATTGTCCGCGATGGTCCTGAATAACCTGCACCGATTCAAGCGCACGGTACGAAGCCTGTTCCTCCTGCCCTGGCTGCTGTCCCAGGCAACAGCCGGGACGATGTGGGTCTGGTTCCTCAACCCGAACTACGGGCCCGGGAGCGCCATCACCGAAGCTCTCGGGTTCGGCCCATCCGACGTCTTTTCCACGACAGGGGGCGCGCTGGTCGCCGTCACCCTCATCACGGCGTGGTGGTCGTATCCGCAAGCAATGCTGCTTTTCCTCGGTGCGCTCCAGACTGTGCCCAAGGAGCTCTACGAAAGCGTTCGGGTCGACGGGGGTGGCGTCTGGAGAAGCTTTGCCAACGTCACGCTGCCCTATCTCCGGAACACGATCGTGTCCGTGGTGGTAGTGCTGCTCATGCTTTACGTGCAGATGGTCACGATCATCCTCGTCACCACACGAGGCGGACCGCTCCGAGCCACCGAGACGCTATCCATGCGCGTCTTCAATCAAGTCTTCCAGCAGTACAACCTGTCCGGCGCTTCCGCGACAGCCATTCTCCTCTTCGCCATCAACGTCGTCCTCACCTTGATCGCGCTGCGCTTCCGACGGAGGGAAAGCTTATGACCACGTCACCGACCGCTCGCCGGAGTAGCCGGTGGGGCACCATCCTCCGGGGCGTCCCGAGATGGGTGTTCATCGTCCTTTCAGCCCTGGTGGTGCTCCCGCCCGTGGCCTGGATTCTTTCGACTTCTCTGAAGCTCCCGGCCGACACCATCCAGTTTCCGCCGAAGTGGATCCCGGACCCGTTCTCCTTCGCGAACTACGCCGGCATCTTCACACCGACGAACATGCGGTTCTTCCTCAATTCGTTGATCTACTCCTGCGGTTCGATCGTTCTCGCCCTCGCGATTTGCGTCCCCGCGGCCTACGTCGCGACCCGGTTCCGCAGCCGCCGCATGGAAACCGTGATGACCGGCATCCTTGTTCTCTCCATGGTCCCGGCGATCGTCGTCTTCATCGCCCTGTACTCCATGTTCGTGAAGACGGCGCTGATCAACACGTACCCTTTCCTCATCGTCGTGTACGCGGCGATCATCTGCGGGCAGACCATCCTCTTCATCCGAAACTTCATCGAGAACATTCCTCTGGAGATCGAAGAAGCTGCGGCGATCGACGGATGCTCGCGTGTGCAAATCCTGTGGCGGATCGTGCTCCCTCTCATCCGCCCCGGCATCGCTGCGATCGCCATCTTCATCTTCGTATTCGTCTGGAATGACTACCTCGTGGGCACCGTCCTCGCCACGACTCAGGACATGAAGACGGTTCAGAATGGCATCGTGCAGTACCTCCAAACGGGATATGGCGCATTCTGGGGTCTCTTCGCAGCCTTCGTCACGGTCGCATTCATTCCCGTACTGGCGCTGTTCGCGCTGTTCCAGCGCTGGTTCATCGCCGGACTGACATCCGGTGGGGTGAAGGGATGACCGTGGCGACACGGGTGGCGGTCATCGGCGCGGCCGGGTGGGCCGGGAGCCGTCACGTACACGCATTCCATGCCATCGGCGCCCGCGTCGTGGCTCTGGTGGACCCGAGCCCGCGTACGGCCGAGCTCGCACGGGAAGTCGGCGCCAGGGTGCTGGAATCCGCGCGTCAGCTCCACCCGTCGGAGGCGGACCTCGTCGTGGTGTCGCTGCCGAGCAGCATGCAGCCGGGCGTGACGGCAGAGCTGTTGCGCCAAGGGCTGCGTGTTCTGGTCGAAAAGCCGGTCGGCTCCTCGCTTGCGAACGCCGAGCTGTTGTCCGGGGTGGAGAACGTCGACCAGAACCTCATGGTCGGGTACACGCTGCATCACCATCCCGTCGCCCAGAGGCTGGCGGAATGGATCGCCTCCGTGAACGTGATCAGTGTCAGCGTTCGGTCCGCGGCTCGCAAGACGAGCGTCGACTCGTGGCGCGCCGCGCCCGACGAGGGCGGTGTCGTCGTCGTCAACGGCATCCACGCCATCGAGTATGCGGCGTCACTCTTTCCTGGTGAGGCGACCGTGCGGTCCACCTACGTCAGCGACGAATTGCACCGCGCGGGCGTTGCCGACTACACCGCCACGACGCTCACCTTCCAGGACGGGCCGATTCTGAGGCTGGAGACGTACTGGAACCCGTGGGAGCACACGACCGGCCTCAATCGCAACGACTGGTCCCTCGAGATCGACGTCGTCGCGCATGAAGGCCGGCGACTCTGGTCCAACTGGTCATATCACGAGTGGGATCGGTACGGGTCGGAGACGGTGCGGCACTTCCCCGAGATCGACCTCTTCCGCGAGCAGGCGGAAGCGGCGCTCCTGTTCGCCGGAGGTCGGCCTCCGACTGTCGGGTATCGGCAAGCGCTGCGAGCGACGGAGATCGCGGACGCGATACTGGCAAAGGTGCGAGAGCGGATATGAGCAAAGCAAGAACAGTGATCATCGGCGCCTCGCACTGGCACCTGCCGCTCTGCGCCCAGGCGATCGCGGATCGGCACCACGTGCTTGGCAGCTCGGATCCGGATACCTCTCGGGTGGAAGTCCTGAGTCGGCTGTGGGGTGGCACGCTGCACTCCTCGTGGGAGGAGTTGCTGTCCGCCTACGACGACATCGAGTTGGCCTACGTCTTCGCACCCCATGACACGATGCGCTCGATCTGCCTGGCGCTGATCGAGCGCGGGATTCCGGTCGTCGTCGAGAAGCCCGCCGGCATCGCGCTCCGCCAGGTGGAGGAGGTCCGGCAGGCCGCTGAGGCGGCCGGCGTACCGATCGCCGTCCCCCTCGTGCAGCGAGGCGGCCCCGTGGAGCAGTGGCTCTGCAAAGCGGGAAGCTCTGTCTATGAGAGCACTCAGTTCATCGCCGGACCCCCCAACCGGTACCTGATCAGCGGTAATCCGTGGATGGTGGAGCTTGAGCGCGCTGGAGGCGGATGCATGATCAACCTGGCTCCCCACTTCGTCGACCTGTTCCTGCAGTCCTCCGGAGCTCGAGAGGTCACCGTGACAGCGGCGATCTCTGCCAAGCTGCATAGCGCGGAGGTCGAAGACTATGCCTCGCTCACCCTCGCCACCCCCGACGGGCGAGTTGCGACCGTGCAGGTGGGCTACGCCTTCCCGACCTCGCCGCTGAAACGCCACTGCGCGTACATGCGGATCGGCGCTGAGGGAACGGCGACAATATGGTCGGATGGTCGCGCGTCATTCACGTCCACGGGCGGTGTCACGGAGACATCGCAGTTCAACGTGGACAGCGACCCCCTCTACGCACTGTTCGTCGACACCGTGGCCGACCAGCTGAGCCACGGGTTTGCGGGCCTGCCTGGGATTCGTGATCTGGAAGCGACGATGGCCATCATTTGGGATGCGTATTCGAAAGCAGGACGAGGGAGTATCGGTGTCCAACCACAGCATTGACGAAGTGGCAGCCGCGGCCGGCGTGCACCGTTCCACGGTTTCACGCGCGTTCTCGCGTCCCGAAGCTGTGAAGCAGCAGACCCGGGATCACATCCTCAAGGTCGCTGCATCGATGGGCTACACGATGAGCCCGCTCGCGCAGGCGCTTCGGACCAAGAGCAGCACCCTGGTGCCGCTCATCGTGCCAGACATCACCAACCCCTTCTTCGCAGAACTCGCGAAGACGATGACCGCCGTTGCAGGGGAGCGAGGCTACCAGCTGGTGCTTTGCGTCACCGAGAACGATCCAGGGGCGACCGCTGGATACCTTCACGCGATGCAGTCGATGTACGCTCCGTTCGGCGTGATCGCACCCTCGACGCGGGTGGACCCCGCCGAATTCGAGCCGTTCGGTTTCGGTAACCGTCTGGTCGTCATCGACCGGATCGAGTCGGACGTTCAGGTGCCGACCGTGACTGTCGATAACGCGAGGGGAATCGAGCTCGCGTTCGACCATCTGCTGGACCTCGGCCACACCTCGATCGCCTACGTCTCCGGTATCCCCGGAACGCACACGGCCGCCGATCGGCGCGCCGCCTACCAGGACCTCACTGCGCGGCATGGGATGACACCGATCGAGCTGGACAGCGAGATCGGTGCAGAAGCCGGAGAGCGCGCCGCACAGGAGCTGGCGACGATGGACGACCGGCCTTCAGCGGTGATCGCGGCGAACGACATGGTCGCGTTCGGCGTCATCAGCGCGCTCGGCAAATACGGCCTCTCCGTGCCCGATGACGTCTCGGTCGTCGGCTACGACGGCCTTCCCCTCGGCGCGCACATAAACCCACCGTTGACGTCTGTGCGACAGCCGATCGCCGAAATGGGCCGGATCGCCATTGGGCTGGCCGAGCGTGCCTCCCAGAACGGCGAGGTCGAGCACGTGATCCTACAGCCGGAACTGCTCATCCGTTCCTCGACGAGGTCTGTGCGATGAGCTCGACGCGAATGCCCGGACTCCAGTACGTGGACCACGCGGCCTACACGGTTCCGGATCTCGACGAGGCGGTGTCGTTCTTCGTCGACGTTCTCGGGGCGGAAGAGCTGTACCGCTCCACCCGCGGTCCGGATACGGAGTTCATGCCGGCCAACTTCGATGTGCCCTCCGACGCCGCCCTCGAACTGTCGATGCTGAGAATGCCGCCCAACCTGAATGTCGAGTTGTTCCAGTGGCAGACCGCGGACCGACGAACCGAGCATCCCCGGCATAGCGACCGAGGTGGGCATCACCTCTGCTTTGCCGTGGAGGACGTGGATGGGGCCGTCAGTCACCTGAAGCAGATCTCCGGCGTGCGCATCCTCGGCGAACGCAAAGAGGTCGCCGGGGACAGCCCTGCCGTGTCGGGCAACCGCTGGATCTACTTCCTCACCCCGTGGGGTCTCTTGATGGAGCTGGTCGACCGTTCCCGCGTGCAGAGCCCCCCGAACTTTGTCGGACCGGCGGACTGGAACCGCCCCATCGAAAGAAGAACCACCTCCTCATGATCATCGCCGGACACACGCTCGGAACGCCGGGCATGACACTCCAGGAAGCGATCCGCTTGTTCAAGACGGCAGGACTGGACGCTGCGGAAGTCATCTATCAAGATGCGTACCCCGCCGCAATCTCTCCATCGGACAAGAAGGCGGCGCAGCAGGCGGCCGCTGTCGCCCGCGATGAAGGCCTCCCCATCGTCGCGCTGACCCCATACACGACGAGCATCAACAGCCTCGACGCAGACAGCTGGCAAGCCGGCATCGACGAGTTCCGGGGATGCATCGAGGCTGCGCACGAAGTGGGGGCCACGCGCGTCCGGGTCTATGCGGGCGCCTGGCAGCCAGGTTCCCCCGAGCACACTGCGCACTGGGAGCGGCTCAGCGCGGCGCTGAGCGTCCTGGCGGTCGACGCGCAGCAGGCCGGCGTGGTGCTGTGCGTCGAGAACCACTTCGGAACCATGACGCAGACGGCGTCCGACACCGCCCGACTGGTTCGCGAAGTCGACTCACCGGCTGTGCGCGTGCTCTACGACCAGGCCAACCTGACGTTCACACACGACGAGGATTGGACTCAGGCCTTCGCAGTTCAGGGTGACCTGATCGGCCACGTCCACGTGAAGGACCTGGTCTTCAAGGACCGCAACGCTCCGTTCCGGGCTTCGGACACCGCTCGGGTCAAGGCGGATGAACGCGCGATCCGCTCTCGTGTCGTCGGCA
The DNA here is from genome assembly GCF_042880955.1 of Leifsonia sp. NPDC058292. Classification (NCBI taxonomy): domain Bacteria; kingdom Bacillati; phylum Actinomycetota; class Actinomycetes; order Micrococcales; family Microbacteriaceae; genus Leifsonia; species Leifsonia sp. NPDC058292. The sequence continues at coordinate 64,423 of NZ_JBHVYL010000009.1, forward strand.
CCGGCATCGTGCCCTGGGCGGACATCATCCAAGAGCTAGCGCGCCGCGGATACGACGACGTGCTGACCCTCGAGTACGAATACCGTTGGCACCCGCAAGACCTCCCTGACCCTGCGACAGGATTCGCCGAATCAGTCCGGGCGGTGCGCGCGATCCTCTCCGACATGGTGTCCCAATGACCTCTGGGACGCTCCGCATCGGAGTAGCCGGCGTAGGCAACATCGCGACGATCGCACAGCTGCCGACCCTGGTCGCGCGCGATGACGTGGAACTGAGTGCCGTGGTCACGCGTAAATCGGATCCCCAGCCGCTGATGCGCCGGTGGGGGTTCGGACGGGCATATTCGACAGTTGACGCGATGCTGGAGGCGGAGACCCTCGATGCGGTGTTCATCCTGACGCCGCGCTCGGAGCACGTCGAGGCCACGCGTTCTGTCTTGGCGGCCGGAGTCGACGTCTTCTGCGAAAAGCCGCTGGCCACCCGCGCGGAAGACGCACTGTCCCTCGCGCAGCAAGCAGACGAGAGCGGTCGCATCCTGATGGTGGGTTTCAACAGACGCTTCGCCCCCGTCTACCAGGCCGGCCGGGAAGCATTCGGTTCGAGCGGCGCATCCTTCTGCGTCGCGCAGAAGAACCGGGCCGGCTCTGAATACCGCGCAACGTTCGAGAACGCCATCCACATGGTCGACCTTCTGCGCTGGTACTGCGGAGGCGAACCCGTGGAGGTGAACGCCCACGCAGCCGGGGATGACCCGTGGCAGGAAGACGGAGTCATCGCGCTCATCCGCTTCGACAATGGCAACACCGGCGCACTGATGGCCGCGCGCAATGCAGGCGCCTGGAGCGAGAAGCTCGACGCCTACGGCGACGGCGTGACGGCAACCATTTCAGCCCCCGACAGCGTCGCGATCACGCGCGACGGCCAGACGACTGTTCGGGAGATGTCATCGGAGGCGTTCGGGTGGGCCACTGCGACGCAGACCTTCGGCTTCGCCGGCGCGGTGAACCATTTCCTGGATCGAGTGCGGGATCGCAGGCAGCCTCTCACCTCGGGTGCAGAGGCAGCCAAGACTCAACTGCTGCTGGATCGCATCCTGTCGGCCGCAGGATTGCCGGTTGAGGAACAACCGGGACGTCTCTGGTCCAGCCACGCAAAGAAGTAACACGGAAGGAGCTCACAGTGTCCATGCAAGACCAAATCGTCTTCGTCACGGGTGCGAACGGCGGCATCGGCAGCTCGATGGTCTCGGCCTACGCAGCAGGCGGCGCAACAGTGATCGCTTCGGATCGCGGCGGGGAGAAACCCGAGGCCGCAGTCGCCTACTACGACCTCGACGTGACGGATGAGACCGCGACGGCAGCTGCGATCGTCGACGTCATCGCCCGCTTCGGCCGGATGGACGCCCTGGTGCACGCCGCCGGAGTGCTGGGGGAAACGCCTGACCCTCTGAAAACCAGTACGTCGGAATTCGCACGGATCATGACGATCAACGCGACCGGCACCTTCACCGTCGTCCGGGAGACCGCGCAGGCGATGTTGGATCACGAGATCAGGGGGACCATCCTGCTCTTCTCGTCGGTCGCAGCGAAGGAGGCCCGGCGGACCTATCTGCCGTACAACGCGAGCAAAATCGCCGTCCTCCACATCATGTGGTCCATGGCTCAGATCCTCGGACCGTCCGGCATCTCGGTCAACGCGATCACTCCGGGCCCGGTGGAGACGAATATGTGGGCTCAACTCGCCAACGCCTCGGGGGACGCTGCTGACTCGGCCACGCGGGCACGGGCCGAGCGCGCCGCCCAGCTGCCGATGCAGCGGTTCGCGCAGCCGGACGAGGTCGCGAGCGCAGCGCTGTTCCTCACGGATCCCCGGAATCGTTACATCACCGGTGTCAGTCTCGACGTTGCGGGAGGCGCGCACTTGGGGATGGGCACGTAACCCTTCCATCCGTCGCCCGCGTGACCGACTTGAAAATACTGATTGGAACCGACATGAACATGATTATCAACACATTCTCCTATCTGTGGTCGGCGACTGCCGTCGAGGCGATCGCGGAACTGTGTGAGAACGGGTACGACACCTTCGAGGTGCCGATCAGCTCACCGCACTGCTGGCCCGACGAGATGTCAGGCTCGAAGCGGTCCGAGTCGTTTGAGGACCTGAAGCGGCGTGGAGCCAAGATCAGGTCTCTGAACGCTGGTGGGTTCGACATCAACCTCGCGAGCCCTGGCGCCAACATGCGACGAAAGAGCATTGACCACATCACGTCGGTTATCGAACTGGCCGAGGTCTGGGAAGCCTCCGAGATCGTGATCTCTCCTGGCACAAGGCGCCCGATGATCTCGCCACCGCTTGAAAGCGTCCACGATTGGCTTTACGAGAGCCTGAACGACCTGCTTCCACTGGCCAAGCGGGCAGGTGTGCGCCTGCTATTCGAAAACACCCCCTATTGCTTCACTCCTACGATCCAGGAGCTGGCAGGCATCGTCGAGACGGTCAACGATGATTCGCTCAAGATCGTGTACGACGTCGCGAATGCCGCGTACATCGGCGAGGATCCCGCCGTAGCTCTGCGCTCCAATCACGACTGGATTGCCCTCGTGCATGTCTCCGACACAGGAACGGACGTGTGGGGTCATGATCCGATCGGCACCGGCGTCATCGATTTTCGTACGGTGGGCAACGCTGTAGCGGCGACGGTCGGAACGGACAACGCCGTTCTCGAAGTGATCCGTGAAGAAGACACTCTGCACGAGTTCGAAAAGGCCCTCAGTGCCCTCAGAAACGAGGGATGGAACGTCTGAGAGCCGACGGAACCGGCGATGCATCGACCCGATTGGGGCACAAAGGGGCGCACTCAGTCGAGGGGATGCCCCTCTTGAATATGAATGGAGACCGTGTGATGAGAGCTTTGGTCAGTGGCGGTACCAGCGGTATTGGCGCGGCGGCATCCCTGAGGCTGGCAGAGGCAGCGCTAGCTCGGGGTAGCAAGCCGATGATTGCGGTGTGCGGGCATGAGCCGAGCCGTCTCCAGGAGGAGATCGTTCGCTCAATACGATCGATGGGCGGTACCGCCATCGCATTGTCGGGAAACCTGGGCGACCCGGATGTACCGGCCCGGATGGTAGCGGCAGCGGTGGAAGAATTCGGTGGTCTGGACGCACTGGTCTCGAATGCCGGGGTTGCAAATCCGGCCCTCCTGAATGAGCTGTCCGTCGAGGACTGGGACGGCATGTTCTCCGTCAACGTGCGCGGCGCGTGGCTTCTCGCGAAAGCCAGTTACGCGCATCTGGCCGCCAGTCAGGGTGCTGCATGTTTCACATCGTCCATGTCCGGCCAGATGCCGCACGCTGGGTCGGGGGCATACAGCCCGGCTAAAGCCGCATTGACGCTGCTCGCTCAAACACTCGCATTGGAGTGGGCATCGGACGGGATCCGCGTGAACGTGGTCTCTCCAGGAATGACCCGCACGCGGATGACCGAGAAGATGTACGAAGATCCTCAGATCAAACTGCAGCGGGAAAGCATAATTCCGCTGCACAGGATTGGGGACCCGATGGACGTCGCGAATGTCATCGAGTTCCTCGTCGGTCCGCTATCGGGCTACGTCACCGGTCAAGATATCTGCGTCGACGGCGGATTTTCGAAATCGATCCTCAGCCACATCCCAGGTCGACCGAGCTCAAAAGCCTGATGCTTGCCCGGGTGCCTTTTGACGACGATCGTGACTCCTGTGAAGCGCGATCCAGGTGATTGAGTGGCTTGATGTCGCAGTGCTGGTGGTGGCTGTAGCGGGATCAGCCTTCCAGGTTCTCTCCGGAATCGGGTTCGGGCTCATCGCCTCACCGCTTCTGATCTTGGCGCTGGGCCGTGAAGACGGGATCCGGATCGTCCTGATCATCTCGATCGTGCTGAACGCAGCCGTGCTGGCGCGCTCCATCCGATTCGTGCGCCTGGGCGATACGGTCAGGCTGCTCATTCCTGCGGCACTACTCGTCGTTCCTGCCGTCTTCGTCTTGGGCAGCGCCCACGCGCCGTTCTTGACAGTGCTTGCAGGGTCGGCAGTGCTCTTCGGCACTGTGCTTGTTGCTCGAGGGCGTCCGCTGAACTGGATGCTCGGCAGTCGCGGCGCCGTCATCACGGGCGCTGCAAGCGGGCTGCTGACCGCTCTGACAGGCGTGGGCGGTCCGCCTGTCGCGCTGTTCGTATCAGCGCGGCGATGGTCGGCTGCGGTGGCGCGGGGGACGATGCAAGCATTCTTCCTCCCTCTGAACCTGGTCACACTCATGGCTCTTGGACCGTTCGTCAATGGTGCCTCGAAACTCGGGTGGGCGGTCGCTGGGGTGGTTTTGGGAGCTGGCATTGCCCTTCTCCTCACCGGTCGGATATCCGAAACGCTCATCAGGCGCACCACTCTCGCTCTGGCCGGCGTCAGCGCGGCAACACTTGTGGCGAATGGCATCGTCTCACTCCTCTGATCCCGCGAAGAAAAAGCCAACTATGGCTGATCGAGTCAACGCCGCATTTCTGGGGACAGGGCCTTATGCGCGCGGGTACGCCCCATCCGCGGCTCGCGAGAGACGTCGAGAGCCGGGGCGATGCTCATGCGTGGTCCTCGATCCGCAACTCGTTTGGTTACAGCGTCTATTCCGGCACACGCTCGTCGACGGCAGCATCGGGGCCGGATTAGTGACGCCTGGGCGCGATACGGACCAATCCGGCATGACGTTCATTCTCGGCTCTCCGCTTTTCGCCTTCCAGCCGACGACCCTTTCGTTGACATCGTTGCTCAATTCTCGCCACCCGGGTAGGCGGTCGGCTTGGAAAGCCGGCGCCGCTTTGCCGCTTGCCTCGGGGAAGTGCCCGAGCTCGCGATCGCAATCTTTCTGCCATCGATTCCGAGCTGGCGGAGGTTGCCAGTCAGCGGATTCGAGTACCCGAGGAAGAAGAGGCCTGGATACGCGGGCAGTTGCGCCTCTGCGTTGATGAGGGGACGACCGCTGCGGGCGAGAACGCCGAGCTCGCCGACCAGCGGCTCGAGACCACGGCGGAACCCGGTCGCGAGCACAACCGCGTCGGGGTGCAATTCGGTGCCGTCGGCGAGCACAACGGCATCCGGGGTGAACCTCGAGACCGCAGCCACGACCGTGACACGACCGGCTTTGAGGGCGCGCAGCAGACCGACGTCGAGCGTCGGCGTGACATCGTCGCGGGCCTGTTGGGTGGCGATCCCGCGTGGCGCTTTCGGGATGCCGTACTTGCGCAGGTCGCCGACAGCCACTCGTTGCATCGCACCCGCGAGCGCGTCCTGCACCTTCAGCGGGAATGCCGCCATCGACAGGATGAGGGCCTGGCTGGGGATGCCAACCACCGCGCGGCGCACGATATTCGGCGGTGTACGCACCGCCAACGAGACCGTGGCACCCGCCTCGGCGAGGTCGGCCGCGATCTCCGCTCCGCTGTTGCCGGGTCCGACGACGAGCACATCCCGAGCACCGAGGGACTCGGGGTTGCGGTATGCGCTCGAATGCAGGACCGTGCCCGTGTAGGCGTCGAGCCCGGGCCAGTCGGAGATCTTGGGGCTGTGGTTGTAGCCCGTCGCGATGACAACGGTGTTGGCTGCAATGACACCGTGCTCGTCGCCTCGACTCCAGGCGACCTGCCAGCCGTCTTGGCCACGCTCAACAGCCGAAGCGGCAACCCCCAATCGGACGTCGAGGTCGTGCACGACGGCGTACTGGGCGAGATAGCGCAGCACGTCGTCGCGCGCGACCCAGCGACCGTAGCGGCGCGGGATGCGGAAGCCGGGCAGCCCGGAGAGTCCGCGCGAAGTGTGCAGGTGCAAACGGTCGTAGTGGCCGGCCCAGCTCGACCCGACCCGGTCGGCCTTGTCGAAGACGATAGCTTCGACTCCCGCGCGTTTCATCTCAGCGGCCGCGGCGAGACCGGCGGGGCCGGCTCCGATAACCACCGTGGGAATACGAGTAGGGAGGGCGTAGTCGCTCACGGGGGCCACCCTAGCTCGTCGAGTGTCAACTCCACAGACCCCCAAGTCCGTATCGCTGGCGGTCGGGGCGGACTGGAAACAACTCGCTTTGCTGGTCAGCTTGGCAACGTTGCGCTACGACGACCACGTTCGGAACACCGGCCACACCACCTCCGTCAGGAGATCCTGCACGCGATCGGTCTGCAGCGGAGAGACGACGAAGTCTTCCCGAATCGGGCCCGCGACGCCGATCGCCCGCTCGGCCACGTAGGAACCGAGTAGACCATAGACGGTATCCATGTCGGTGTGGCGTCCGCGATGGACCATCACCGCGCTGTCGCTGGCCGGAAGCTCGCGCCGCACTACGCGGCCGGCGGGGAGCTGGCTGCCCTGCGCCTCCCGCACCGGAAGAAAGACGACGAGCCTGCCGGAGCCCTCCTCGAACAACTCCCGGGGAAAGAGTGCGCCGACAGATCCAGAAGCATTCAGTCCGACAGCTTGTGCCACTTGGGTGAGTTCCCTCATAGCGGCCAGCAGCCAGGGGCCGCCCCCATCGAAATCGACGTCGCCCTCGATCGCGATCGTCTGCTGAGCGGGTGTGGAGCGGAACACGACGTCTCTCGAAGGATCCGCCGCCGGATCGAGCAGGCTGCGGAGGGACGAGACGGCCGAACTCGTCTGCGCGAGCTGCTGTTCCATCCGCTGCAGGTGCGCGGCGATCGCGAGGTTGCGCGCCCCGACGTCTGGTGCGGCAACGACGTCGCGCACCTCCTCGATCGGCATGGAGAGGGCCCGCAGCCGCTTCACCACCTGCGCGATCGGCACTTGATCGGTCGCGTACTGCCGATATCCGCTGGCGGGGTCGATCGCGCGCGGCTCGAGCAGCCCCACCTCGTGGTAGTACCTCAGCGCCTTGATGGTCAGATGCGTCATGCGGGAGAAGTCGCCGATCGACACCAGAGTCTGCGTCACGTGGTCGATCCTGCCACCAAGCACTGACACGATGGACGCCCGTTCCTTCGTCTTCTCACATCGGGGTCGCTCACTGTGCACCGCGTGTCCGCGGCAACGCGCTGATCAGCACCGAAGCGACCAGGCTGAATGCCGCCAACGGGATGATCGCGGCCGCGTAGGCCGCTGGCGCACCCGACCCGAGCGCGCCGAAGTACACGCTCGAGACGACGGCGACGCCGACGCACCCGCCTACTTGTTGCATGGTGGACAGCGCGCCTGAGACCGCGCCCGCCTGACTCGGGTCGGCTGTGCCGAGCACGATGGCCGTCGACGGTGGGATGCTGAGGCCCTGCCCGATACCGCAGAGCACGAACCCGATCGCGAGCCACCCGGCGGACGAACCGCTCAGCGCCACGCTGGCGAGTGCCGCGAGACCGAGCAGGTTCGCGACCCCACCCAGCACGAGCACACCGCGTCCGAGCCTGCGAACCAGTCGGGGCGCCACGAAGGTCGAGGCGACGTACGGCACGGCCATGATGACGAACAGGCATCCGGCGCCGAACGCGCTGAGCATCAGCCCCTGCTGCAGAAACAGCGTCAGCACCACGAAGAACGACGACTGCCCGCACCAGAACACGAGCTGCCAGGCCAGCCCGGACCGGAAGGCGGGAGTGGCGAGGAGCATCCGAGGGAAGAGCGGCGCCCCGCCACGCGCCTCGAGCGAGCGCTGCTGCACGACGAAGACGGTCACGAGCACAGGAACGAGACCAAGGCTGACCCACGTCCAGGGTGCCCAGTCGACCTGTCTGCCCTGGATAAGCGGCAACACCAGGGCTAACACAGTGGCCGTCATCAGCGCCATGCCGACCACATCCACTCGAAGGGAGCTCGCCGCGCGCGTACGCGGCACGAGAAGCAAGGCAAGCACAAGCGCCAGGATGCCGATCGGCACGTTGATCGCGAAAATCGCGCGCCATTCCATACCGAACACATCGGCAGCGATCAGTGCGCCGCCGATGACCTGACCCGCCGCAGCACCGAGACCGAGCACGGCCGCGTAGAAGGCGACGGCCTTCGCCCGCGCCGCGCCCGGGAAAAGCACCCCGATCGTGGAAAGCACACTTGTCATCACGAACGCGGTCCCGACTCCCTGGATGAAGCGCGCGACGATGAGAACGGGGGAATACGGAGACACGGCGCATAACACGGACGCTGCGGTGAACACGGCGATCCCCAGCAGGAAGGCGCCTCGTCGGCCGAATCGGTCACCGAGCCGCCCTGCCGCCATCAGGAACACCGCCACACCGAGCGCGTACGCTGCCACGAACCACTCGAGATCGCTGTCAGTAGCCTTCAGATCGTGCTGCATCGACGGCAGGGCGACATTCACGATGAAGAAGTCGATCGCGATGATGAACACGCCGATGAGGAGTGCCACCAGGGCGCGCCACGGCGGATGTTCGGCAGCAGGCGTGTGCACCGCGGGCATCGCTGGTTCAGTGCGACGTGTTTCAACTCGAGTGTCATCGGTCATGACACTGTTCTCGAACCTCCCGTGGGGGGAGAGTCAAGCACGGCGGCGGACTAACGCGGATCGCAGTGATGGTTTCGGCGGCGGGTGACGACGAGGACTCCGCTGACGGCAAGCATGAGGAGGGCGATCCAGGTGGATGGGGGGATCCGTCGATCCCGCAGGGCCTTTGCGATGTCGTGACGCCCCGGCGATCACGCTCGACGGGGTGCTCACCCGGCCAGATGGAGGCGGTGCAGTCGTTCCGGGTCGAGTTCGAATTCGAGGTCGATGGGGCCGAGTTCCTTGGCGATTCCGACGAGTTCGCGGGCCCAGCGGCCGATCTGGCCGGTGCGATGGACCATGCCCCAGCTGAGCGTCGGCCTTTCATCGATGGGGATGTACACGGCAGTGCCACGGTCGTAGTACTTGAGCCCCTGACCGCAGGCGAACGCCACCGACTCACTTCCGTTGGTGACGGACCAGAGCACCTCCTCGCGGGTGGGTGTCGGCGCGTCGCTCTCGGTGACCTGGCCTGCCGTTGGAGAGACTGCCGCCTCCCAATAGTCCGGGACAGGCAGGCCGGACGGGAGGATGTCGTAGGCGGCGAGTTCGTCGAGAGAAACGGAGGCGCGGCCGGCGAGTTCATGGGCAGGCCCGGCCATCAGCACGATCGGCTCGGTGAAGGCGATCGGCCCGACGTGAAGGTCGGGCTCTTCGATCGGCAACCAGAGGAGCGCGACGTCGACGTCGCCGTTCCGGATGGGGGTGAAGGGGTCGTCGATGCGGATTTCGCGGAGGCGGAAGTCGACCTGCGGAAAGCGACTTCGGAAGACGGCGGTCATCGGCGCCAAATCTTGCCACATCGGGCCCATCACACCGAACGTCAGGGTGTCCGGACCGCGGTGCGCGGTGTTCCTCGCATCCTCGACGCCTTTCAGGATGCGCCGGTAGCCCGCTTCGAGGTCGTCGCGCAGCTGGACGCCGAGCGGTGTCAACGTCACTTTGCGGCTGGTGCGCTCGAACAGTGGAGCGCCGATCCGCTTCTCCTGCTGGGCGATTGCCTGACTCACTCGGGGCGGTGAGATGTACAGCTTCTCGGCGGTGCGACCGAAATGCAGCTCCTCGGCGAGGGTCAGGAAGATCTCGATATCACGCAGCTCCACCCGCGTCATTCTCCTCGATCGTTAACTCCGGGCGCAATGGTCGTTTCGTGACCGGACATTGTTCGGAATCTGCTGGTCCACGAGGCTGTGAGACATACCGAACCAGCCACAAGCAAGGAGATTGAAATGACTTCGACCATGACCACTGCACCCCGGATGTCCAACCCGGTCGCTATCCTCGACGGTGCTTCGGGGGCGATCTTCGGGCTGATGAAAGCCGCCCGGCAGACCGACGTCGCGCACTCGACCCTCGAACTCGTGCATCTGCGGGTCAGCCAGATCAACGGCTGCAGCCCGTGCGTGGATTCCGGCGTGAAGTCTGCGAAGCAGGCGGGTGAAACCGACGAGCGCCTGCACGCGGTGGTGGCCTGGCGCGAGATGCCGTACTTCACCGACGAGGAGCGCGCGGCGCTCGCCCTGGCGGAGAGCGCGACCCGGCTGGCCGACCGGCCGGACGCCGTTTCGGACGAGGTGTGGGACGAGGCGGCGAGCTTCTTCGACGAGCGGCAACTGGCCGCCCTCGTCCTCTACATCGCGACGACGAACCTGTTCAACCGGCTCAACGCGACCACGCGTCAACTCGCCGGCAGCTCCTGGAACTGAGCCGGCCGAGCACTACCCCTCCCGAACGACGAACGACGAAAGGCACGACGATGGCTACAGTACGAACTCACCGATACACCGTCGAGACCGGCAACCTGGCTGCGATGTTGGAGCACCGCACGAACCTGATCAACGGCATCCGCTCGGCGAACCCGGCTTTCACCGCGGCGACCCTGATCCGGCTGGGAGACGGTTCTTACCTCGACATCTGGCGCTGGGACTCCGCCGAGGACATGCAGAGCGCGGCTGCGGCCGCGGCGAACTTCCCCTTGGTCGGCGCCACGCTGTCCTTGACCACCGACCGCACGACCATCGACGGAGAGATCCTGGACGAACGCTAGGTCCGCACCGAGCGCCGGCGCCTCCCGCCCGGCGACTCGATGCGGTCGGCGATCAGGCGGGCCGCGTGAACGATTCCGGGCTGCCCGCTAGGCTCCTCCTCAAACAAGGGTGCGGTGACCAGTAGGAGGCGAAAATGAGGGGTCGGGTGCATGTGGTCGGTGCGGCCACTTCTGCGGGTGCGCATGGCCCTGGGCAGGAGCTGGCCCCTGCCGCCTTTCGCCGTTACGGCCTTCTTGAGGGGCTGGCAGAGTCTGGTCTGGAGGTCATCGACCACGGCGACGTAGTGACAGCCCGGATGCGGCCCGACCCGGATCATCCGCGATTGGCGGATGCGAGCCGTGTGATCGAGGCCGCGCGCGCCGTTTCACGAAGTGTGCAGCAGGTGCTCGAGTCAGATCCCGACGGGCGGATCCTCGTGCTCGGCGGCGACTGCACGGTTCAACTCGGGGTGATCGCCGGAGCAAAGGCGGCTCAGGGCGACTCCGTCGCCTTGGCCTACGTCGACCTCGACTGCGACCTCACTTCTCCCGCCGATGGCAATGGCATTGCCGACTGGATGGGCGTCACTCACTTGCTGGACGCTCCCGACGCTTATCGACCACTCTCAGGCATCGACGGAAAGCCGCCGTTACTGACATCCGACCGGCTCAGGCTCATCGGCGCTGATCGCGCCACGCCTTATGAGGAGCAGCGGCTCCAAGAGCTCGGCCTCATCCGGTACACCTCACAGCAGGTTTCGGCGAACACCGAGGACATCGCCACGGAAATCGGCGCTTGGGCCGACGGCGTGGATCTGCTGTCGGTGCATGTCGACGTCGATGTCCTCGACCAGACCGAGTTCCCGATCGCTGAGGAGCAGCGCGACGTGCCAGGACTGACTCTGGCGACCCTTGCTCGTCTCGTCTCTGCTCTCATGGCACACCCGGCCGCCCGTGTTCTCACCATCACCGAAATCAACCCCACCCGTCCGCCCGACCCGGCTGCAGCCTTCGACTCTCTGAATCACTTGTTGATCGAGTCTCTTGCCCGCAGCCGCTGAAGGCGGCCGGTCGGGGGCTCCCGTTCGCTCGCAGTAGTGTGCGTATGTGGAAGACGAGGGTGACGCGGCGGAGCCAGAGTTGGCGGTGCCGGCTGGTGCGCCCATCCGGGTTTCCGAGTGGTTGACGCCGCCGCTGAATCTGGTGGGACTCGCTGCGATCCAGGTCTACGCCGTGACGAGCGCTGGGTCGCGCGGCATCTCCGCCTTGTCGATCGCTGAAGCGTCTCTTCTGTCGCTGACGGCCATCGCGCTCTGGATCTTCGGGTACCGTGCCTATCGCGATCTCACCGCGCAGGCCGTCGAGCGATATGTGCTGACGTGGGTGGTCTCGCTCTTCGTCGTCGGCGCCCTGCTCTCGTTCGCGACGTCCGGATTCGGATGGGTCGCTCTCGCCTGGTCGGGCAATCTGCTCGCCAGAAGACAATTCAGGTCGGTGAAAGCGGTGAGACGTGTGATGTCGGGCCGTCTGCGGCTGCGCACGGTGGTCGTAGCCGCCATCGTCGGTGTCGCCTGCCTGCTCCTTCTGCCCGTCGCAGTCGGCCTAGGATTCGTGCCGCTCGTCGTGCTTGTCGTCGCGGGCCGCATCATCGCCCCGTTCGTCTTCGGGTTCGCATTTCGACTTCGGCCGGGCGCATCCGGAATTTTCTGACTTGTTCAGGAGAGCCAGGAGGCGTGGCGAGCCTGGAAGCGGCGCTCCACGAGGACCACGACGATCGCGCGGTACCGGCGCTTCTCAGTCGGCTCGAGGAGTGAGGGTCTTCGCCCGGCCGGTGCCGCGCTTGCGAACCTCGCGCAGCACGATCTGCTCCGGGCACACCGTCGACAGGAAGTCGCCGACGGACAGGGCGAGCCGGTCGCTGACGAGCGAGTACAGAATCCGGTTGGCGTCGCGTCTTTCGGTGACGAGGCCGGCCTGACGCAGCACGCTCAAGTGCCTCGAGATCGTGGGCCCGGTGGCCTTGAACCGCGCGGCGATCTCACCCGCGGCGAGCTCGCCGTCTTTGAGGTCCTGCAAGATCTGCCGCCGGGTGGGATGCGCGAGCGCGGCGAAGATGTCGCTGGCGGTGTCTGTCATGTTTGCAATATAGCACTATTGCTAGATACAGTTTAGCTTCATTGCTAATAAGCGAAGGAGCAAGGTCATGCGCGTAGCCATCACGGGCGGTACCGGATTCGTGGGTCGTCACCTCGCCGAGCGGTTGGGCCGGGCGAACGCCGTGATCATCTCTCGCCGCACAGGGGTCGCCATCGACGATGTCGACGCGCTGACCGAGGCGTTCACGGGATGCGACGTGGTCGCGCACTGCGCAGGGATCAACCGCGAGATCGGCGATCAGACCTTCGAGCACGTTCACGTGGAGGGCACGCGTGCCGTCGTCGAAGCCGCGCGCCGGGCCGGCGTGAAGCGGATCGTCATGGTCAGCTTCTTGCGCGCGCGACCGGACTGCGGGTCGGGCTATCACGAGTCGAAGTGGGCCGCCGAAGAACTCGTGCGGCACTCCGGCATCGACCACACCATCCTCAAGTCGGGGATGATCTACGGCGCCGGCGATCACATGATCAATCACGTGACTCGCGCCGTGCGCACGCTGCCCCTGTTCGCGACCGTCGGGTTTCAGGAGCGGACAGTGCGACCGATTCCCGTCGAGGATGCGGTCGACGTCTTGGTCGCAGCCGTCGAGGGTCGCATCCCCGAGCCGACGGTCGCGGTCATGGGAGCAGAGGAGATCACCCTGGGCGAAGCGGTGCGCCGGATCGCGCGGGTCGCCGGGCGCCGACCGGTCTTCTTTCCCGCTCCGGTCTGGACCATTCGAGCGCTCGCACACCTGACCGAGTGGACGATGGTCGTGCCTCTCGTCGCGAAAGCGCAAGCGCGGATGCTGGCGGAAGGCGTCAGCGAGCCGGCGCCGTTCGCTCCCGAAGTGCCCGAAGACATCCGTCCCTGGCGATTGTTCGACGACGACCGGATCCGCGCAGCACTGCCCGCCGGCCGCTTCGGCCTCGACGACCTGCGGGCCGTGCAGTGGTGGTCGAACCGGAGCCGGAGGTCGCGCCGGTAGGGGTGCATCCCCGGTCGCGCCCCGTAGAGTCGCGCCCGCTGTCGGCGTCAGTCGGAGTACTTGCCGCTCATAGCGTTCGCAAGTGGCGTCACGGTCAAGAACGCCAGGCCCGCGGTGCCGCCCTGAGCTGTCAACGCCACCCCGTTGCTGCCGGCCGCTGGGAAGACCAGGTCGGTGATGGAGGCCCGCCCGCCCTGCGCGAACGTCTCGATCGAGGTCTTGTCCAGATACAGTTCCAGGCGAAGAAGGCCATGATCCAGCGGAACGACCGCCGAGTCCACGCTCGGGAAGGCCGAGCTGAAGCCGACGTTGCCCGCGTGGGTGCGGTCCAGGCTCAGGGTTCTCGTTGCCGTGTCGTATGACACTCCGACGTACTGCGAACCGTCCGCCGACCGGAACAGCTGGAGCCCGAAGTTCTTCGCGGTTCCTGCGGCGAACACGGCATCCACTCGAACGGCGTTCGTCGTCGTTGTCACCTTGAGCTTCTTGGTGCCGGCCGGGATCGTCGTCGGCGGGGCGACCTGCAGCTGCTTCAGCTGAGCGAGGGCGCTCACTTGCGGAGCAACGGTCTGCACGATGCGCGGTTGCCCGTCCACGGTGCGCAGCGAGAGGATCCTGGGCACTGATTGCGTTCCTCGCCAGCCCGCAGAAGGGATGGTGTTGGCATAGTCCCAGTTGTTCATCCACGCGAGCGCGATCCGCTGGTTCGATGGTGCGTCGTTGAAGGTGACCGCAGCGTAGAAGTCACGACCGTTGTCGATCCAGTGAGCCCGCTGCGTCGAGCTGAGAGCCGCCTGGTCTGCCAGGGTGAACTGGTCCGCGATCAGATGGCCCCATCCTCCGGAATTCAGGTCGACGAGTTGCACCTGCGCCTGCTTGCCCTGAAGGTCGCTCAGATCCCAGCTGTGCCAATCCAGGGTGCCGCTGTCGTTGCCCGTCGCCGTGCGGACGACTGTCCCGTTCACGAGCAGGTTGGCTCCGGTTTCGCTGTTCCACCGCTGGGCGATCGTGTCCGAGAAGACGATGTTGTCCACCATCATGTGACCCCATCCGGCGCTCCCGTCGCTCTGGTCGACGACTTGCAGCGTGGCAGTCTGCCCGATGTGCGCGGACGCATCCAGATGCACCCAGTCCATGCTGCCGGAGTCGTTGCCGGTCACGCTGGCCACGACCTGGCCGTTCACGACCAGGTTCACGGCTGTCGGGTTGTTCTGCCCCCACGGGTGCTGGCCGCCGGCCGTCAACAGATCGATGTACGGATGGGTGATGGTGAAGGTCTGTGAGGTGAGCGTTCCTTGGGCGCTGTCGCACCCGGCCTGACAGGTGTCGAGCACCCCTCCGCCGAGCTGGCCGCTCAGGCTCTCCTTCGAAGGCGCGATCTTCGTGAAGTCCCCCGTTCCCGTCCATCCGGGGAGGGCGTCGCCCTCGAAGTCTTGGAACGTCTCTCCCGGGGGTGCGCCGATCGAGCCTCCCTCGACGTACGGATGATCGCCCCCAGCCAAGAGGAAGTTGAGCTTCTTCTTATCGATCGTGAAAACAGACGAGGTCAGCGTGCCGGTCTCGGCGTCCGAATTGTGGAAGGTGTCCACGTAGCCGGCTCCGAGGCTGCCGGAGACACCGGTGTCGTGGGCTGAGCCGTTGCCGAACGCCGTGCCGGTGGTCGTCCATCCGGAGCCGTAGCCGGTCGCCTCGAAGTCATTGAGAACGGTGCCGGCCGGCGCGGCATAGGGCGGCTCATCGTCAGTGAACGTGGTTCCATCGAACGTGCCGACGAAGTACTCCGCCTTGCCGGCGACGTTCACCGTGAGAACCCATTTCGTCGAGCTGGCTTTGCCGTCCAGCTGCAAGGGGAAGAGGTCGGGGCACTCCCACACGGCGGAGGTGACCCCGTCGGGCCCGAACTCGCTCTTCTCGGTCCAGTCCTTGAGGTTGCTCGAGCTGTAGATGGCCGCCTTGCGCTGGTCGGAGAGCGCGACGACCATTCGCCACTCGTTCGCCGGGGCGTACCAGAAGACCTTCGGGTCGCGGAAGTTGTGGGAGCCGATGTCGAGCACGGGATTGGCGGCGTACTTGGTCCACGTCGTGCCGCCGTCGATGCTGAAAGCGATCGACTGTCGCTGGATGCCGGTGGCACGCGGGGCGCTCGTGTACACGGCGACGAGGGGGCCCCTCTTAGCAGTGCCCAGCCCGCTGGTGTTCTTGCTGTCGTCGACGACGCTCCCCGACCAGACCTCTTCATCCGCGTCGGACGGTATCGCGATCGGCAGTTGCTGCCAGTGGGTGAGATCGGTGCTCACGGCGTGTCCCCATGAGGCGTTCCCGCCCGTATCTCCGGTCGCGTTGTACTGGTAGAAGAGGTGGTACTTGCCGCCGTAGTAGATGAGCCCGTTCGGGTCGTTCATCCAGTTCTGCTGCGGGGTGTAGTGATAGTTGGGTCGCGTGTCGCTGGTCGTCGCGGGCTCGGCCGCGGCCGGAGCCATGCCCGCGGCGATACCTGCGAGGGAGAGTAGGGACGCGGCGATGAGCGCGAATGCCCGTTGTGATGTCTTCATTGACTGAAACCCTCTGTGGGTGATGGATGGTGCTGACGATCGTCAGCGTGATGTCGTGGCGATTCCCTCGCTGTGCCGATCGCGTCGGACATGCTCGATCTCCGCCAACGTCGGAGGCATCGCGCCGGCTCTCGCCACGGTGAGCGATGCCACGGTCGACGCCATCTCGCCCATCGATCGGAGCGAGGTCTCGGTCACGGTGCGGGTTCGGAGTTCGGGCAGAACGTCGGCGAAGACGGCGCCGGCGATGAGGCCGGCCATGTACGCGTCTCCAGCGCCGATGGTGTCGACGACCGATGTCGGCCGTGCGTCGATTTCGATGTCGGCCGTGTGGCTTCGAAGGATGCTCCCTCGTTCGCCCAGCGTCAGCACCGCGACAACGGCACCGTGATCGACGATCCACTCCAGCACCGCGCGCTCATCCCATCCCGGGAACAGCCACGCTGCATCCTCGTCGCTGAGCTTCACCACGTGTGCGCGTTCGACGTACCAGCCGATCATGTCGAGGGCGTGGGCACGGTCCGGCATGAGCGCCGGGCGGATGTTGGGGTCGAAGGTGACGACAGTATCCGGATGCAGACCATCGACAAGTCGTCTCACCGCGGTCGCGCCCGGCTCGAGAAGCGCGCCGAGTGAGCCGGTGTGGAACAGAGCTGTCTCCGGCGTCGCGAGTGCCGGGAGGTCCCAGTGCAGGTCGAAATCGTAGCGAGCGATTCCGTCCGCGTCGATCTGCGCCCGGGCGACGGATGTGCCACCGTCGGCAGCCTCGACGATCGTGACAACGCCCGCCGTCGCCAAGTGCGTTCTGAGCAGGCGTCCGTTGTCGTCGTCACCGAAGCTGGTCGCGAACGTGGTCGGAAGACCGAGGCGCGCCAAGCCGAACGACACGTTGAGTGGGCTCCCGCCGGGATGTGTCGTGCGCGTCTCTCCTCGCTCGACCACATCGACGAGAGACTCCCCGACGACGAACGCAGAGGATGCCGGGTCTGCCGTCACTCGACGGGCTCCAGCCAGGTCAGTCGCGACTGCCCGCCCGCGGCCAGAGTCTCGAGCTGTCGGTTCAAGACGGCGCAGTAGTCGGCTGATTCGTGCGCCTGGAAAGCGGCAGTGGACTCGTACTCCTCGTACACGAAGAACCTGCCTTCGCGGTTCGCCATGGTGAAGACGTCGAACCGGCGATTCCCGGGCTCGGCCCGAACCCGCAGCGCGTAGTCGGTGAGCAGCGAGGCGACGTCGTCTTCCGCGCCGGGTAGCGCGTCGATCTCCGCGTAGAGGAATCGGGCGTCGCTCATCCCTTCTGCGCTCCGGTCATGATGGCCACCGCATCCGTCATGGAGTGCGACTGAGGGGTGATGGTCGCGGCGCGCTTGCCGAGGCGCTGGATGTGGATGCGATCGGCCACCTCGAACACGTGGGGCATGTTGTGGCTGATGAGGATCACCGGAACGCCGCGGTCGCGCAACCGCTTGATCAGGTCGAGCACCTGGTTGGACTCCCGCACGCCCAGCGCTGCGGTCGGCTCGTCGAGCACGACGACCTTGGAGCCGAAGGCAGCCGCACGGGCGACCGCCACGGCCTGACGCTGACCGCCGGAGAGGTTCTCGATCGGCACGGTGACGTCTTGCAGGGTCGAGATGCCGAGCTCGGTCAGCTCGGCGCGCGCGTGCTGGCGCATCGTCTTCGTGTCGACCATCCGCAGCACGGAACCGAGGAACCCGGGCCGACGCAGTTCGCGGCCGAGGTACATGTTCGCCGCAACATCCAGCGCGGGGGAGACGGCCAGGGATTGGTAGACGGTCTCGATTCCGGATTCGCGGGCATCTTGCGGGCGACGGAAGTGGACGACGTTCCCGTCGAGGCGGATCTCGCCCTCGTCCGGGATCTCGGCCCCCGTGAGGCATTTGATCAGCGTGGTCTTTCCCGCGCCGTTGTCGCCGATGATGGCCAGCACCTCGCCTGCGTAGAGCTCCAGGCTCACGCCGTCGAGGCCCACGACGTGACCGTAGGTCTTGACCAGCCGCCGGGCGGAGAGAACGGGCGTGCGGGTTTCCTGGATGAGCGAGTTCACTTTCGTACCTTTCGGATCCACTGGTCGATGGACACAGCGACGATGACGAGGATTCCAACGGCGAGCGTCTGGTAGAGCACGTCGAGTCCGGCGAGGGCGAGCCCGTTGCGGAACACCCCGACGATCAGCGCGCCGAGGAGGGTGCCCCAGACGTTTCCGCGCCCGCCGAACAGGCTGGTGCCGCCGATGACGACGGCGGTGATCGCGTTGAGGTTCGCATCCACAGCGGCGTTGGGGCTGGAACCGAAATCGCGGCCGATCTGGATCCAGGCCGTCAAGGCGACGACGCCTCCGGCCACGAGGTACACGCTCAGCAGCACGCGGCTGACCCGGATGCCCGTGAGGCGAGCCGCTTCCTTGTCGTCGCCCACAGCGTAGACGTGACGACCCCACGAGGTTCGCGCGAGCACGAACGCCATGACGAGGTAGAGGAGGATCATGAGCAGCACACCGAAGGTGATGTCCACCCCGAGGATGCGCACGGTGAGCCCGGTCGAGGTGAGCAGTGCGGGCATGGCGTTGCCCTGAACTGTGGCACCGTTCGAGATGAGCAATGTCACCGCGGTGAAGATGCTCAGCGTCCCCAGTGTCACGATGAACGGTGGCAGGTTCAGCCTGGTCACCAGCAGACCGTTGATCAGACCGGTCGTGAGCCCGGCGACGAGGCCGAGCAGCAGCGCGACGATCCCGGGGAGGCCGAGGCCGACGGCCGCGTTGCCCATCACGATGGAGCTCACGATCATCGCCGCGCCGACCGACAGGTCGATTCCGGCAGTGAGGATGACGAGGGTCTGGGCGACGCCCAGGGTGCCGATCACGGCGACCTGCTGGGTGATGAGGGACAGGTTCGTCGGTGCGAGGAACCGTGGGTTGATCACGCCGAAGACGATGATCGAGATGACGAGGACGATCGCGGGGCTGATCGCCGGGTAGCGATGCAGAATCCCGCGGACCCGTGCGAGGGGGGTCTGGCGATTGATGAATTGGTCGGCCAGGTTCAGCGATGAGGTCGGCGGCGACGTTGTTGAGTTCGGATTGGACACGAAATCTCCATTTATCTTGTGTGAACGGGCCATGCAGGCCGGGGATGGAGGGCGCCCTCAGCACGGGCGCCCTCCCGGTCGATCAGTTCTGCCAGCAGGTCGTCGCGCCTTTGGACGCGTCGACGCTCTCGAGGCCCGAAACGGGCTTGTTCGTGATCAAGGCCGAGCCGGTGTTGAAGAAGTCGAGACCGTCGGAGGCCTTCGGCTTCTCCCCGCCGCGAGCGATCTTGGCGATCGCTTCCATGCCCAGCGAGGCCATCTTCGAGGGATACTGCTGAGCTGTGGCGCCGAGGATGCCGTCCTTCACGTAGCCGACGCCGGTGCAGCCGCCGTCGATGCTGACGATCGTCACGCTGTCCTGCTTGCCGGCCGCTTTGAGCGCCTGGTAGGCGCCGTATGCCGCCGGTTCGTTGATCGTGTAGACGACGTTGATGTTCGGGTTCTTGGAAAGCAGGGTCTCCATGGCCGTGCGGCCGCCGTCTTCAGCGCCCTGCGAGGCCTGGTGTCCGACGATCTCGTACTGACCGCCCTTCCCGCCCGTGTATGAGCCCGTGCCGGCCTCTCCGCCGTTCTTGCTCTTGTCGCCGACGTCGATCCCCATGCCGTTGAGGAAGCCGTGGTCGCGGTCGACGTCGACGGAGACGATCTGGTCGGAGAAGAGATCGACCATCGCGATGACGGCCTTCTTGCCGTCCAGCGTGTCTGCCGTCCACTTGCCGATCGACTGGCCTGCCGCGTAGTTGTCGGTCGCGTAGGTGATGTCGACGGTGTCGGCGGGGTCAGGAGGCGTATCCAGTGCGATCACGTAGAGGCCGGCTTGGCGCGCCTTGCCGATCTCGTTGTTCACCGCCGGCCCGTTCGGCGTGATCAGGATGCCCTTGTCGCCGCGGGAGATCGCGTTCTCGATCGCCTGGATCTGGGTGTCGGTGTCGCCGTCCTTCTTGCCCGCGGCGAGTGTCAGCTTCACGTTGTTCTTCTTCGCGTCCGCCTTGGCGGCGGTCTCCATCGCGACGAAGTACGGGTTGCTCGTCGTCTTGACGATGAGCTAGACGCCGACTTCTTCATCCGGTGCAGCGGTGGAACCGCCGCCGCTGCCGGACGAGCAGGCGGTCATGGTGGCGGCGAGGGTGGCAGCCACCGCGAGGGATGCGAGAACGACCTTGCGCGGTCGCAGTGTGGATCGGGTGGGCATCTTTGCGGCCCCTTCCTGTTCGAGGGCCTTCGCCCTGACAACGGTGTCATCAGGCATACTGACACAACGCGATCGAATTCGCTACATCCATACAAAAGACAGGACGATTCGCGATGACATCGTTATCGGCTGCCGCCTCGCCGGACGCTCGCCGGGTGACCATCCGGGATGTCGCCCGCGAAGCCGGAGTGGGAATCAAGACCGTCTCTCGCGTGATCAACGACGAACCGAACGTGGCACCGCTCACAGCGGAGCGCGTGCACGCTGCGATCAAGCTGCTGCGCTGGGAGCCGGACAACCTGGCCAGCAACCTGCGGCGCACCCACGCGCGCACGAAGTCGATCGGCCTGCTCCTGGGAAGCGTTGACAACCCGTTCGCTGCCGTCATCCATCGCGCCATCGAAGATGTGGCGGCGCATCACGGCGTCGCGGTTCTGGCGTCGAGCCTCGACGAGGATCCTGTTCGCGAGGTGTCCGCGGTCGAGAACTTCCTGCGCCGCAAAGTGGATGGGCTCATCCTGACCTGCTCGACCGGCAGCCAGGCCTATCTGGCCGACCTGATACCCGCGAAGGTCCCCGTCGTCTTCATCGACCGCGAGCCTTCCGACTACGTCGCCGACGTCGTGCGCTCAGACAATTTCGGTGGCGCCGCGATGGGCACCCGCCACCTCCTCGGCCGTGGCCACCGCCGCATTGCCGGAATCTTCGACCAGACCGGGATCTGGACGGCGAGGCAACGCAAGGCGGGCTTTCTCAGTGCCGTCGACGAGTTCGGGGTGGACGAAAGCCTCTGCACCATCATCGACGACGTCACGACATCGGCCGCGGCAGAGGCGGTGGTGCAGAACCTCCTCAGCTCCCCGCGACCGCCCACCGCCATCTTCAGCGGTCAGAACCTGATCACGGTCGGTGTCGTCCGCGCTCTCCGCAAGTTGGGCCGACAGCACGAGGTCGCTCTCGTCGGCTTCGACGACATCGAGCTGGGCGACCTTCTGGATCCCGGCATCACCGTCATCGCCCAGCATCCGGCAGAGATCGGCACGATCGCCGCGGAGCGCATGTTCGAGCAGCTCGAGAATCGCGCCTCGGAGTCGGCCCACGAGACGGCGGACTTCGTCTCGAGCGTCGATCTCGTGATCCGCGGCTCAGGCGAGATCGCGCCGCCCATCGCCGACGTTTCACGGCCCTGACGGATCCGGGCTGGCCGGATGGGCGCGCGACGCGCATCCTGGATGCAAGCAAACCGAGAAAGGGCGCTCATGAAAGCGATCACCGTTTCAGACCAGGCCGCGGGGGTTGCGGGGATGACGCTGGAGGAGCGGCCCGCTCCGCATGCCGCCGAGAACGACGTCGTCGTCGAGGTGCGTGCCGCGGGTTTCACTCCGGGCGAGCTCGCGTGGCCCGCGACCTGGACGGACAGGGCCGGCCGTGACAGAACACCGTCGATTCCCGGGCACGAGGTCGCCGGCGTCGTGACCGCGCTCGGCTACGGGACGACCGGACTGACGTTGGGCCAGCGCGTCTTCGGTTTCGCGGACTGGGCGCGGGATGGGACGCTGGCGGAGTACGTCTCGGTCGAGGCCCGCAACCTGGCGCCGCTGCCGGCGGACATCGACTTCGTCACCGCCGCGAGCCTGCCGATCTCGGGGCTGACCGCCTGGCAGGGACTGTTTCAGCACGGGCGCCTCCAGGTGGGGCAGACGGTTCTCGTCAACGGCGTCGGCGGGGGAGTCGGATCGGTCGTCGCTCAGCTGGCCAGAGACGCCGGCGCGTTCGTCGTCGGTGTCGGCCGACCGGCGCACCGCCAGCGCGCGATCGAAGCCGGGGTGCACCGGTTCGTCGACACCGACGGTGACTGGTTCGACGACGTCGAGCAGGCCGATCTCGTGTTCGATGTGATCGGCGGCGAGATTGGCGTGCGCTCAGCTTCCCTGGTTCGCGACTTCGGCACGTTCGTCACCATCGCCGAGCCGCCCCGGCCGGAGGCGCAGAGGCCCGGGGTCAGTGCGATCTTCTTCGTGGTGGAGCCGGATCGCGCGCAGCTCGCCGACCTCGCTCGTCTCGTCCGCGCCGGCAGGCTTCGCACCTTCGTGGGCGATGTCATCGGACTGGATGACGCGCCGGCCTCGTTCGGCGCTCCGACCAAGGGCCTGGGAAAGACGATCGTGCGCGTCCGCGAGGAATGACTCACCACCGCGCCGAGCCAGACCGCACCGCACCGCACCCGGCCGTGTGACCGGTGACCGCCCGATCGACATGCGGCAAAGTGTTGTTCTCGACGCCCGAGAACCCCACTTCGACGCAACTCGCCAACGAAATCAGAGATTGCTCGAGATTCAGACCGGGGTCAGACTCCCGGTGACTTGGGGCCGGCCTTCTTGGACGCGGCCGAGCGACGGATCGCTCCGATGATGATCGTTGCGATGACGAGAACGATCCCGATGATGCCGAGCCAGAGCAGCCCTTTGATCGCGAACCCCACGATCGCAAGGATGACCCACAGCACAATGAGGACGATGACCAAGATCAGCATGTCACCACCGTACGCCCGGTCTGTGGCGGGGCAAGGCGTGCCAGGCAATCGGTAGGGTGCCGGAATGCAGGTATTCGAGGTAGACGACCGCGCTCCGTCTTGGGAGAGTCACTCTCCGCGGTTCCGGATGTACGTCTTCGAGGGTGCGACCGGCCTGACGACGAGGCTCGACTTCGTGGATGCGCGTCTCAAGGATGTGCTCGATGCCGGCGAGGTGGCCGAGCGCGACGGGCGGCTGTGGTCCGTCGCCGCCGTGGTCGACGACGCGAACGGTACCGGCCTCGTATGGCTGATCGGGATGGACTACGACAGCCCACCTGCCACGGCTGCCGAACGCCGCGCGCGGGCCGAGATGCAGGACCGGTACCTCGCCAGGCGTTCGCAGCACGTTCAACCGCTCACCCTGCCCGACGGCCGCCGGGTGATCCGCTTCTTCGTCGACCACGGGCACCGTTGGCCGCTCTGGGAGAGCTTCGCCGATGAGTACACCAGAACGCCCGACGAGCTCGGCCTGTCTGCCGACCTCAAGGCGGGTCTGCGCCGCTGGTACGACGAGTGGGAGCCCGTCGCGCTCGACGATGGACCGCCGCCCGAATGGTATGTGGAGGGTCGCCGGCTGGCCGCGGCCACGCAGAAAGAGTTGGGCGACATCGCCGAGGTGCGGATCGAGTTCGAGTAGGGCCGCTTCAACGCCGACGGCGCCAGCGCGGACCGACGCCGCATCGCCCGCCGAGCTGTCCGCCCGCATCCGGGAACCGCGACGTTGCGAGCGGACACTATAGGTATGTGAGGGTAATACAACTCGGTGAGCCAGAGGCGCTGCAGCGCGTGCGGTCCGGTGATGCGGACGCGTTCGGGATGCTGTTCGATCTGCACCACGATCGTGTCTTCCGGCAAGCTCTGAGACTGACCGCGTCGGTCCACGATGCAGAGGACATCACGGCGGTGGTGTTCCTCGAGGCATGGCGTAAGCGCGATGTGATGCGGGTGGTCGACGGCTCGGTCGTCGGCTGGTTGCTCGTGACCACGAACTACGTGTTCAGGAATTCCGTGCGGTCATCACGACGGTATCGTCAAGCGCTCGAGCACCTGCCCGCGCCGGAACACGCCCCCGACCATTCCGGGGTCGTCGACGAACGCATCGACTCGGATGCCCGTCGTGGGGCGCTACGTGCCGCGCTTGCGACGCTGCCGCGCCGCGACCAGGACATCCTCACCCTCTGCGTGCTGGAGGAGTTGAGTACGGCAGACGCCGCCGAGGCGCTCGGGATCGCGCAGGGCACCGTGAAGTCGCGGCTCTCGCGGGCGAAGACGAGGTTGTCCGAACTTTTGAATGACGCGGCGATGACAAGCGAAGGAGGAGAGCGATGAACCAAGAGCCGACCTTCGACCCAGGCCGGAAGGACGCCATCCGTCTTCTGGTCGTGACAACAGCGCGCAACAACCCGTCACGGCAGGGCCGCAAGCGCGCCACCCTTCTAGTCGTGCTGGTGCTCTTCGCACTCGGGATCTCCGGCGGCACCGTGGCGTATGCACTCGGCGCGGGGATTCTCATTCCGGCCCCTGTCGCGACCGAGACTCCGACGGCACCGCCGGTTTCCACACCGACAGCCACCCCGACACCGACGCCGACCCCGATCCCGGCAGCCACGGGCAGCCCTGTCGACCCGTCGGACCCTTCGACGTGGATCATCGACTTCGACGGTGTCGGTCCGGTGACGCTCGGATCGTCGTTCGACGCTCAACGCCAGCTCCTTCCGGCGTTTACCGACGTCACCTATTCGATCTGCTCCGCCGCATACCTTGATCTTCAGGCCCCGAACGAGCTGAGCTTCCTGTTCATCCGGCCAGGTGACGGGTCCGACGTCACGGCTGGGATCGCGATCGGCAGTTTCGAGGCGACACGCGACAGCGGTCCGTACACCCCGCGAACGATGGAAGGCATCGGCCTCGGCTCCACGGAGCAGGAACTGAAGGCCGCATACCCGGACATCCAGCAGACCGGCACATATGGTGACGGTGCCATCACCGTGTTCTACGGGATCACGGATGGCAACGGTGGATGGATCGTGTTCCGCGTCATAGACGGAAGGGTCAACGACATCCAGATCGCGAATGAGGCCCACATTCCCAACGAGAATCGCAGGGTGCAGACCATCCCGTCTGAACGCTGCCCGGCGTAGCGGCGCGGCCGCGACCGCATCCACGGGCAGCATGGCCTCCGACGCGCGCGCATGCCAGGATGGCAGAACCGAGTCGAGGGGGCGTCGATGGAGCTGGAATCACACGCGGAGCAAAGCAGGGGCGCGGCAGCGGCGGTGGGGGCGACTGCTGAGCGCGCCGGCACCCCCGGGCGGCCGCTGTTGCGGCGGGCGCGGTCGCTCGTGCTGTGGGCTTCCGGCGCGGCGATCCTCTACTCGTCGTTGGTCGCATCCAAGGGCAGCTGCCCGGGCGGATTCACGGCCGACGGCGGCTACCTCGACGCAGCAGGCGACCCGACGACCGTGCAGCCTCAGTGCGTGCAGCTCACGCTGCACCCGAGCCCCGTGGGCTATCTCGCGATCGTGCTGACCGTCATCATCGCGCTGAGTCGTGCCGCGCGCGCTGTGGATGTGGAGATCGCCCTGCGCACGATGAACCGCGGGGCGATCGTCGCCGTGAGCATCGCGGTGGTGTCGATGCTCGTCGCGATCTTGTGGTTCCAAGGTTCCCCGATGCCGACCGTCGGAGGCACAGTGCTGTTCCCGTTCCCGTTCGGGAGCGGCACGATGACCGTGACCCCGATGGAGCCCGGCCCGGCGGGGTGAGGCGGAGAGAATCCGCGGCGGTCGACGACTACCGGCGCACGCGGTAGGTCAGATGGGTCGCTGTCGCAGTGACCTGGGCCTCGATCCGTTCGAGCGCGATCGCCGATTCCAGGCTTCCGAAGAGGGCCGTGCCACCGCCGAGAAGCATCGGCATCACATGCACGCGGATCTCGTCGACCAGGTCGAGAGGCAGCGCTTGCTGCAACGCGGTGGCGCCGAACAGATGCACGTCCTTCTCCCCGGCCAACTGTCGCGCTCGCGCGATGGCGCTCACGATGCCGTCTGTCACAAAGGTGAACGTTTCGGGGTAGGGATGCGTCGGCGCGCGATGCGTGAGCACGAGACACGGGACGTCGCCCATGGGCCCGGCGTTCCCCCATCCACCGTCGCCCTCGTTCTTCTCGAATGACTTGCGGCCCATCACGATCGCCCCGACTTCTTTGACGGCGCGCTCCAGAACTGCTCGATCTTCGTCGGTGGCCGTGGGATGGAGCCAGGCGTGAAGGCTCTCGGCGCCGTCCCCGAAGGGGTTCTCGCGGCTGTCGTTGGGGCCGGCCACGTAGCCGTCGAGCGAGATGGACATGTCGGAAATCACGAGTCCCATGAGGGCCTCCTTGTCAGGTGAAGGTGTCGGGGTGGATCATGCCGGCGCTTCGGCCGGAACGTTGGGGCTGTAGGGAACGTGCAGCGAGTCCGCGAACCGTTCGAACAGGGATGCGTCGCCCTCCAGCTGCACGGCGCCCGTGCTGATCGCGGTGTGTGCATCCAACTCGCCGGCTAGCAGGTCCCGGATCTGCGGGCCCGCAGCGATGACGAGGTCAGGGTTCTCGGCGGGACCGGGGCCGGCCGTGATCGTGCCGTCTCGCATGATCAGGTGCGTCTCCACGTCGCCCACCCTGACCGTGTATGCGACGTCCCACTCCGCCGGAACGACGCCGTCTCCTGCAGCGACCCGCAACGCTGCGGTGATGGATGCGGTGGTGACGATCTCCCCTTCCCGCGGTGTGCGCATGCCACCCGCGCCCCAGCGACCGAGCGCATCCAGCGCAGGGCCGAGCTCTGCACCACGAGGCGTGAGTTCGTAGACAACCGCGCGCTCTGTGCCGGAGGGCGCCAGGCGCGCGACGATGCCAGCCTCCTCCAATTCCTTCAGGCGGGAGGCGAGCGTGTTGGTCGGGATGCCGGGGAGCCCTGCGACCAGGTCGGAGTAGCGACGCCGACCGACGTTCAGGTCGCGCAGGATCAGCAGCGTCCACCGCTGTCCCACGATCTCCGCGGCGCGCGCCAGTCCGCAGAACTGGCCGTAGTGCTGGTTCGTCATAAATCTCACTTTACCACTTGACTTCATTATTTGCAGTGTGCTTTATTTTTTGAAGCACATCCATTGAAGGAGATCGACATGACCGACACCATCGACCGTGCAGAGCTCGCCAGCGAGCCGGCCTCGGCCGCATCCGACGCCCCGGCCGCCAACGCCGCCCGCAACCGCACCGCGCTCGCGCTGCTTCTCTCCGCCGTCTTCGTGGTGTTCCTGAACGAGACGATGATGGGTGTCGCGCTGCCGCGCATCCAGGAGTCCCTGCACATCGACGCCACGAAAGGCCAGTGGCTGACCACGGCGTTCGCTCTCACCATGGCCGTCGTCATCCCGGTCACCGGCTGGCTGATGCAGCGGCTCAACACACGGCCCGTCTTCACGGTCGCCATGTCGAGCTTCGTGCTCGGCACGCTCGTGGCCGCCCTGTCCCCGACCTTCGAGATGCTCGTGGCCGGGCGCGTCATCCAGGCGATCGGCACCGCGATCATGATGCCGCTCATGATGACGACGGTCATGACGATCGTCGCGGAAGACCAGCGCGGCCGCGTCATGGGGCGCGTCTCCATCGTCATGTCGGTGGCGCCCGCTGTTGGCCCGATCGTCTCCGGTGCGCTCATCCAGGTGCTGCCGTGGCAAGGGCTGTTCTGGGTGATGCTGCCCATCGGCTTGACCATGCTCGCAATCGGCGTGCGCCGCGTGCCCAATGTCTCGGAGACCCGGAAGGTCCCGCTGGACACGTTGTCGGTCATCCTCTCGGCGCTCGCCTTCTCGGCACTCGTGTTCGGCCTCAGCCAGATCGGTGCAGCCGCGGTCGGTGAAGCGGCGGTTCAGCCCTGGATCCCGGTCGTCGTCGGGGCGGCGGTGCTCGCGGTGTTCGTCTGGCGGCAGCTCGTGCTGCAGCGCACGGATTCCGCCCTGCTCGACCTGCGGACCTTCCTGTCGAGGGACTTCGCGGTCTCGGTCGCGATGATGACGGCCGCGATGGTGGCACTGTTCGGCGCCTTCATCGTGTTGCCGCAGTTCGCGCGCTACACGCTCGGCCTCGACCCGCTCTGGGTGGGCGCCATGCTGCTGCCGGGCGGGCTTCTGATGGGTCTCGCCGGACCGACCGTCGGCAAACTGTACGACCGATTCGGCCCGCGTCCGCTGGTCATCCCGGGCTCAATCGGCCTCGCTGCGGCGATGTGGACGTTCGCTTTCGGACTCGGCGAAGGCTCATCCTGGGTCGTACTGCTCGGCGCGCACATCGTGCTGATGCTGTCGCTCGCCTTCCTGTTCACGCCCGCGTTCAGCGCATCCCTCGGCTCACTCGCACCCCAGCTCTACTCGCACGGCAGCGCGACGATCGCCACGCTGCAGCAGGTCGCGGGCGCCGCCGGAACTGCCATCTTCGTCGCCCTGTACGCAACCGGAGTCGCGGGAACAGGCGACGCGAACCCCGACCTGCCGTCGGCGGCTGCGGCGGCTGCCGGCTCGCACCTCGCCTTCCTCGCCGGTGGCATCCTGTCGCTCGCGGTGGTCGCGCTCGCGCTGTTCGTCCGCAAGCCGGTCACGGGACATCAGCAGTAAGCGCGCCCTCCGAGCGTCGGTCCGGATGCAGGGTGGAGGCAATTGCCGGTATGAATGACAGCATGGCGAGCGCGAATCCGACACCTGACGTAGTGAAGCAGATCCGACGGCGCGGGCTCCTCGGGACGTTGCTGTGCTTCGAAGGCGTCGCGATTCTCTCTGGCTTGACGACGTGGATGGTCGGATTGGGTGGATACCTACCTGTCTTTGTCGCTTTCGACGTCGTGGTGTTCGCTCCCTTCTCGGCGTTGATCAGCGGCGGGGCGGTGTACGGAATCAATCAGTTCTTCGAAGGTCGCTCCCACCGACTCGGGCGCATTCTCGGTGCTTTGGCGGGGATGATTCTGGCCGGATTGTTGTGGGCGATCAGGGTGGAAGACACTTGGTCGTTTCCGGAATACCGGCTCGTGTTCGTCATCGTCGTCAGTGCTGCGATCGTGCTTCCGGCGGTTGTATACGTGGTGTGGCCGCCCGGCAGTGGACGCGGTCCGAAATGGCGGGGGTCTTTCGGCGGCGCGTAGTCCATGGATTGGGAATCGATCGACTTGGTGGCAAAACAAGAGGGGGGCGCTTGAGGAGTTCTTCACCGTGCTCGCGGAAAGTCGATACTCCGACAAGTTGGTGAATCGCTATGGCGCGCCAGGCATGGGTCCGACGGCCGCGATGACTCTGTCGATCCAGTCGCGCCGCGGCAGCTCGGCGATCGCCGCGCGGTCGAACCAGCGCAGTTCGAGCAGTTCTTCCATGTCGGGGGCCGCGGGGCTGAGCAGTTCGCACTCGTACGCGACAGTGACGTAGCCGACGCGGTCGCCGTTCGGGTATTCGACCATCATCGGTTCACCGCCGTAGGCGCCGACGATGCCGGTGATCCGCACGTCGGCGCCGGTCTCTTCGAAGACTTCGCGCACGAGGGCGTCGGCCGGCTCCTCGCCCGGTTCGATCCCGCCGCCGACGAGACTCCAGAGGCCCGAGTGTGCGTGCCGCGCGAGGAGGAACCGATCGCCGTCCCGGATGACCGCAGTCACGCCCGGCAAGAGCAGGAAGTCGTTCCCTATTCGATCGCGGATGGACTGCACATATTCGGACAGCGGCATGCCAGCAGCCTACGCAACGGTGTGCTCGCGGCCGGCGTCCATCCCCGAGTCGGCCGTGAGCGCCTGCAGGCCGGTGACTCGCAGGAGGTCGAGCTTGGCCTCATCCGCGCTTCCCGGTGTCGCCGTGTAGACCACGATGCGCAGGTCGCTGCCCGGAACGGTGAGCACGTCGCAGTCGACCGTGATCGGCCCGGCCGGCGTGTGCAAGATCGTCTTGCGACTCGATCGATGCTCGGCTACCCGCGCTTCGGCCCAGCGGCGCTCGAATTCGGGTGACGCGGCTCGAAGGCGCGACACGAGCTGCGTGAGCGATCCGTCGTGCGGATAGCGGCCCACGGCCGTGCGGAGGTCGGCGGCCAGGTCGCTCGCGAACTCCTCCTCGTGCTGGGCGTCGAACTCGATTCCGTCATGACCTGTCGTGAAATGCCGCCACACCAGGTTGCGGTCGAGGCCGACGTGACGCGACGGATCGCCGGTCAGGGCGGCCCAGAGCGGATTCCACAGCAGGATGTCGTGGGTGGCGGTGAACACCGCGATCGGCACATCGCCGAGTCGGTCGACGATGCGCTGCACACCCGGGGTGACGAAGCGCGGAACGACCCCTCGCGACGGTGGTGCGACGCCGGCGACGCGATACAGGTGATCCCGTTCGTCTTCGGTGAGCCGGAGCGCCAAGGCAAGCGCTCCGAGCAGCTGGGCCGACGGATGCGTCGCCCTGCCTTGCTCGAGCCGAACGATGTAGTCGACGCTCACGCCCGCGAGCGCCGCCAGCTCTTCACGGCGGAGTCCGGAGGTGCGGCGCCCGGAGCCGGCCGGCATCCCGACATCCGCAGGACTGACGCGGTCGCGCCAGGCTCGCAGCACGCTGGCGAATTCGGTCATACTCCATCATGCTCCCGCTCAGGCGTCGCAGAGTGGTACTCGCGGTCCCACCGTCGACGGGTGCCTGGACTCCGCCCACCGCCGCCCGCAGTCTTGGGGCATGACAACCACACTCATCACCGGGGCCAACAAGAGCCTCGGTCTCGAAACCGCCCGCCGCCTGCTCGAGGCCGGCCACACCGTGTACGCCGGGATGCGTGACCCGGCGAAAGGCGACGAGGCTCGCGCTCTCGGCGCCGAGGTCGTGCAGCTCGACGTCACCGACCAGGCGAGCGTCGACGCGGCGTTCGCCACCCTGCCCGAGCTCGACGTGCTCGTGAACAACGCAGGGATTCTCGGCACCTCGTTCGGGGTCGCCGACCTGACCCCCGAGGCGATGGCGAGCGTGCTCGATACGAACGTGCTCGGCATCGTGCGGGTCACCCAGGCCGCGCTGCCGCTGCTCGGCCGCTCGGCGCATCCGGTGATCGTGAACGTCGCATCTGGAGTTGGCTGGCCGCGCTTCCTCAGCACTGAAGGGCATGACGAGTTTCCGGTTCAGGCCATCCCGTACGCCTCGTCGAAGGCTGCTGTGATCGCGCTGACCGTGCAGTACGCGAAGAACCTGCCCGCCTTCCGGGTCAACGTGAGCGACCCCGGCTACACGGCGACCGACTTCAACCACCACGGCGGTCACCAGACTGTGACCGAGGGCACGGATGCGACAGTGCGGCTCGCCCTCGTCGCTCCCGACGGGCCCACGGGCGAGTTCCACAACCGGTTCGGGCGCATCGACTACTGACGGCGACGGTAGGTCAGCAGAAGGCATCCGCCCGAGCGCTCGGAGTCGGCCAATTCGAAGCGCTGCAGGTCCCCGTCGCTGGCGAACAAGCGCTTGCCGCGGCCGGCCAGGCTGGGTGCCAGCACGATGCGGAGCTCGTCCACCAGGTGCGCAGCGAGCAGGGCGCGCGCAAGCGTGAGGCTCCCGTGGACGCCGATGTCGCCGCCGGGCTGCCGCTTCAGCTCGGCGACGAACGGCACCGCCTGCTCGGTCACCTGGCTGGATTGCGCCCAGCCGAGTTGCAGCGGTGAGGAGGCGAAGACGTATTTCGGTGTCGCATTGATGAAATCGGCGAAAGGCTGAACATCTGCGCTCGGCCAGTATGGCGCCCACTTCTCGTAGGTGCGTCGGCCGAGGAGCACCGCATCCTGCGTCGCGATCGTGTCGGCGAGGAAGTCTCCGAGCCTGGAGCCGGTGTCGGCCAGCCACTCACCCTCACCGGGATCGTCGGCGAAACCGTCGAGCGACATCAGCTCGTAGAGAACGACGCGTCGGGAGGTCGGTTCGGCTTGCGTGGCATCCACAGTGGTCTCCTGTCTCAGCGCCCCGGAACGGGCTTTGCTCGAAACTATTGCGCGCGCACCGGCTCCGTCTTGTACAGCAACGACAGCGGGCTCCCCGGGTGGTTGGCGTCAGCGAGTTCCGTCGCTGAAGGGCCGATGAACCGGCGCAGGGAGCGCGCCATGTGCGGCTGGTCGAAATAGCCGGTGTCTTGCGCGACGGCGGCCGGCGCCTGACCTTCCCGAAGCCGGACCGCCGCGTCGTTCGCGCGCTCGATCTGCTGCACGGTGCGCTGTGGCAGACCGACCGAAGCGAGGTAGCGGCGCTGGCGCGTCCGATCAGTCGCCGCGGCGTCCCGCACGTCGGCGCTGTCGAGCAGGCCACGGCGCACGAGAAGGGCGACGAACTGTTCCGCGTCGGTGAAACGAGGTTTTCGGATGCGGTCACCGGCGAGCGTGAACCAGTCCCGCTCGACAGGAAGCTCCACGAAACGGTCGACGAGCTGCGGCATGGAGAAGCCGGGCACGAACGCCCCGAGCGCCAGCCGAATCCCCAGAAACTCGGAATTCGAGGGTACCGGCGCCTGCGACGCGCGCGACTCGGGCCCTTGAACGCCGGCATGGATGCCGTCCGCTCCCTGCCAGAAGACGAAGTCCCAGTGCGGCCTGGACACCGACGTCATCGTTGCCGTGTCGACGCCTCGGCTGCGCCAGACCCGCTCGATCAACGGCGAGTCAGACGACCGATGCTCGAACTCGAGGCCCAACGGTCACTCGTTTCCGAGCTGGCGGCTCGCGGTCGGCGCCGATCTGCGTCCCAACACCCAGCCGAGCGCACCGGCGACCAGCAGAAGTCCGGCGATCGCGCAGGCGAAGCCGACTGCCCGTTCTGGCGTGAGCGGATACATTCCATGGAAGTCGAACGATACCGAGCCGCCGCCCGCGGTGTAGGAGAACCATCCGGTCGAGAACGGCGCGAACAACACCACCGCTACGCCGGTCACTACCAGAACCGCCGCAGCCCCAAGCACCACCCGCAACCCGATTCGCCCCCGCATGCGCTCAGGTTATCGGTTGGGGCATTCAACGGCGGATGGCTGTTGCGGGCGACTCGCGCCGTGTGGTCGTCTTGTCCCATGAGCTTCTTTCCGCCAGACCCTCCCGACGATCGGACGGACACGCCGGATCAAGCACCGACTCCGTGGTGGAAGCCGTCGGATGAAGAACTGCCGGCCGTGCTCCCGGTGGGCGAGACGATCGCCTCGAACGACACTGTGGCGCTCATCCTCTCGGCCGCCCGTGTGTTCAGCAACGGCGTCGAGTTCGTGATCGACCGCCGTCTCAGGCGCGGCGGTTCGAGCGTGAGGGAGTGGCGGCAGATGCAGTTCGAGATGCACGGTCACTACGCCGAGTCCGACGAAGAGCGGTTGCGCTACGGGGTCGTGCTCGGCGACGGAGAGAGATTGATCCTGGATGTGTCAGCCGGCATGTTCGGTGACGCGTCCGACACCCATCGCCTCACCCCGACGGGCGGCGGGGGCGGAGGATCCGAAGACTTCTACCGGTTCGAAGACGGGATGTGGCTCTGGCCCCTTCCGCCCGAAGGGCCGCTGGAGGTGGTGGCCCAATGGCCGGCCTTCGGCGTGCCCGAGTCGCGGGTCGTGATCGACAGCGCTTCGCTGCTCGCGTTGGCGACGCACGCGCGGCCCGTTTGGCCGTGAGGATGCCCGGAGGCCACGAGTTCGTGTCGATTCCCAAGCTGAGGGCGGGGGATCGCGTCGCCGTCCTGTCGCCGTCGTTCGCCGCTCCCGGGTTGGCGCCCGAGATTCACGAGCAGGCGATGACCATACCGTCAGCGCCCGGCGCGTCTGCCGGCATGCCGAAGCCGGCATACGTCGCGATGGTGAGCCGGCCGCCGAACACGGACTGGTAGAACTCCAGTGCCGATCGAGTGTGGCCGCCGCAAACGACTGTGACCGGTGCGGTCGAGTGTGCCCGGCGCACCGGCCACGCTCGACCGGAGGTGGCGCGGTCGAGCGCGAGGGCAACACTCGGCGCCGGCATCCTCGCGATGTGTGCAGAGCGGCCCCGCGAAAGGGGGGATACCGCGCGCCCGGAGTCGGGCCGGATCGATGCAATAATCACGATTGGCTCAAATGAATAGTGGGGGAATCATAGTGAACACACGACCGACCGTTAGACGGCTCGTCGCTGGAATAGCCGTCGCGGCAACGGTCGTGGGAGCAGCCGTCGCGGCGGCGCCGGCGACCGCGGCGACATCGCAGCTCGCTGCCGTCGCAACGTCGACGCCGCAGTCCGCAATAGTCGCGGCGGCGTCGCTGCCGCCCGCCGGTGACCCCTTCGCTTCACTGCCGAACCTCGCGATGGATGGGGGAACGAACGCACTGTACGCCATCGTTTCGGGCAGCCCGCACAGCAACCTGGCAGTCGTGGACCCGTCGTTGTCCGGGAAGCCGACAATGATTCCGCTGCCGAGAGTCGTCGGGGATGTGGCAGTCGACGCGACCCGAGGTCTCGCGTACGTATCCTCCCAGGACCTCCAGACCGGCATCGGAAGCGTGTTGGTGATCAGCACGTCGACGAAGGCTGTCGTCGCGACCGTCTCGCTCGGCGCTTTCACACCAACCAGCAGCGGCGGCACCGCGGGTATCGGTGTCGATACCGTCACAGGATCGATCTACCTGGCCGGCGTGGACGCCCAAGCGGCAGCTCAGCTCAAAGTGCTCACGGCAGCGCAGATCGCGGCGGCGATCGGCGGCGCGGACGTCACACCGGGGTCGATAGAGCTGCCGTTTGGCAACCAGGTCACCGTCGCGGTCGACTCGTCCGGCGGGATCGTCTACGCGACTGGAACGAGCTTGTCAGGGTCGGCGCTGTTCGCCGTCAATGCTTCGACGGACGCCGTCGTCGAGACGATCACGCTCTCCGCGCAGCCGCAGACCGTCGCCGTCGATCCCTCCACCGGCACGGTCTACGTGGCACAGGGATCGACTGCAAGCAAGAGCATCGCTGTGGTGACCCGAGGCGCCTCGGCCATCGGCGCGACCATCGCGGTGCCTGCCTGGGCCAGAGGCCTCGACGTCGATCCGAATTCTGGAACACTCTTCGCGGCCATCGCCCAGCCCTACGAGAACGGGACCGTGAACGAGCTGATCACCATCAGCACGGCAACGAACAACATCCTCACGACGAGGCCGCTCGCGACCCCGTCCGACGTCGCAGTCGACCCGTCGACAGGAACCGCCTACGTTTCGATTGCGAGTGCGGGCAACCCGACGGTCTTGGCAGTGCGGGAGTTCGGCGTCGAAAGGGTTTCTGGCACCGACCGCTACGCGACGTCGGTGTCTGTGTCGCAGCGCCAGTTCCCGGGTACAGCACCGGTGGTGTACGTGGCGTCAGGAGCCGACTACCCGGATGCGCTCGCCGCCGGGCCCGCCGCCGCGAAACGCGGTGGACCGCTTTTGCTGACAGCTCCCGGCGCACTACCGGCGATCGTTGCGGCTGAGATCACTCGGCTAGCCCCGGGTACAATCGTCGTCGCGGGTGGCGCCGCGCCGGTGTCGGATGCGGTTCTGAAGCAACTGCATCAGGCTGCGCCGTCGGCGACGCTCACCCGAGCGGCAGGTATCGATCGGTACGCAACGTCGCGGGCGGTCGTGTCCGACGCGTTCACCACGGCGGACACTGTCTACCTGGCGTCTGGAACGAACTTCCCCGACGCCCTGTCCGGTGGAGGAGCAGCGGGATCGAAGGGCGCACCGACGCTCCTTGTGAACGGTTCCGCGACCTCGGTCGACGCGGCGACGTCCGCGCTGTTGTCGTCGCTGGGCGCCAAGAACATCGTGCTGGTCGGTCGGGTCGTGTCGGGCGGCATCGAGTCGTCGCTGGAAGACGCGGGGTACTCGGTCGCGCGGTACGGCGGCGCAGATCGCTACACGACAGCGCTGTTGGTGAACCTGAACACGTACACTCACGCATCCTCGGCCATCATCGCCTACGGTCTGAACTTCCCCGATGCGTTGTCCGCGACCAGTTGGGCGGGAATGACGTCATCCCCGCTGTACCTCGTCTCAA
Organism: Leifsonia sp. NPDC058292; assembly: GCF_042880955.1. Classification (NCBI taxonomy): domain Bacteria; kingdom Bacillati; phylum Actinomycetota; class Actinomycetes; order Micrococcales; family Microbacteriaceae; genus Leifsonia; species Leifsonia sp. NPDC058292. The sequence goes on from NZ_JBHVYL010000009.1 coordinate 100,556, forward strand.
GCAACTGCATGCCGCAATCGATTCTGTCGGAGTTCGTGCGCCTCGGTGTCAAGACCGTCAGCCTGGTTGGAGGTGCGGGGGTGCTTACGGCGAACGTCGCCGACCTCGTGCGCTGCACCAACCTCTAGCGGCGGCACCCAATCGCACTGAGGGTTGCCTGCCAATACGCGGATCGTGCGTCGGATCCGGCGCGTGGGGGATAGCCTTCGACTAACCGAGCCACCGTGGCTCCGATGGAGGAACCACCATGGCCGAGAAGTCTTCGCGTAAAGCGACCGCCAAACCCGCCGCTCGCTCTCTCAAGGAGAAGCGGGCCGACAAGAAGGCGAAGAGCGACGCTCAGAGTCACTCCGCCGACGCTGTGTCGAACGCCAAGAAGCGCTAGCGCGCCTCCGCTTTCCCGCATCCCTACGCCGCGAGGGGCGAGTTCTTGCGACCGGGTACTGAGCCCAGGTCACAAGAACTCGCCCCTCGCGGTCTTATTGTGCGGGGGTGTCAGGGGGAGCAGACTCGGTGTCGGATAGGAGCGCAAAATGGACGACCTCACAGGATCAGCGGAAGAACGGGCCCGACAGCTCGAAGTCATCGAGGCGCAGGGAGAACCGGATCGAGACTGGCTGCGTCGTCAGCTCGCGCTCGTGCTCCAAGCGTGGGGCGACGACGAGACGATCATCGTCATCGAGGCCGAGGGCCGCGAAGACTTCTGATCCCGGAGTTGCCACTTAGGTAAGGCTGTCCTAAGCTTGTGCCCCGTGGCTTCCAGCACTCCGACGCAGACCGATCACGCCGCAGGCATGGACGCTTCGTCGATCACCGTCGCCTACGACGGGGTCGACGTCGTGCACGACGCCGACCTCTTCCTCCCGTCCGGGCAGGTGACGGCTCTGATCGGACCCAACGGCAGCGGCAAGTCCACGCTGCTGCGAGCCATCGCCCGCCTGCACAAAGCGCGAACCGGCACGGTGACGCTGCACGGTGCGAAGGTCGATCCGGTCGACGCGCTCACCCTCAGCCGCATGGACTTCGCCCGCCGCATCACTCTGCTCGCCCAGAGTCGCCCGACGCCGGCGGGCCTCAGCGTGAGGGATGTGGTGGGCTTCGGCCGCCACCCCCACCGTCAGCGTTTCCGCGGCACCGACCCTGACGGCGCGAGCACGGTCGAGCGCGCCATGTCTCTCACCGGCGTCTCCGAGTTCGCCGAGCGGGGTGTCGAAAGCCTCTCGGGCGGGCAGTTGCAGCGCGTCTGGCTCGCCTGCTGTCTCGCACAGGACACGGATGTCCTGCTGCTCGACGAGCCGACCACCTACCTCGATCTCCGCTACCAGGTGGAGATCCTCGACCTCATCCGCGACCTCGCCGACCACCACGGCGTCACGATCGGCGTCGTGCTGCACGACCTCGATCAGGCGGCCGCCGTCGCCGACCAGGTCGTGCTGCTGTCAGCCGGCCGGGTGATCGCGGCGGGTTCGGCGGTCGACGTCTACGACCCGCAGCGGCTGACCGACACGTACGGCATCCGCATCGACGTGGACACGAACCCCGCGACGGGGCTCCCCAGAACGCACCCGATGGGCAGCCATCACCTCAGAACCGAAAGGATCCCCACCCCCTCATGACCACACGCCTGATCCCCGCAGCGATCGCCGTTGCCGCCGTGCTCGCGCTCGCCGGCTGCGGCACCACCGAAGCGTCTGCGGGCAGCTCCTCGAGTTCCGGCGCCCTCACCGTCACGGATTCCCGTGGGGAGAAGGTGAAGCTCGACGGCCCGGCGAAGCGCGTCATCGGCACCGAGTGGGGCGTGGTCGAGACGATGATCACGCTCGGCGTCGACCCTGTCGGGGTGGCGGATGTGAAGGGCTACACCGCGTACGACACGGCCGCGCCGCTGCCGAAGGGCGTGAAAGACATCGGAACGCGCGGCGAGCCGAGCCTCGACACCGTGGCGGCGCTCAAGCCGGACCTGATCGTCGCGACGACCGACCTGACCGATTCGGCGATCGCGCAGCTCGAGAAGGTCGCGCCCGTCATCGTCGTGCGTTCGGCAGACGCGAGCAAGCAGATCGACCAGATGGTCGACAACGTGAACCTGATCGCCGAGGCGACCGGAACCGAAGCCAAAGCGAAGACGGAGATCGCCGGATTCGAGAAGACGCTCAGCGAGGCCAAGACCAAGCTGGCCGACGCCGGGCTCGCCGGCACGAAACTCGCCTTCGCCGACGGCTGGCAGGAAGGCAACCAGGTCTCGGTGCGGCCCTACGTGAAGGGCTCCCTGATCGCCGACATCAACACCGAGCTGGGCCTCGTGGACCCGTGGGATCTCGAAGGAGACAAGGCTTACGGCCTGGCCTCCACCGATGTGGAAGGGCTGACCAAGATCGGCGACGCGCACTTCGCGTACATCGCCAACTCGTCCGACGGCGGAGACCCGTTCGCCGAAGGACTCAAAGACAACGCCGTATGGACGTCGCTGCCGTTCGTGCAGAAGGGCGAGGTCTACCGCCTCCCCGACGGCATCTGGATGTTCGGGGGCACCGCATCCATGGAGCAGTACATCGCCGCGATCGTGAAGTCTCTGACGAACTGACCGTGGAAGCCCGCTCGCATCGAGGCGGGAGGATTCTCGCCCTCGCAGCCGTCTCGCTGCTTGCGGTGTGCATCCTCGCCGTCGTGCATCTCAGCCAGGGCACCGCATCCCTCGACCCGGCAGCCCTCTGGAGAGCGCTGACCGGGGCGGGGAGCGGAATGGCGGCGTCGCAGGCGGATGCCGTGCTCCTCTCCTCCCGGCTGCCCCGCCTCGTGGTCGGCCTGGTGGTCGGCTGCACGCTGGGCGCCTCGGGCGCCGCTCTGCAGTCGGTGTCGCGCAACGTGCTCGCATCCCCCGACACGCTCGCGGTCAACGCCGGCGCGTACCTCGCGGTGGTCGCCGTCGCCGCGTTCGGCATCGCGCTGCCCGCCCTTCCCGCGGGCGGAGCGGCCTTCGTCGGCGGCATGATCGCCGCGGTCATCGTGCTCGGGCTCTCCCGTGCGGGCGCCGGCCCCATCCGGCTCGTGCTCGCCGGGTCTGCCCTCACCCTCGCCTTCAGCGGGATGAGCGGGATGCTCCTCCTGCTGCACGCGCAGCAGACGACCGGTCTGTTCGCCTGGGGGAACGGCTCGCTCGCGCAGATCGGAATGCAGGGCGTCGAACAGCTCGCCCCCGTCGCCATCGTGGCGCTCGCCGGGTTGCTCGTTCTGGGCCGTCGGCTGGACATCCTGTCCCTCGGCGACGACAGCGCGGCCGTGGTCGGCGTGAATCCGCGCTTCACGCGCAGTGTCGCGGTCGTGCTGTCCGTGCTGCTGGCAGCCGTCGCCGTCACGCTCGCCGGGCCGATCGGCTTCGTCGGGCTCTGTGCCCCCGCGATCGTTCGGTTGATCGGCTCGCGGGTGCCCGGTCTCCTGCGGCACCGGGTCTTCATCCCCGCCTCCGCCGTTGCCGGTGTGCTCGTGGTGCTCGGGTCGGATGTGCTGCTGCGCGCCGTGTTCGGCGCTCAGGCCGGGGTCGCGGTGCCGACCGGAATCGTCACCACAATCCTCGGCGCGGTCGTGCTCGTCGTGCTCGCCTACCGGTCGCGCGACACCAGCTCGAACACCGCGACGACGGCCTTCACCCGATTGAGGAGCCGCCGCGCCTTCGTGCTCACCGTCGTCATCGCATCCGCCGCCCTCGTCGCTGCCGTGATCGCGGCCGTGCTGCTGGGGGATGCGAGGCTGCTGCTCGGCGACGTCGCCAACTGGGCGACAGGGCAGGCCGGGCGCGTCGTCTCGTTCGTGCTGGAGACCAGAGTTCCGCGGGTCGACGCCGCCCTGCTGGCGGGCGCAGCGCTGGCGGTCGCCGGTGCCGTCGTGCAGGCGGTGTCGCGCAACCCGTTGGCGGAGCCGGGCATTCTCGGCGTGGTCGGCGGTGCGGGGGTCGGCGCGATCGCGATCATCACCGTGGTGCCGTTGGCGAGCTTCTGGCTGGTCGGGGGAGCCTCGCTCGTCGGCGCCGCCGCGGCCGCTGCGCTTGTCTTCGGGCTCGCCGCGCGCCAGGGCCTCGAACAGAACCGGCTGGTGCTCATCGGCATCGGTGTCTCGGCCGCAACGACGTCGATCGTCAGCCTGCTGATCGTGCTGACCGATCCGTACAACGCGGCGAAAGCCCTGGTCTGGCTCTCGGGCTCGACCTACGGACGCACCTTCCCGCAGGTTCTTCCGGTGCTGGTCGTGCTCGTCTGCACCCTGCCCATCGTGGCTGCCATGAGCCGGCAGCTCGACCTCATCGGCCTGGATGCGGACACACCCAGGCTTCTCGGCATGCGGCTCGGCACGACCCGGCTCGGCCTGCTGAGCATCTCCGTGGTGCTGACCGCTGCCGCGGTCGCCGCCGTCGGCGTGATCGGGTTCGTCGGGCTGGTCGCCCCGCACGCTGCGAGAGCGCTCGTCGGGCAGCGGCACTCGCGGGTGATCCCGGTCGCGGCCATCCTCGGCGCCCTGCTGGTGTGCGTCGCCGACACGGTCGGCCGCACCCTCATCGCTCCGGCACAGATCCCCGTCGGGCTGGTCACCGCGGTCATCGGCGCCCCCTACTTCATCTGGCTCCTCTGGCGCTCCCGCCGCGAGGCCTGACCCGGGCCCTGCATCCCCCACCCCACCCGCGCCGCCTCGTCCGCCCGCATCCTCTACCCCACCCGCGGCGGACGGAGGGTGATAGGAAGGGAGGGTGAGTGACGACAGCGGTGAGCGGATCGTTCCCGTGGCGGGAAAGCGGATCGAGCTCGAGACGGAGATCCCGTTCGAGACGTTGCGCCGCGCGTTCGAGCGGGAGGTGCCTCCGCTCGACGAGGCGGCGTTCGACAAGCTCCTGAACGACGGCGCGGAATGGCGACGCTTCGTGCTCGAGGCCGGCGGCAACGGCATCCACAGTTTCGTCACGTTCTGGCGCCACTCTCCGACGCCCGTCATGACCGTCGGAGGCTCGGATGCTCCGAGCGCCGTCTACCTGATCGGCGACTACGCCACCGCGGCGAGGATGTTCCGGCACGATCCCGGCGTCATGCTCTACGTACCCCTCAGGGTGGAACTGCACGTGAACCGCTCCGGACGAACGGTGTTCAGCGTCGAACAGCCGAGCTCGCAGCTCGTGAGCTTTCAGAACAACAAAATCACGCAGACCGGCTACGAGCTCGACCGGATGCTCGGCGACCTCATCGAAGAGCTCGGCCTCCCGCGCCCCTCGGTGCTGCGCCGCTGAGCAGCGCAGCTGTGCCTCCGGCCGTCGCTACTCGAGGCGGCGGTCCTCCGCGGCCTGCTCGCGCTCCTTCTCTTCGTCGCGACGCTCCTGCTCCTTCTGGATGGCCTCTTCTTTGGGCGTCTTGTTGGTCATCGCATCCCCTTTCGTCACGGGTCTCGGTGATTTGAGACTAGTCCCCTGCGGGGCTCATCCACCGAGGAGGACCCCGACGGTTTCTTCGGGGAGGCGTCCGCGCGCGGGTGACTTCGCGGGCGGCCGGTTCAGCTGACGTTCGTCGGGCGTTCATCCGCGATTCGCCGGGCTCCTCGAAGCTGGCAGCGGTGCAGCGCCCGACCGCGTCGAATCGGGGCAAGGGTGCGGCGCCTCACCCACCCGACCTCCAGAAGGAGCCCCCGCGTGCCACTCCACCGGCGCCTCACCTCGTGGCGCGGCATCGCCGCCGCCGTCATCTCCGGCCTCGTCGTCGCCGCCCCGCTCGTCGCGGTGGCCGCACCCGCCACCGCCGCACCCGACCCCATCCCTTCGGTGGTGATCAACGAGGTCGAGTCGAGCGGCGGAACGCCCGGGGACTGGGTCGAGCTCGTCAACACGGGGAGCGCATCCGTCGACCTCACCGGATGGTCGGTGCTCGACAACGACGACGCGCACACGGCGGTGCCCTTCGCCGCGGGCTCGACGATCGCGGCCGGCGGCTTCTTCGTGGTCGACGAAAGCACGCTGGGCTTCGGGCTCGGAGCGCCCGACTCGGCTCGCCTGTACGACGCGAGCCACGCGCTCGTCGACTCCTACAGCTGGACGCAGCACGCCGCGACGACCTACGGGCGCTGCCCGAGCGGCACCGGCGCGTTCGTCCTGACCACCTCGTCGACCAAGGGCGCCGCGAACGACTGCGGCGTGCCGGTGAAGATCAACGAGGTGGAGTCGAGCGGGGGAGACCCCGTCGACTGGATCGAGCTGATCAACAACGGCGCTTCGGCGGTCGATCTGTCGGGCTACATCCTGCGGGACGACAACGACGGCCACACGTTCACCGTCCCGGCCGGCAGCACGATCGCCGCGGGCGGATACCTGACCGAAGATGTGGATGTGACCGGCGGGTTCGGTCTCGGAGCCGCCGACTCGGCACGCCTGTTCGCTCCCGACGGCACCACTCTGATCGACTCGTACAGCTGGACGGCGCACGCGGCGACCACGTACGGGCGCTGCCCGAACGGCACCGGCGATTTCGCCACCACGGCCGCTGCCACCAAGAACGCTCCGAACGTGTGCGCCGGAGACGTCACCACCTCGCCGTGGCCGGGTGGAACCGCCGTCGCGACCGCCGACGACGCGAACGTGCTCGGCGGCAACATGAGCGGGCTGATGTACCAGCCCTCCGGAACGAGCGCGCCGGGCGTGCTGTGGGCCGTGAAGAACGGGCCGAGCACCCTGTACCGCCTGATCTGGAACGGCGCGAAGTGGACACCGGACACGGCGAACGGTTGGGCCGCCGGCAAGGCGCTGCACTACCCGAATGGCACCGGCGACCCCGACTCCGAGGGTGTCACCTACACGGCTGCCGGGCCGGATGCGGGAATCTACGTCTCCACCGAACGTGACAACTCGAACAACGGCGTGAGCCGCCCGGCCGTTCTGCGGTTCGATCCCACACAGGCCGGCACGTCGCTCAACGCCACCGCCGACTGGAACCTCACCGCAGACCTCCCGGTCGTCGGCCCGAACCTCGGGCTCGAGGCCGTGACCTGGATCGCCGACTCGTACCTCGTGAAGAACGGGTTCAGGGATGGGAAGACCGGCGCCGCGTACAACCCGGCGACCTACGCGAGTCACGGTGACGGCCTCTTCTTCACCGGACTGGAGGCCAACGGTTCGATCTACGCGTACGCACTCACCGCATCCGGTGGCTACACCCGCGTCGCCACGATCGTGAGCGGCATGACCGGCGTGATGGACCTGCAGTTCGACCAGGAGACCCAGAAGCTGTGGGCCGTCTGCGACGACACTTGCAACGGTCAGGTCGAGACCCTGAGCATCGCGAGCTCGGGCGGGGATGCGGGAAAGTTCGTGGTGGACAAGGCGTACGGCCGCCCCGCCGGCATGCCGAACATCAACAACGAAGGGTTCGCGATCGCGCCCCAGGCCGAGTGCGTGAACGGGCTCAAGCCGGTGTTCTGGTCGGACGACACCAACGACGACGGACACGCGCTGCGGTCGGGAACCATCGACTGCACCGCGGCGACGAACCCGGGCGGCGGCGACGGCGGGCCGGATGCGGCCACGGTGACCATCGACGCCGGCACGGTGGCTGCCGGGGCGCGACTGCACCTCGCCGCGACCGGTTTCACGGCCGGTGAGACGGTGGAGGTCTGGCTGCACTCCACGCCGGTGAAGCTGGCGGGCGTCACCGCCTCCGGCGCCGGTTCGATCGACACGACCGTCACGATTCCGGCGACCACGGCCGCAGGCGCGCACACGCTGGTGGTCACCGGGGTCGCATCCGGTGTCACGGGATCGGCCGCGTTGACCGTGACGGCAGCGGCTGGGGCGGTGGTGGATCCGGCTGCCGGCTCGTCCGCGAACGGCTCCGCGAACGGCTCCGCGAACGGCTCCGCGAACGGCTCCGCCGCGGCGCTCGCTGCCACCGGCTCCTCGGTGACCGTGCCACTCGCGATCGCGATGCTCGCAGCGCTCGCCGGCGTCGGCCTGATCTTCGCACGACGCCTTCGCCGCGCTCGCCGCGTTCGCCCCGTCCGCCCCGCCCGCTCGGGTCGCTGAGCCCCCCAGTTGCGGGGCGCGGGGCCGGGCCGCCGCGCGCGCCGGCCCC
>NZ_JBHVYL010000010.1:0-97985 GCF_042880955.1 Leifsonia sp. NPDC058292
CCCGCCGGGGTCCCGGTTTTTGTGTTGCACAACGCCCTACTCTTCGGGGTGGCGGGGTAACAAGGGGGGCCGGGGGTCTCCCCCCCGCGGCCACCTCAGTGATCACTCGACGTCGACGCTCTTGCGTCGGCGCACCACGAAGAAGATGATCGCACCGATCACGATGACGAGGATCACACCCCCCGTGACCAGGAGCCCGACGTTGGGCCCGGCATCGCTGCTCTTGCTGTCGCCGGCGGGGGCCACATCAATGAAGCCCCAGTAGCCGGACTGGTTCGCGATGATCCCGCCCTTCGACGGCATCATCTCGAAGCCGGTGAAGCGATCGGAGCGGTAGGCCTCCAGGCCGTTGGCGTACCAGTAGACGATCTGGGCGGTGTCGGTGAAGTTGAGCTCGAGCATCTTCTGCACGATGGCCTCACGCTTCTTCGCGTCCGTCTCGGTCTGCTGCTCCTTGTAGAGCTTGTCGTACTCCGGGTTGCACCAGCCGTCCTGCGAGGTCGCGCCGGTGCCGTCGGTCTTCGTCGGCAGGCTCGAGCAGGTGTTGATGCTGAGCTGGTAGTCGGGGTCGGGCCCGACGCTCCAGCCGCTGAAGTAGATGTCGTAGTTGCCCTTCAGCGTGTCGGCGTTGATCGTGTCCGTGTCGGTGGAGACGAGCTGGATGTCGATGCCGATCGCCTTCATCCACGGCTGGAAGTACTGCGCCGCGGTCTGCACGGTCGGGTCGGTCGAGTCGACGAAGAGCCGCAGAGACAGTCGCTGGCCGTCTTTGACGCGGATGCCGTCGGCTCCGGCCTTCCAGCCGTCGTCTTCGAGCTTCTGCTTGGCCTTCTCCGGGTTGTAGGCGAGAGCCTTCACTGCCGCCGAATCGGCCGGGAGCGTCCACTGCGGGTACGACGACGGGATGAAGCTGGTTCCCGGCTCGCCGAGGCCGTTCAGCACCTTCGACAGCAACGTCTTCGTGTCGGTGCCCATGCGGATCGCCTGGCGCACCTCGACGTCTTGCAGAGCGGGGTTCCCGTTGCCGAACGGCTGGCCGTCGACCGTCTTCAGTCCCGAGTTGAAGCTGAACGACGAGAAGCGGCGTCCGATGCCGGAGTGCTCGGTGATGCCCTCGGCGCCCTTCAGCGCCTGGAACTGCGTGGGCGTGAGGCCGGTCACGAAGTCGACGTCACCGGAGCGCAGGGCCTGCACCTGGGCATCCGAGTTCGTGTAGTAGACGTACTGGATCTTGTCGATCTTCGGGGCGCCCCGCCAGAAAGTCGGGTTCGCCTTCATGGTGATGAACTGGTTCGCCTTGTAGCTCTCGAGCAGGAACGGCCCCGATCCCACGACATCCTTGTCGTTGGAGTATTTCGCCGGGTCGGAGATCTTCTCCCAGACGTGCTGGGGAAGAATCGGAACCTCGATGCCCGGGTTCGGCGCCTGGGGTGCCTTCAGGTCGATGATCACGGTCTTCTTGTCGGGCGCCTGCACGTCCGCGAAGTTGGCGACGAAGTTGCCGTTCGCCACGGCGAGGTCGGGGTTCGTCATCATCTGGTCGAACGTGAACTTCACGTCTGCCGAGGTGATGGCCTTGCCATCGGACCACTTGAGGCCGTCTTGCAGGGTGTACACCCACTTCTTGCCGCCGTCTTCGATCTTCCAATGATCGGCGAGACCCTTGGTGGGTGAACCGTCGCCGGCGCTGTTCTGCACGAGGTTCTCGTACATGTAGCGGAAGAGGTTGGTGGGGAGGAGGTAGATCGAGGTCCACGGGTTGAAGCTGTCGACGAAGCCGGAGGTCGCGATCCGCATCGTCTTGGCATCTTTGCCCGACGAAGGGGACGACGACGGGTCGGCGGCGTGCACGCCGGTGGGCGTCGCGGCGTTGGCCGCGCCGGCCGGTGCGGCGATGATCGCTGCCGCCGCGACGAATGACAGCGCGCGGATCAGATGTTTGCGGTGTCTGGAGCGCATGAGAGTCCTTCCATCGGCCGAGGTCCAGAGCAGGACCACGAGGGTTGCAGTAATGGAACAGCATGGAACAGGTTCAGGTCAACGTATTCGTTCCAGATATTAATCAGACCGTAACGAGTTACAAGTGATTCTCGGGTCGCGGATGCGGTCGGTCGACGAGCACGGTTGCGCCGAGCATCCAGACATTCGGCTGATCAGACCGCATAAATCGATGCAGGCGTCGTTCTGTCGCGCCGCGCCCATTCTCGGATGCAGCTTGACGTCTCGATGGGCATGGGAAATGATCCGTATCGGATCATTCCTTTGCGGACGGAGACGCTGTGCTCTCGACACCGATGGGTGGCACGGCCTCCGAGCCGGCCGCATGGCAGACGCGGCTCGTGCGCGCCGACGTCTCTTCCGGATGGGACGGACGCACCTGGACGTCCGAAGTCTTGGAGCCCGGATTCCGCGCCGACCAGGCGGTGGCCTCGTGGAACCTCGAAGCCGACGCCGCCGCTCTCATCGAGCTCCGCGCTCGCACGCTCGACGGGACATGGCACCCCTGGCAGGAGGCGGCGTTCTGGGGAGGACCGGGTGGGCGCCGGAGCCCTGCGCCGCCGGCGGGAAGCGACGGCCAGGGCCCACAAGTCGACGGTCCGACGGTGCAGACCGACATCCTCACGGCCCGGTCGGGAGAGTTGTTCGACGCGGCGCAGCTGCGCATCACGCTGCTCGACGGTTTGCACGAAGCGACCGTGCCTCCCCCTCTTCATCTGGCCGCGCTGAGCTTCAGCGCGCCCGGCGGCTCAGACGGCGATGAGTCGGATGCCGACGAGCGCCGCGGTGCGGAACCGGTAGGTGCGGCGGCGGCCTTGCAGCCGCTCTCCCAGCGCGCCTACCCGAGTCGACCAGACCTCGGCGGCGGCGGACCCGCCTGGTGCTCGCCGACCTCGTTGACCATGGTGCTGACGGCGTGGGGCGCACAGCTCCCCTCGGCGGCGCCCACCGAGGTGCCCGCCGACGCCGACCCTCGCGTGCCATGGATGGCGCGCGCCGTCTACGACGCGGCATTCGACGGCACGGGCAACTGGTCGTTCAACGCCGCCCTCGCGGGAGAGTTCGGATTCGACGCGGTGGTCACCCGGTTGGCGTCGCTGCAGTCGGCACGCGTGCTCACGGAGGCCGGCATCCCGCTCATCGCGTCCATCGCGTTCGAGGCGGGGCGACTTCTGGGCGCCGACTACGACACGTCGGGGCATCTCCTGGTCATCCGGGGCTTCGATTCGCGGGGGGATGTGCTGGTGGCCGACCCGGCGAACCCGGGCGGACGAGAGGGGCTCCGCACCTACCCGCGCGAAGCGTTCGACGCCGCCTGGTCGCGGAGCCGGCGCACGGTTTACCTGATCACCCCGCGCGGACACGCGCTGCCTGCGGTGACGGATGACGGTGGCTGGTGAAACGGCCGATCCTCACGCCACCCGCGCCCTCAGGCGGTCGGCGCCGGGACGTCGGCCAGCACGGCCTCGAGCAGGTCGATCCGCTCGCCCAGCGAAGCGAGCGACACGTGTTCGGTGACCGCGTGCGCACCGCCGCCGCGAGGGCCGAACCCGTCGACGGTGGGGATGCCGAGGCTTCCGAGCAGGTTCGTGTCCCCTGCGCCGGCGGCAGGCCGGCCGGTGATGGTCTGCTCGACGCTTCGGCCCGCGGTGGCGATGAGTCCGAGAAGCTCGTCGTCGGCGCTCGACGGGTTCCAGGCCGGTCGATGGCTGAGCAGCTGTGTTTCGACCACGGCGCCGTCGCGTACGGGCGCGAGTGCGTGCAGTGCCGCGAGCACGGACTCCTCGGTCGCGGCATCCAGAAACCGCAGCCCGATCTCGGCATCGGCTTCGGCGGGCACCACGTTCGCTCGCCCGCCACCGCTGATGGTGCCGACGTTGCAGAGCACCTCGGAAGCGAGGGCCGTATCGGTCACGATGCCGCGCACGGCAACGAGCTGATCGACGAGTTCGTCGATCGCGGAGACGCCGCTGCCGGGGTCGAGCGCCGCGTGAGAGGCGCGGCCGCGAACGGCCAGTCTCACGCGAGTGCTGCCACGCCGGCCGACCTTGAGCGCGCCATCCGGATGCGGGGATTCGAAGCCGATCGCACCCGCGACACTGTGGGCGCAGGAGCGCAGCAGCGCTTGTGTGGTGGGCGAGCCGACCTCCTCGTCGCACACGATCACGGCACGCACGCTGCGGTGCCGCCGGTTTCGCAGGCGCTCGATCGCGGCCACCATGACGAGCAGTCCGCTCTTCATGTCGTAGACCCCGGGGCCGCGCACCGTGTCGCCGTCGACCGACCACGGCACGGTGGTCTCGATGCTGTCGTGCGGCCACACGGTGTCCGAATGCCCGACCAGCAGCAGAGGATCGCCGACCCCGTTCACCTCGGCGACGAGGTTGGCTCCCGCCTCGGTGCGCTCGAGGCGCACCGACGCGCCCGCGGCATCCCACCACTCCGCCAGAACTTCGGCCATGCGCTCGCTCGCGGGGGCGTCGAACGAGGGCGACTCGATGCGCGCGAGGCGTTCGAGCCGTTCCAGGGTGTCGCGCTGCGCGCCGTTCCCGGGCTGTGTCATGTCGCATCCTCTCGCCGTCTTACGAATCATATCGATTGCTTGCTCGTGGCAAACAGGACCGATAGCCTGGCGACTCGAGTTGTAAGCGCCAAACATAGGAAACGTATCGTGCCCCAGGCTCCCACCGCTCCGCTGCACGCCGAGACGTTGCGCACCGGTGACGAGTTCCGCGCGGCGGCCGCGCTGTACACCCGCGTGTTCGGGTACGAGCGGCCCGAGTTCTCCCTGAATCCCAACCTCCTCAGCGCGCTGGCGCGCAATGGCGGCTCTGCTGTCGGGGTGCGCACTGACGCCGGCGAGCTGATCGGCTTCGCCTACGGGTTCGCCGGCCGTGACGCATCCGGCCACGACTTCCACTACTCGCAGGCCGCCGTCGTCGACGCGGCCCACCAGGGCGAGGGCGTGGGGCGGATGCTGAAGGAACGCCAGCGCGAGGTGGCGCTCGGCTGGGGGCACCGCACCATGCGCTGGACGTTCGACCCTGTTCTCTCGCGCAACGCCCACTTCAACTTCTCGTCGCTGGGCGCCGACGGCGTCGGGTTCGTCGAGGACTATTACGGCCGCCCCGGCACCGATCGGGTGCTCGTCGAGTGGAACCTGACCCGCGACCACGACCCCTTCGCCGACCTGCGTCGCGCAGACCCGCCGCCTCTCGGCCGGGCGCACTGGGGAGAGGTGGTTCACCGCACCATCGAACGTGCCGACGGCTCGGTGCAAGATGCCGCGTGGGTCGCTGTGCCCGCCCAATCGCCCACCGTGTCCGTCGATGGCGAAGAGCGCGCCTCCCACGATCGGGTGCGCGTGCAGCTGCGGCGGTCGATCGCGACCCTGGTCGACGCGGGGCGCGTGCTGGTGGCCTGCCGACGGATCGACGACGGCACGGCCGCCTATCTCGCGGTGCACGCGCACCACTCCGAATCCGAATCCGACAAGGAGCCCACTGCATGAGGATCGACCGGCTGCGCGTCTTCGACGTGAACCTCCCTCTCGTCCACGGCTTCGAGACGAGCTCGCACCGGAAGACAGGGCTCAACCACCTGCTGGTGGAAGCCACGGGTGCGGATGGCCTGGTGGGCTGGGGCGAGATCGCGACGCCGTCCGACCCGTTCTACGGTTCGGAGACCACCCGCGCCGCCTGGGCGATCGCCGAACGATACCTCGTGCCGGTGGTGCTCGGCGCGACGTGGGAGGCACCCGAGGAGCTCGAGGCCACCTGGCGGCGCATCCGGGGGCACGAGTTCGCGAAAGCGGGCTTCTCGATCGCAGCGTGGGATCTGTATGCGCAGGCTGGCGACCGGTCGCTCGCGAGCGCGCTCGGCGGCACGCGCACGGAGGTGGTCGCCGGTGTCTCGCTCGGCATCGAGCCGACGCTGGACGAGCTGCTCACCCAGGTCGCTCGACAGGTGGACGCTGGATACGGTCGGGTGAAGCTCAAGATCGCGCCCGGCTGGGACGTCGAACCGGTGCGGGTCGTGCGGGCCGCCTATCCAGACCTCGACCTGCATGTGGACGCGAACGGCGCCTATCCAGAGTCCGACGAGTCCACCGCGGTGATGCGTGCCATCGACGCGCAGCGCTTGACGATGATCGAGCAGCCGTTCGCGCCGCGCGACTTCGTCGCCCACGCTCGCCTGCAGTCGGTGCTCGACACCCCGATCTGTCTCGATGAGTCCGTCGTCGATGTCGCCGACCTGCACACGATGCTCGCGCTCGACGCCGGTCGCGTGCTGAACATCAAGGTGTCCCGGATGGGCGGCCTCACCGCAGCGCGGCGTGCGCACGACATCGCCCGGGATGCCGGGGTGCCGGTCTGGTGCGGTGGCATGCACGAGTTCGGTGTGGGCCGGGCGGCCAACGTGGCGCTGTCATCCCTTCCCGGCTTCACCCTTCCCTCCGACGTCTCCGGTTCGGACAAGTACTACGCCCGCGACGTGATCGTGCCGCCCGTCATCGCGCGCGACGGCGTCGTACAGGTGCCGACCGGCCCGGGCATGGGCCACCATGTGGATGTGGACTGGGTGCTGCGCAATTCGTCCCGCACCCTCGACACCTCGGCCGCGGCCGCCTGAACGGGAGGATCACCGTGCACGCTCTCACTCTTCACCGCCTCGACCTCGGTTCCGCCGGGGAGCCGGCCGACTGCGTGACCAGCCTCGAACCGCAGGACGCGCTCCTGACCGCCACCGACCTGTCGGCGACGCGCGGCGACGGCATCTTCGAGACCGTCGTCGTCGTGCACGGGATCCCGCAGGCGCTCGAAGCGCATCTCGAACGGTTCGAACGCTCCGCGGCGATGCTCGACCTGCCCGCGCCGCGCCGTGACCTGTGGCGCTTCGCCGTTCTCGCGGCGGCGGAGGCACTGAGCGCCCACACTCCGCGCGGCGCTGTGAAGTTCGTGATGTCGCGCGGTGACGAGGCGGCAACCGGCGGCCCGACCGGCTGGGCGCTCGGGTTCGCGCCCGACAGCCGCCCGGGTGGAGCGACGCCCGAGATCGCTGTCGTGCTGCTCGACCGCGGGTACCGGCACGACGTGGCGCAGACCTCGCCGTGGTTGCTGCAGGGCGCCAAGACCCTCTCTTACGCGATCAACCTGGCGGCACTGCGCGAGGCCGAGCGGCGAGGCGCCCAGGATGTCATCTTCACGAGCATCGACGGGTTCGTGCTCGAGGGGCCCAACTCCACGGTGATCGCCCGGATCGACGACGTGTATGTGACGTCGCCGGCCGAGCTGGGCGTGCTGCCCGGCACGACGCAGGCCGACGTGTTCGCGGCGCTCGCCGATCAGGGTGCAGCGGTCGAGACGCGGCGGATCGACGTCGACGAGCTGCGCCGCGCGGATGCGATCTGGTTGTGTTCGAGCACGCGCGGCGCCGCCCCCGTCCGCTCCCTCGACGACATCCCCTGGGAGGTCGACATCCCGGTCACGGATCGGATGAACGACGCCCTGAACGCGCGGAAGGGCTAGAGCGATGATCCCTGTCATCGACGGTCATAACGACATCGCCTGGGCCCGCCGCGAACGGCACGGCTACCAGGCCGCCGGGATCGACGCATCCCTGCCCGACCTCCACACCGACCTCCCGCGTCTGGCGGCCGGCGGCGTCGGCGGCCAGTTCTGGTCGGTGTGGGTCGACCCTGTGCTGACGGGTGCCGAACAGGTGACGGCCACCCTCGAGCAGATCGATTTCGTGCACAGGCTGGTGGAGGCGCATCCGGATCGGCTGCGGTTCGCCCGCACCGCGAACGACGTGCGCGCCGCGATCGGCGACGGACGCATCGCGTCGCTCATCGGGGTCGAGGGCGGCGCCCAGCTCGACGGCTCGCTCGCGGTGCTGCGCCAGTACGCGCGGCTCGGAGCGCGGTATCTCACGCTCACCTGGTCGCGCACGACGGAGTGGGCGGACTCCGCGACCGACGAGGCGCGCCACGGCGGTCTGACCGACTTCGGGCGCGAGGTGGTGCGGGAGATGAACCGCATCGGTGTGATCGTGGACCTGGCCCACGTGGCGCCGTCGACGATGCGCGACGCGCTGCAGGTCAGCGAGCGCCCTGTCATGGTGAGCCATTCGTGTGCGCGTGCGCTGTGCGACCACCCGCGCAACGTGCCCGACGACGTGCTGCGCGACATCGGCGCCGGAGGCGGAGTGGTGATGGTGGCGTTCGTTCCCTCGTTCCTCTCCCCCGCCCGCAACGCCTGGGTGCGTGGCGGCGAGCACGGGGAAGCGCCGCCGGTCGGCATCGCCGACGTGGCCGACCACATCGAGCACATCCGCAGCGTCGCCGGCGTGCATGCCGTCGGGATCGGCGCCGACTACGACGGCACCGACGCGATGCCGACGGGTCTGGAGGATGTCTCCCGTTACCAAGACCTGCTCGACGAGTTGCGCCGGCGCGGCTGGTCGGAGCCGGAGCTCGTGGCACTCGCCAACGAGAACGTGCTGCGCGTGCTCCAAGCCTCCGACGCCGACCACCTGGCCTTCCTCGATGGCTCCGCTCCGCCGCCGAGCGCCGCGGCACTCGCGCCCGCGGTGGACACGGCGACCCGCGACGACAGGCGACGGTCGAGCGGCCCCCGCGTTCTCGTCGTGGTGAACGCGAAAGGGTCTCGGCCGCGTCGTCTCGGCACGTGGCTGGAGGAGAAGGGCATCGCCGTGGATGTCGCGGTCGGCGAGGATGGGCTGCCCCCCGACCTCGACGGCTATGCCGGGCTCGTGATGCTGGGCGGCGGCCTCATGCCCGACGACGACGCGCGTGCACCGTGGCTGGAGCGGGAGCGCTCGCTCGCCCGCGAGGCGATCGCGGCCGACCTGCCGACGCTCGGGATCTGCCTCGGTGGACAGATCCTGGCGCATGTCGCCGGGGGCGAGGTGCGCGCATCCTACGGTCCCAAGGAGCGCGGGTCGACCGTGATCTCGACGTCCGAGGCCGGCCGCCGCGACCCGGTGATCGGCGGGTTCGGCGATGCTGCACCCATGATCGAGAACCACCAGGACATGATCACCGCGCTGCCTCCCGCCGCGGTGCTGCTGGCATCGAGCGACGCGGTGGCGAACCAGGCCTTCCGGCTGGGCGACCGCGTCTACGGGCTGCAGTTCCACCCGGAGGTCTCCGCGGAAGACCTGTTGCGCTGGAAGGAGCCGACCTCGCCGTCTCCGGACGACAGGCCGGTGGCCGAGCTCGTCGAGGAGGCGCGCCGAGTCGACGAGCACAACACGCGAGCCAGCCGCGCCCTGGTGACGGGGTTCGCCGACGAAGTGCGGTCGTTCGCGGAGCTGTCGGCCGCCACCCGCGCGTCCGCTGCCCGACCGGGGGCCCGATGATCGGGGAGGCGGCGCTCGCTGGCCACGCCCGTGACGCGCTCGCCGCGCGACTGGACGACGCGACTTTGCGGCGTGCGCCCGCCTCGATCGCCGCCGTCACCGACCGCGGTCGCGTCGTCGCAATGAGCGCGCACGGCCGGCCCCGCCTCGACGGCCGACCCACCACCGAGAAGACGATCTTCAGGATCGCGTCGATGTCGAAGAGCTTTCTGGCCGCGACGGCGCTCGCGCTGCGAGACGAAGGTCAGCTCGACCTCCACGCTCCGGCCACGGAGTATGTGCCGGAGCTGGCGTCAGCCCGGTTCGACGACGGCACGGTCTCCCTCACGCTCGACGCCCTTCTCTCCAATCGCAGCGGCTTCGCCGAGGACAACCCCTGGGGCGACGCACACCTCGGGGCCTCCCGTGATGACATGGCGGCGGTCCTCGCCGCAGGGCCGAAGTTCGCCACCCGCCCCGGCGCCGAATATCAGTACTCGAACCTGGGCATCTCGCTCCTCGGCCGTGCGATCGAATCGGTCACCGGGCGTCCCGTTGAGGATGTCGTGCGCGAGAGGATGCTCGACCCGCTGGGCCTGCGCGACACGCGCGCATCCGCCGACCTCTACGGCGATGACGCCGACCTCGCCGCCGGCTTCCGCACCTTCGACGACGGCATGACCTTCGCGCCGGAACCGTTCGTCGGCACGGGCGCTCTCGGCTGCATCGGAAGCCTCTTCAGCACCGTGCACGACATCGCGCGCTGGGCGCACTTCCTCGGATCGGCCTTCGACGACGCCCCAACTGACAA
Organism: Leifsonia sp. NPDC058292; assembly: GCF_042880955.1. Taxonomy (NCBI): domain Bacteria; kingdom Bacillati; phylum Actinomycetota; class Actinomycetes; order Micrococcales; family Microbacteriaceae; genus Leifsonia; species Leifsonia sp. NPDC058292. The sequence goes on from NZ_JBHVYL010000010.1 coordinate 10,172, forward strand.
CGCCGCCGCAGACGTCGCCGTGCTCAGCGCGGCGTCCCGGCGCGAGCTGCAGACCGCTCGCACGCTGATCCCGATCGGATCGCGGCCGCCCGGCCGTGAGCTCGACGGCATCGGCTACGGGTACGGTCTCGTCGTCGAGCACGACAGGCGTTTCGGCCGCATCGTGCAGCACGCCGGTGGGCTCCCCGGCTTCTCGTCGCACATGCGCTGGCAGACCGCCACCGGCATCGGGGTGATCGTCTTCGGAAACTCCGACGCGTTCGGCGCGGGAGCGGTGGCCGCCGACGTGCTCGCCGACGTGCTGACCAGGGTGAACGCTCCCGCGGCCGTCGTCCGTCCGTGGCCGGAGACCCTGGCCGCCGCACGGCGCATCGACCAGCTCATCGCCGAGGGCCGGCCGCTCTCCGACGCATCCGGCCTCCTCACGGACAACGTGCTGCGTGACGTGCCGGAGGAGGTGCGAGAGCGCAGGCTTGCCGCGGCGCTCGCCGAGGTCGGCGATGTTCGGGCGGATGCGGGCCCCTTCACCGAGCGGATCGTCGCTGCCTCCGATCGTTCAGCCCTCCGCTGGGTGGTGCCCTGCGAGCGTGGAGCCCTGGTGTGCGAAGTGCACCTGGTCGGCTTGCGCGAGCCGCTGGTGCAGGAGTTCGCGATCCAGGTGGCCGACATCAGTGGCCGTAAGCCCCGCGAGGAATCCGCTCGCGTGACCGACCACCACCTGGTCGCGCTGGACTGAAGGGCGCACACATGGATTCCGACGAGACTCGCGTTCGCCTCGCCGACCTCGGAGTCGGCCCTGGCGCGTTCCTGCGCGGCCCCCGGAACGCGATCACCGACGTTCCCGGTGTGCTCGTGGGCCACGCGACCGTGCACACCGGGCGGCTCCACACGGGCGTGACAGCGGTCGTTCCGGAGCAGCTCGGAGCTGCGCGACGGTGGCTGCCCGCAGGCCTTGCCGTCGGAAACGGCTACGGGAAGCTGGTCGGCGCGACGCAGATACAGGAGCTGGGCGCCATCGAGACGCCGATCCTCCTGACGAGCACCCTCTCGGTGTATCGGGTGGCGGACGCGCTGCTGGGGCACATGCTCGCCCGGCCGGGCTATGAGGAGACGACGACCCTCAATCCCGTGGTCGGCGAGACGAACGACGGGTTCCTCTCCGACATCCGTTCGCGCCCGCTCGGCGAACCGGAGGTCGAGGCTGCGTTGGCGGCCGCCTCCGCAGGCCCCGTCGAGGAGGGCAGCGTCGGAGCGGGCGCCGGAACCGTCGCGCTCGGGTTCAAGGGCGGCATCGGCACATCCTCACGTTCGGTCCCCGTGGGCGACGGGCGGTACACGGTGGGCGCCGTCGTGCAGACCAACTTCAGCGGAACGCTCTCGATCGCCGGGGTCGGGATGCCGGCGAGCGAGCTCGTGCCGGGTCCGATCGCGGAGACCGTGGGCAACTCGTGCATGATCGTCGTCGCGACGGACGCACCGCTCGACAGCCGCCAGCTCGCGCGGTGCGCACGGCGCGCGGTGTACGCGATGCGAGGCGCCGGTGCGGATTTCGCGCAAGGCAGCGGCGACTACGCGATCGCCTTCTCGGTGGGAGAAGGACGGGTGCCGGATGACGCGGCCCTCTCGCCGCTGTTCCTGGCGACCATGGATGCGGTCGAGGAGTCGATCGTGAACTCGATCCTCGCCGCCACCACGCAAGTGCACGACGACGGCAGGGTCGCCCACGCCATCCCGATCGCCGCCGTGCGACAGCGCCTCGCCGCCGCGGGCATCGGCTCGGCCGGTCCGACGACCGCTCCCACCCGCTGACTCCGCCGGGGCGAATCGGCCTGGAGGATGACATCCCTCCCTCCGTCGTACGATGCGTTCGCATCGAAAATGGGGTGGAATGGCATCATGAACGTCACTCTTCTCTCCCTGGTCCAGGGCGTCGGCGTCGTGGTTCTCGCGACGGTGGCGTTCACCCTCGCCCTCACCTGGCCGACCGTGATCGCCTCGATCTCGGGGATGCGCTCCGAGCGTTCGCGGATGCTGACCTTCGCCGGTCTCGGCTTCGGGCTGCTGCTCACCACCGTGCCGCTCTACCTGGCCCCCGGCCTGCTCCTCCGTGACGGCTTCGAGCCCGCCTTGGCTCTGATGCTCGCGGTGACGTGGCTGATCGCCGTCGCATCCCTTGTGGTCCGCGGATTGCTGCTGAGCGGTTTCCAGCGCGTCGTGTCTTTCGCGTTCGCCGTGATCGCCGGGTCGGGACTGATCGCCGGCTTCATCTCGGCGGTGTGCGCGCAGCACCGCATCGCGGACACCATCACTCCGACCGGCGCTTTTCTGCTCGTGGTGGCCGCGATCGCCGGCATCGTGTTCTGGTCGAGCTCCGACCTGGAGACGCCTGCGGTCAGCGGGCGCGCCTGAACCTGCGCGACCACCAGACCACGCCGAATCCCGCGCCGAAGATCACCACGGCGATCAGGATCACGTAGAACGACACCGAGAGGTAGCCGTTCGCCGAGGTCGCCGGGTTGAGAAAGGGATAGGGGTACCAGGGCATCACACCGGTCACCGGATCGATGCCGACCGGCCCACGGATCAGGGTGTACACCGCCCAGACGATGGGGAACCCGACGATCCACCACAACACCTTGTTGCGGAGGGGTGCGCGGCCGGGCGCGAAGAACCAGTCGAGCAGGATGTACACCGGGCCGACAACGTGGAGCACCTCGTTCGCCCACTCGACCGTCGTGCCCTGGGGCAGTGCGATGTTGCGCAGCAAGAGGTTGTAGACGATGCCGGTGACAGCCATGTAGGTCGTGGCCACGGCACGCAGCACGGTGAACCAGTGCGGGTCGTCCCCCTTGCGCGCGAAGAGGATGACCGCGCCGATCAGCAGCACCACGACGTAGAGCACGTTCGAGTCGATGGTGAAGAAGCTGAAGAAGTTCAGCACGAAAGCGCCGACGTCGCCATTCTTGTTCACGACGTTGTTCACGCTGGTCGCGAACTGCGCCCCCACCGCTGCGATCGTGAGCGCCGCCATCAGCACGCGCACGATTCCGAACCCGATCCGCATCCGTTTCTCCCCTGCCGAACCGTGGTGCGCCGACGTCTGACATCGCCGAGCATAGTGAAGCGGCGTGGTCCGCGCGCGGCAAACGCGCAGCAAGGGCGCGACTAAACTGGAACGGATTCCCTGTCGTGAGAGAGGTCGCCGCCGTGGCACCCGCTGTTCCAGCCCAGAAGTACGCACGGTACTGGGTCGTACCCGTCGTGCGCGCCGTGCTCGCCCTCGTGGCGGCGGCCGTGATCACGTTCACCCGTGACGCTCACACGGCCGAGTTCGGGCTCATCGTTTTCGGCGTCTTCGCTGTGATCGACGGCGCTGTGGTCGCCGTGCTCAGCCTGCGGATGCTCGCCGACCGCGTCACCGGCAGCGTGTTCGCCGTACAGGGCGCCATCGGGGTCATCGCCGGTGCCCTCGCGCTCTCGCTCGCCGGCAGCGGTCTCGGACTCTACCTCTTCGTGGTGAGCGTCTGGGCGGCCCTCACCGGCTTCCTCGAGCTCTACAGCGGTTTGCGCAATCGCTCGAAGCACCCCGCATCCCGAGACTGGATCATCACCGGTGCGCTCACGGCGCTGCTCGCCGTCATCTTCTTGCTCATCCCCTCCGATGCGATCCTGGCGATCGGGCTCTTCGGCGCGTGGGCTGTGCTGGTCGGTGTCTTCCAGGCGATCGGCGGCGTCTCCCTGCGAGGGAGCGCGAGCGGCACGCCCGCAGAACAGAACGTGGAGAGTGGATCGTGAGCAAGCGCGACAAGAAGGCCACCGCCGGTGCCGGCGCTGCCGGGCCGAGCCGTCGGGACAGGTTCTTGCCCGCCGAGCTGCTCGGCATCTCCGGCGCGCTCGGCGTCTTCGTCGGCCTCATCGTGCTCATCGCGACGCGTGAGTTCGTTCTCGCCGGTATCTCGCTCGGCCTGGCGTTCATTCTCTCACTCGTCTTGATGGCGCTGTTCGCGCTGGCGTTCAAGCCGAATGCCGCCGAAGTGCACGACCTCGAAGAGCAGAACGCCGCCCACCCCGACGATCGTCCCGCCCCTCACTGAACCCGCGCCTGACCTTCGGGCTCGCAGGCTGGCCGGCAGGCGTCAGAGGTAGGTGAGGAGGTCGGAGGCCAGCCCCGTGTAGGTCTGCGGCGTGAGGTCGAGCAGCCGGCGCTTCGCGGCCTCCCCGATGTCGAGGCCGTTCACGAACTCGGCGAGGCCCTCGGCGTCGACGCGCTTTCCCCGGGTCAGCTCCTTGAGCATCGCGTAGGGGTCGGTGATCTGCGAGCGCCCTGCGGTGACCTCGGCACGGATGACCGTCTGGATCGCCTCGCCGAGAATCTCCCAGTTGGCGTCGAGGTCTGCCGCGAGCAGGTCGCGGTCGACGGCGATCTGACCGAGGCCGCGCTGGATGTTGTCGAGCGCGAGCAGTGAGTGGCCGAGCCCGACGCCGATGTTGCGCTGAGTGGTCGAGTCGGTGAGGTCGCGCTGCAGCCGGCTGGTGACCAGGGTCGCGGCGAGCGAGTCGAGCACGGCAGAGCTCAGCTCGAGGTTGGCTTCGGCGTTCTCGAACCGGATCGGGTTCACCTTGTGCGGCATCGTCGACGAGCCCGTCGCGCCGGGTTCCGGCGTCTGACGGAAGTAGCCCAGCGAGATGTACGTCCAGATGTCGGTCGCGAGGTTGTGGAGCACACGATTGGCGTGGGAGATGCGGTTGTAGAGCTCGGCCTGCCAGTCGTGGGATTCGATCTGGGTGGTGAGGGGGTTCCAGTCGAGCCCGAGACTGGTCACGAACTCGCGCGAGATGCGGGGCCAGTCGGCTTCCGCATCCGCGACCCGGTGAGCCGCGAACGTGCCGGTCGCGCCGCTGAACTTGCCCAGGTATTCGCTCTGCGAGATCTGCTTGCGGATGCGGTCGAGCCGGTAGACGAACACGGCTAGCTCTTTGCCCATGGTGGTGGGGGTGGCGGGCTGGCCGTGCGTGCGTGCCAGCATCGCGTCGTCGCGGTATTGGAAAGCCTGGTCGCGGAGTTCGTCGATGACCGCTCGGAACTTGGGCAGCCAGACCTCGTTGACGGCGGCGCTCACCGTGAGGGCGTAAGAGAGGTTGTTGATGTCTTCGCTCGTGGCGGCGAAGTGGGTGAGCTCGGCGATGTGGTCGAGTCCGAGGGCTTGCAGCCGCTCGCGAACCAGGTATTCGACGGCCTTGACGTCGTGCTTGGTGGTGGCCTCGAGCTCGGCGAGCCTGTCGATCTCGGGCTGGCCGAACTCGGTGACGAGAGCGCGCAGCGAATCGACCTGCTGGTCGGTGAGGGGGGACGACCCGAACATCCGGTGGCTCGTCAGGTAGATGAGCCATTCGACCTCGACCTGCACGCGCGCCCGGTTCAGACCGGCCTCCGACAGGTGATCGCCGAGGCCGAGCACGGCCGAACGGTAGCGGCCGTCGAGCGGGCTCAGGGGCTGGGGAGGCAGGGCGGTCATGAGGCTCCTTGCGAGTGGGGTACCCCGCTATTCTCCCGCATCCGCCGGGCTGCTCAGGAGCGTCGGGTGAGCGGGCGCAGGATGAGCCCGATCAGCCAGGCGATCACGGCGAGCACGAGGGCGCCGAGCACGCCCCACCAGAAGCCGTCGATGAAGAGCCCGAAGCCCATCGCCCCGCTGATCCACGCCACGATCAGCAGCAGCAGCCCGTTCACGATGAAGGAGATGAGGCCGAGGGTGAGAATGTAGAGAGGGAAGGCCACGATGCGGATGACCGTTCCGACGAGCGCGTTCACCACGCCGAAGATCAGCGCCAGCAGCAGATACGTGAGGATCGTCGGGAACTCGCCTTCGGCGTAGGGCCGAACCGTCACACCGGCGACGATGAGCGTCGTGAGCCACAGGGCCAGGGCGTTGATGATGAGCCGCAGAAGGAATCTCATGGCTCCATGATGGCAGGGGCTCCCCGCTTCAGCGATGGCAACTTTAATTGCGCGGGTGTAATTTAAAGAAACAGCGCCGAAACTGGACACCCGAAAGCAATTCGAACATTTCGCGTTTGCTGCGTATCCACTCGGAGGGCAACCCGATCTCTCCAGCCGTACATGGAACGCAATTGCAATGGCCAGTCATGCGCTCGGACGACTCGAACAAGGTGCCCGGCTTGTACCCAATCCAGCTCTTCTTCGCCGCCCCACCCTGCAACGCGAGGCGCAGAGCACCTCGGCGCTGGAAGGAACATATGCACCTATCGAAGAGGTCATGGCTGCAGATCTCATCGACTCGCACTCACGTTCTTCTGCCCTGCGCGAAGTCATCAACTACATCGTCGCTGCGGAGCGGGCGTTCGACTGGATCGATTCGGGAAGAACCTTGACGATCGGCCTTTTGGGCGAGCTTCACCAACTCTTGGTGAGCGGAACAGCCGCAGATACCGAGGAAGCCGGCCGAATTCGAAAGATTCAGGTCGTAATCGGTTCGCGCGGCGGCAGCGTCTATGACGCAAGGTTCATCCCCGCTCCGACTGGTACGACGTTGCATGCAAGCGTCCAGGACCTGATCGATTGGATGCGTCCAGATGGGGGCGAGGGCATCAACTCCATCGTCAAGGCCGCAATGGCCCATTACCAGTTCGAGACTCTGCATCAGTTCAATGATGGAAATGGGCGAATCGGTCGCCTACTGATAGTTCTGCAACTGGTCACAGACGGCCTCATAGGCCAGGGGCTGCTGAGCGTGTCGCCTTGGTTCGAGCGCCGTCGAGAGCAGTACCAAGATCTCCTGTCGGAAGTGAGCGCTTCGGGGGACTGGGACTCGTGGATCGACTTCTTCGCGCGAGGGATCGAGTCATCTGCACGCGACACCGCTTCCCGCATGTCCGAACTACTTGAAGTCCAGGCTCACTATCACGCGATCATCACGGAGAGCGGGACTCGGGGCGTGGTCAGGGATATCGCCGACGTGCTCATCGGAAGCCCGTACGTGACGATCCCCTTCCTCGTCAGCCAGACGGGTAAGACCTACCCAGCCGTGAAGACTGCAGTAGCGCGACTCATTGAACTCGGAGTACTGGAGGAGCGACCAGGTGCGAGCCCCCACCTCTTCCGCGCCCCGCTCGTGGTGGCCGTAACATCGCGTCCGTCGACGGCGGAGGGCTAAAGAAGGGAAGGAATTCTCCCGGAGGAATGCACCCGCCGGTAGGTTGGGTCTGTGAATACCGAGGATGCAGGCGGCGTGAAACTGCGCCCTGAGATCGTGGCGGTTCCCGCCTACAAGCAGGGCAGAGCCGCGCCGGCCGACGGCTTCAAGCTGTCGAGCAACGAGAACCCTTTCCCGCCCCTGCCGGGTGTGGTGGAGGCGATGACCGCGGTGCTCGGTGAGCTCAACCGGTATCCGAACGCCGGAGGGCTCGATCTGCGGGAGCGTCTGGCCGAGCGGCACGGGGTCTCCGCCGATCAGGTGCACCTGGGCAACGGATCCGTTTCCCTGCTCGCCCAGCTCATCTCGGCGGCGGCCGGCGTCGGCGACGAGGTCGTCTACTCGTGGCGCTCGTTCGAGGCCTACCCCGGGCTCGTGACCGTGACGGGCGCGACGAGCGTGCAGGTGCCGAACCGGGCAGACGGCGGCCACGACCTCGACGCGATGGCGTCGGCGATCACCGATCGCACCAGGGTCGTGATCGTGTGCACCCCGAACAACCCCACCGGCGCGATCGTGACGGCCGCGGAGTTCGAAGCGTTCATGGCGTCCGTGCCCTCCTCGCTGCTGGTGCTGCTCGACGAGGCCTACTACGAGTTCGTCACTGACGACGCGTCGGTCGACGGCATCCCACTGCTGAAGCGCTACCCGAACCTCGTCGTGCTGCGAACGTTCTCGAAGGCATACGGCCTCGCGGCGGTGCGGGTCGGCTACGCGGTCGGCCCGGTGGCCGTGCTGAACGCGGCACGGTCGGCCGCCATCCCGCTCTCCGTCACCGACGTGGCCCGGGCGGCCGCTCTGGCCTCGATCGACGCGGAGGAAGAGCTCATGGAGCGCGTGGCCCGCATCGCGATGCGCCGGGACAGGCTTCGGGATGCGCTGATCGCGCAGGGCTGGAACCTCCCGCAGGCGCAGGGCAATTTCGTCTGGCTGGCGACGGGCGAGCACACCGCCGCGGCCAACGACGCGTTCTTCGACGCCGGGCTGACCGTTCGCGCATTCGCCCCTGAGGGAATCCGAGTCAGCGTTGGCGAGGAAGAATCTGTGGAGAAACTCCTTGAAGTCGCCGGGGATATTGTGCGGAACCTACCAAATGGGCACCCCGCCAAGCGGTTAGGTTAGTACGGTGGCTGCCACGAACGATACCCAGCGCCCGACCGACACCGTTCAGCTCCTGACGGCCGATGGCCGTTTTCAGCCGAGCGATCCGGCGGCGGAATACCTCCCCTACCTCGAGCGTCTCACCGAGAGCGACTACCGCCGGTTCTACCGCGACATGGTCGTGGTGCGGCGGTTCGACCACGAGTCCGCCAACCTTCAGCGGCAGGGCCAGCTCGCGCTGTGGGTGCCGAGCCACGGCCAGGAGGCCGCGCAGGTCGGCTCGGCCTACGCCGCGCGCCCGCAGGACCACATCTTCCCGTCCTACCGCGAGCACGTCGTCGGCATGATCCGCGGTCTCGACCCGGTCGACATCCTCCGGATGCTCCGCGGTGTGACCCTGGGCGGCTGGAACCCCGCCGAGAACGGCAACTTCCACCTCTACTCCCTGGTGCTCGGAACGCAGAGCCTGCACTCCACCGGGTATGCCATGGGCATCCAGCTCGACGGCAAGGCCGGCACCGGAGACCCGGACAAAGACGAGGCGGTGATCGTCTATTTCGGTGACGGCGCCTCGTCGCAGGGCGATGTGAGCGAAGCCCTCGTCTTCGCGGCGAGCTACCGCACACCGCAGGTCTTCTTCCTGCAGAACAACCAGTGGGCGATCTCGGTTCCGGTCGAGCGTCAGTCGCGCACACCGTTGTACCTGCGCGGCAGCGGCTTCGGCATCCCCGGCACACGCGTCGACGGCAACGACGTTCTCGCGTGCTACGCGGTGACAGCCAAGTGGCTCGACGAGGCGCGCGCGGGCGAGGGCCCTGCCCTCATCGAGGCCATGACCTACCGGGTGGGAGCCCACACGACGGCCGACGACCCGACCAAGTACCGCACCGAGGAAGAACTGCAGTCGTGGATAGCGCGCGACCCGATCGCCCGCTACCGCGCCTACCTGGCCGACCTCGGCGTTGGTGAGTCGTTCTTCTCCTCGGTCGACGAAGAAGCGGCCGACCTCGCCGCCGACGCCCGTCGGCGACTGCTCGAGGTCACGCCGCCGCCCATGGACATCATCTTCGACCACGTGTATGCGGAACCGCATCCGCTCGTCGCGGAGCAGAAGGAGTGGGCGCAGCGGTATGAGGCGTCCTTCGACGAGGAGCGCGCATGAGCGACCTGGACCACCGTTTTCCCGTGATCGACGATCGCCCGGCGCACGACGACGAAGCCATCGAGGTGCACGAGGCCGAACTGATCGACGAGCCCGCCGCCGCTGAAGACGAGATCGTGGTCGAAGACGCGGTGGTCGTCGACGACGAGCCCGCGACCGACATCACCGCCGCGTTCACCGTCGACGCCGACCCGGATGCGCTGACCGGCGACGTTCCCAAGAGCGAGTTCGAAGAAGAGGCGGCCGCCGAGGCGAACGACGCCGAGCCCGGCCAGGCCGAGCCAGACGCCGTCGAACCGAGCGGGACCGAGGGCGAGCCCGCGGCCGCTGTGCCCGCCCCGCCGGCGGAGCCCGCCGCGCCCGCGAACCCCATCGTCTCGATGCCGCTCGGCAAGGCCATCAACAAGGGTCTGCACGACGCCCTCGCCAACGATCCCAAGGTGCTGCTGATGGGCGAGGACATCGGCCCGCTCGGCGGCGTCTACCGGGTGACCGAGGGGTTGCACGCCGAGTTCGGGCCCCAGCGCGTGCTCGACACGCCCCTGGCGGAATCCGGCATCCTCGGAACGGCGATCGGGCTCGCGATGCGCGGCTACCGGCCGGTGTGCGAGATCCAGTTCGACGGCTTCATCTTCCCCGCGTTCGACCAGATCACCACCCAGCTCTCCCGGATGCGCAACCGGCACGAGGGCACTGTCACGATGCCCATCGTGATCCGGGTGCCGTACGGCGGCCACATCGGCTCGATCGAGCACCACTCGGAGAGCCCGGAGGCGTACTTCGCGCACACTCCCGGTTTGCGCGTGGTCAGCCCGAGCAACTCGCACGACGCCTACTGGATGATCCAGGAGGCCATCGCCTCCGACGACCCGGTGCTGTTCTTCGAGCCCAAGAGCCGGTACTTCGTGAAGAGCGAGATCAACCTGGCCGAGAACGCCTCACCGCTGCACTCGGCGCGGGTCGCGCGGGCCGGCACGGATGTGACGGTCGTCGCCCACGGCGCCATGGTCTCGACCCTGCTGCACGCGGCCGACCTGGCCGCCGAAGAGGGCAAGAGCCTCGAAGTGATCGACCTGCGGTCCATCTCACCGATCGACTACGCGCCGGTGCTCGACTCCGTGCGCAAGACCGGGCGTCTCGTCGTCGTGCAGGAGGCGGCGGGCAACGCGAGTGTCGGCTCCGAGATCGCCGCGACCGTCGCCGAGCGAGCGTTCTACTCCCTGGAGGCCCCGGTCATCCGGGTGTCCGGATTCGACACGCCGTACCCGCCGTCGAAGGTCGAGGGGATGTACCTCCCCGACGCCGACCGCGTGCTCGAGGCCGTCGACCGCAGCCTCTCCTACTGATCTCGACTTCACCCGTACCGAAAGAAGTAGCACCATGAGCGATTCCAAATTCCTCCTCCCCGACGTGGGCGAAGGCCTGACCGAGGCCGAGATCGTCTCCTGGAAGGTCGGCCCTGGGGATGCGGTGGCTGTCAACCAGGTGCTGGTCGAGATCGAGACGGCCAAGTCGCTCGTCGAGCTGCCATCGCCGTTCGAAGGTGTGGTCGGCGAACTCCTCGTCTCGGAGGGCCAGACCGTCGACGTCGGAACGCCCATCATCACCGTGTCGAACGCCGGCGACGACGCAGCCCCGCCGGCGCCCGAGCCCGTCAGCGAGGTGGAGCAGGCGGCGGAGGACACGGCGGCGAGCGTGTCGCACGAAACGGATGCGGTTCCCGCCGCCGAGAACGCGCCGCTCGTGGGCTACGGTGCCAGCGGTCATGGCACGAGCCGCCGTCGGCGTGTGACCCACCCGGGCACGAACGCTGCCCCGGCTGCTGCCGCCCCCGCGTCTTCCGCGGTTGCCGCCGCGCCGGTCGGGCCCCCCGCCACGGCGCCGGCCCCCGCGCCGGCCGCTGCCCCCGCGACACCGACCCCCGCGCCGCTGACGGTGCGCCACGAGGTCGCCGTGGTGCCGAACATCCCGGTGATCGCGAAGCCGCCCATCCGCAAGCTCGCGAAAGACCTCGGCGTCGACCTGAGCCAGGTCACGCCCACCGGCCCCATCGGCGATGTCACTCGCGACGACGTGCTGCGGGAGGCAAACCAGGCCAGCGTGTTCCGCAACATCCAGACGCCGGAGTGGCCGAACGACCGCGAAGACCGCATCCCCGTCAAGGGCGTGCGCAAGGCGATCGCGAACGCGATGGTGTCGAGCGCGTTCAGCGCTCCGCACGTCAGCCTGTTCGTCGACGTCGACGCCACCCGCACGATGGAGTTCGTGAAGCGTCTGAAGAACTCCCCCGACTTCGCCGGCGTGAAGGTCTCTCCGCTGCTCATCATGGCCAAGGCGATGATCTGGGCGATCCGCCGCAACCCCACCGTGAACTCGTCGTGGACCGACGAGGAGATCATCGTGCGGCACTACGTGAACCTCGGCATCGCGGCCGCGACGCCGCGAGGGCTCATCGTTCCGAACGTCAAAGAGGCGCAGGACATGTCGCTGCTGCAGTTGGCGGCGGCCCTCGAGCAGCTCACGCTGACCGCCCGTGACGGCAAGACTCCCCCGGCCGACATGGCGGGCGGAACGATCACCATCACGAACATCGGCGTGTTCGGCATGGACACGGGAACGCCCATCCTGAACCCCGGCGAGGTCGGCATCGTCGCCCTCGGCACGATCAAGCAGAAGCCGTGGGTCGTCGACGGCGAGGTGCGTCCGCGCTTCGTCACGACGCTCGGCGCATCCTTCGACCACCGGGTGGTGGATGGCGATGTCGCCTCCCGCTTCCTCGCCGACGTCGCCTCGATCATCGAGGAGCCCGCGCTGCTGCTCGACTGAGCGAAGGCGGGTCGGCTCCGAGCCCGCGGTCAGTTCGTGCGGTACCAGACGATGGCGCCGTACGTGGCCGGAACCGCGAGCGCCGCTAACGCCACGACGAACCCTTCGGTCGCGGTGAGCGGTGCCCCGGCCGCAGCGAGCGCGACCATGATGAGGCCGACGCCGGCTTTCAGGGCGGGGCTGATCACGGCGTTCGTCGGCTCATCGGGTGCGCGCATGAGAGTCGTCTCGATCGCCGCGATGGTGACGAGGGTGAGGCCGAGCCCGCCGAAGAGGAGGAGCCGTGGGAAGGGCTCCATCGGGTCGCCCGGAGCGTGCAGAGCCAGCGCGATCCCGACGCCGACGACCACGATTCCGAGCAGCATCGCCATGTGCAGGTACACCCAGCCCAGCGCGATGAAGAAGCGCGGGCGAACGGGCCGTCTGGCGATGAAGTCGTAGTAGACCCACCACATCCCAAAACCGATCGCCAGCCCGAGAACCGCGTCGGAGATCGTCAGGGCCGAGAGGCGTTCGACGGCGTTGGCGGTGGCGACGGACTGGATGATCTCGGCGACCGTCTCGCCGAGCACGATCATGGTGAAGAGGCCGAACCGTTCCGGAAACTTGTCTTCCGTGATGGGTGGGAGGCCGACCTGGAGCCTGCCCGTGATCGCCGGGGTCACGATCTCGACGAGCACCGCGGCCGCCCAGAGCGTCAACCGGGTCTCCGCCGGAACGAAGAAGCTGACGATGAGGAGAGCAGCGGCGACGAGGAAGCCGCCCAGAAAGCCGAGCGACGCCCGGCGGAACCGGGAAACGTAATAGCCGGCTCGCAGCCAGAGCGCGATGTTGAGCACGCGAGCCAGCAGGTATGACGACGCGAACCCGATGTAGTTCGTCCCCAGGCCGTCGTGACCCCAGACCGCGAGTCCAGCCACGGCGACGATCCCCACGAAGGTGAAGAGCCGGCCCTCGATGCCGTCGGACTCGAAACGCTCGGTGTAGTAGGTGAAGGCGTTCCACACCCAGAAGACGGCGAAGAACTGGAGGGAGAAGGCCAGCAGGTCGTGGGTCTCGTCGAGGTCTGCGGCGAGCACGGCCACGATGACCACGAAGACGAGGTCGAAGAAGAGCTCCAGCCAGCCGACGCGGTGCGGCTCGCGGCCGTCGTCGCGCAGTTCGGGTGTGCGCCAAGCGCCCCGTCTCCGCCTCACCGCCTCGGCCATGGTTCATTGTGCACCGCGCCGCGGCACGCGCATAGGCTGGACGGATGACCGAGATCTCGCTGCAGTCGCCTCAGTCGCTCGGCCACGACGAGGTCATCGCGCTGTACGAATCGGTGGGGTGGAGCGCGTACACGAAGGATGCGGACCAACTGCTCCGAGCGCTGGCCGGGTCGACCGCGCTGGCGACGGCGCGTGACGGCGGGCGGCTGGTCGGGCTGGCCCGGGTCGTGACGGACGGGGCGAGCATCCTCTACCTGCAGGATGTGCTCGTCGCCCCCGACGCGCAGCGCACCGGCCTCGGCCGCCGGCTCGTCACCGCGCTGCTCGACGAGTATCCCGGCGTTCGCCAGAAGGTGCTCCTCACCGACGACGAGCCCGGCCAGAAGGCGTTCTACGAGTCGCTCGGCTTCGGCGACACGCGTGAAGCGCACGGCGGAATGCTCCGCGCCTTCGTGCGGTTCGACTGACCACCGGTGCTCTCTCCGTTACCGGTTCGCCTGTGTCGTCGGCGAGGGGCGGGTTGTTGCGGGCTAGCGGCCCGCCCCGGCCACAACGAGTTGCCCCTCGCCGGTAGTTCGCGGTTTTGACAATCATTATCAATAAGCCGTATGGTCGTACTCGTGCCCATCTTGGGCCGACACTTCCCGACTTAGACAGGCCCCCTGTATGAAGACGCGATACCTCGTCTCGCTCCTCGCCCTCTCCGCCGCTGCGGCGCTGGCGCTCACCGGATGTTCGGCCGACGCCGCCGGCTCCCCCGCATCCTCGACCGACGGGCTCTCCGTCGTCGCGAGCACAAACGTCTACGGTGACATCGCCAAAACCGTCGCCGGCGACGCCGTGACCGTCACCTCGATCATGGACAATCCCGACCAGGATCCCCACTCGTTCGAGGCGAGCGCCCAGAACCAGCTGGCGATCTCGAAAGCCGACATCGTGATCGAGAACGGCGGCGGCTACGACGACTTCATGGACACCATGCTGAAGTCTGCGAAGAGCAAAGCCGCCGTGCTGAACGTCGTCGACATCTCGGGCAAGAAGGCTCAGAGCGGCGGCGAGCTGAACGAGCACGTCTGGTACGACCTGCCGACCATCGGCAAACTGACCGGCGAACTGGTCGACGCGCTCTCGAAGGCCGACTCCGGACAGGCGGCGACGTTCAAAGCCAATGGTGACGCCTTTCTCGGTGAGCTGACGAAGCTCCAAGGGCGCGAAGCCGACCTCAAGCAGAAGTACGCGGGCGAGGGCGCAGCCATCACCGAGCCGGTTCCGCTCTTCATGCTCGAGGCGATCGGTCTCGAGAACAAGACGCCGAACGCCTTCAGCGAGGCCATCGAGGAGGGCACGGATGTGTCCCCCGCCGTGCTCAAGCAGACCATCGACCTGTTCGCCTCCGGCGGCGTGAAGCTGCTCGCCTACAATGAGCAGACCAGCGGCCCGGAGACCGAGAAGGTGCTCTCCGCCGCCAAGAGTTCCGGCGTCGCGGTGGTGCCGGTGACGGAGACTCTCCCGAGCGGCAAGGACTACATCAGCTGGATGAGCGGCAACCTCGACGCGATCGCCAAGGCTCTCGGCGAGTGACAGACAGCGCACCAGGGCGGGAGCCGCTCGACCGCGTACCAGCGCCGGCCGAGCGGCCCGTGGTGTTGCGGCTGCGGGATGCCGACCTCGGCTTCGGCGACCGCACCCTGTGGAGCGGGCTCAGCATCGACGTGCACGCCGGCGAGTTCGTGGCCGTGCTCGGGCCGAACGGTTCGGGCAAGACGAGCCTGCTGAAGACGATCCTCGGCCAGCAGCAGCTCGACGCCGGAAGCATCGAGTTCGACGGGCATCCGGTGCGCCGCGGCGATCGTCGTATCGGCTACATCCCTCAGCAGAAGCTGATCGCGGCCGGAACCCCGATGCGCGCCCGCGATCTCGTGGCGCTCGGCGTCAACGGGCATCGCTGGGGCCTTCCGGTTCCGACGCGCTCCGACCGGGCGCAGGTGGACAGGCTCATCGACGCCGTTGGCGCCCGGCGCTACGCCGACGACCCGGTCGGCTCCCTCTCCGGCGGCGAGCAGCAGCGGCTGCGCGTCGGCCAGGCGCTCGCCGGAGACCCTGCGTTGCTGCTCTGCGACGAGCCGCTGCTCTCCCTCGACCTGCAGCACCAGCGGGGTGTGAGCGAGCTGATCGACCGCAGGCGCCGGGAGCACGGGAGCGCCGTCGTCTTCGTGACGCACGACGTGAATCCCGTGCTCGGAATGGTCGACAAGGTGCTCTACCTGGCCGGCGGCCGGTTCCGTGAGGGCGCTCCCGACGAGGTGCTGCGCAGCGACGTGCTGACCGACCTCTACGGCACTCCGGTCGACGTCATCCGCAGCCGGGGCCGCATCGTGGTCGTCGGCATCCCGGATGCGGAGACTCACGACCACCACCATCACGCGAGCACGCCGCACGAGGAGCCCCGCGCATGATCATGCATCTCGCCTCCTCCTCCCCCGACCTCTGGTCGCAGTTGTTCAACTTCGCCAACTACGGCGAGCTGCTCGCGCTCGTGAAGAACTCGATCCTCGCGGGCGCCGTGCTGGGCGTCGTCGGCGGGCTGATCGGGGTGTTCGTGATGCAGCGCGACATGGCGTTCGCGGTGCACGGCATCAGCGAACTCTCGTTCGCGGGTGCGGCGGCAGCCCTGCTGTTCGGAGCCAACGTGGTGCTCGGCTCGCTCGCCGGTTCGCTGGTCGCCGCGATCCTGATCGGGCTGCTCGGGGCCAAGGCCAGAGACCGCAACTCGATCATCGCCGTGCTCATGCCGTTCGGCCTGGGCCTCGGCATCCTCTTCCTCGCCCTCTACCCGGGGCGCAGCGCCAACAAGTTCGGCCTGCTGACGGGGCAGATCGTGTCGGTCGACGACCCGCAACTCGGCTGGCTGCTGCTGATCGGCGCCGTGGTCGTGATCGGTCTGCTCGTGGTCTGGCGGCCCCTCACATTCGACAGCCTGGATGCGGATGTCGCCGCCTCCCGCGGCGTGCCGACCCGCTTCGTCTCGCTCGCGTTCATGGTGCTGCTCGGCCTGGCTGTCGCCGTCTCGGTGCAGATCGTCGGCGCGCTGCTGGTGCTGTCGCTCCTCGTCACCCCGGCCGCCGCGGCGATGCGCATCTCGTCGTCGCCGTTGGCCGTGCCGCTCTGGAGCGTCGGGTTCGCGCTGGTCTCGGTGGTCGGCGGAATCATGCTGGCACTCGGCGGTTCACTGCCGATCAGCCCGTACGTGACGACGATCTCCTTCCTGATCTACGTGGTGTGCCGCCTGGTCGGCGCTCGCCGTGGTTCGCGCCGCTCACGGCATCCCGTGAGCCTGGCGGGCTAGGTTGGTGCCGTGAAGCGGAACACCTGGCAGAGAGAAGCCGTTCGCGAGGCGTTGACCTCGACGGAGGGCTTCGTCAGCGCGCAAGGGCTGCACATGACACTGCACGAGACGGGCTCCCCCATCGGCCTGGCCACCGTGTACCGCGCGCTGGCCGATCTGGCCTCCGAAGGCGACGCCGACTCGCTGCAGTCGCCCGACGGCGAGAGCCTCTACCGCGCGTGCACCACGGGCCACCATCACCACCTGATCTGCCGCAACTGCGGCCTGACCGTCGAGATCGAGGCGGATGCGGTCGAACAGTGGGCCCAGGCCGCCGCGGCCGCGCACGGCTTCACCCAGGCACAGCACGTCGTCGACGTGTTCGGCCTCTGCGCGAACTGCTCGCGCGTCGCCGCCGGGTGACCGCGCCGTATGCCCGGCACGGCATTTGGCGGGATGCGCATCCGTCGCGTAGTATTGATGTTTGGCTGAGTGGGCCTCTCCCATTCAGATCGTACGCAAACACCCCCATCCTCGGAAAAAGGGTGTTGAGCGTGCCGACAAGTGACCTTGGGCGGAGCATTCGGCTCCGCGGTATTGGAGAAAAACAATGGCAGCAGTGTGCCAGGTGACTGGAGCCGTTCCCGGCTTCGGACACAACATTTCGCACTCGCACCGGCGCACCAAGCGTCGTTTCGACCCGAACATCCAGAAGAAGACGTACTTCGTTCCGTCGCTTCGCCGTAACGTGACGCTGACCCTGAGTGCCAAGGGCATCAAGGTCATCGACGCCCGTGGCATCGAGTCCGTGGTCAAGGACCTCCTGGCCCGTGGGGAGAAGATCTAATGGCAAAGCAGCAGGACGTACGTCCGATCATCAAGCTTCGTTCGACGGCTGGCACCGGTTACACCTACGTGACCAAGAAGAACCGTCGCAACAACCCCGACCGTCTCGTGCTCAAGAAGTACGACCCCGTAGTGCGCAAGCACGTCGACTTCCGAGAGGAGCGCTAAACACATGGCTAAAACGTCAAAGATCGCCAAGAACGAGCAGCGCAAGGTAATCGTTGAGCGCTACGCCGCGAAGCGCCTCGAGCTCAAGAAGGCCCTCGTCGACCCGAACGGCACCGACGAGTCGCGTGAAGCCGCTCGCGTCGGCCTGCAGAAGCTCCCCCGCGACGCTTCGCCGATCCGCGTGCGCAACCGCGACGCGGTCGACGGCCGTCCGCGCGGAAACCTCAGCAAGTTCGGCATCTCGCGCGTGCGTTTCCGCGACATGGCGCACCGTGGCGAACTGCCCGGCATCACCAAGTCGAGCTGGTAACCCAGCGCGAAAAGCTCTCGAAGGGGCGCACGGCTACGGCCGGGCGCCCCTTTTGCTGTTCTGCACAGATTCGGCCCGAGTCTGAGTAATTCCAGAAATGATGCGGGAATCCGCGTGTTTCCGCGGGTTTCTGATACATTCAAGGCGGTCAAACCGACCAGACGTTACGGCCCGCGTGGCCTCAACCGTTCCACAGAAAAGCTGTAGAAACAGCACAAGGTCCGAGGAGGACACTCAATGGCTGACAAGTCGCTGAACAAGACCGAGCTCGTTGCCGCTATCGCCGCGTCGTCGGGTCAGAGCCAGGCTGCCGTCGGTGGCGTGCTCGACGCTTTCTTCGCCACCGTCGCGGACACCGTCGCCAACGGCGGCAAGGTCACCATCCCGGGCTGGCTCGCCGCCGAGCGCACCGAGACCGCCGCTCGCACGGGCCGCAACCCGCAGACCGGCGCCGAGATCAAGATCCCGGCCGGCCACCGCGTCAAGCTGACCGCCGGCTCGAAGCTCAAGGCTGCCGTCAAGTAGTCTCACCTGCTTCAGAAGGGGACATCGCCGTCGGCGGTGTCCCCTTCGTCGTTCCCCCCTTCCGCTGTGTGCGGCCTCCCAGCGCGCCCCGCGTAGGCTTGGCTGGTGCCCCGAATCGTCCGCGTAGCCGGCCCCGCCGTGCTGCTCATCGTCGCCGTTCTCGCGATGATCGCAGCGCTGGCCTTCGGTGGCGGCGCGGCGGCGCCACTGCTCGCCGATCCCGGTGCTCTTGTGCGCTGGGGCCTGCCGGCGTCGACACTGATCGTGAACCTCAGCGTCGCCGGCGTGATCGGCAGCCTGGTGCTGGCATGCTTCGCCTTCACGCCTGATCGTGAGGAGTACGGCAAGGCGCTCGACTTCGCCGCCGGCGCGGCCGCGGTGATGACGGTCGCTAGCGCGGTCACCGGTCTGTTCACCTTCGTCAGCGTCTCCAACGTGCCCCTCTCGTTCGACGAGACATTCACCAACGGCCTGAGCTCCTTCATCACCAGCGTGTCCATCGGTCAGGCCTGGCTCGGCATCACGCTCATCGCGGCAGCGGTCACGGTGCTCTGCTTCGCCGTGCGCAACCAGACCGCGCTGGTGTTCGTCGCCGCGCTGGCCATCGCATCCATCGTCCCCATGGCTCAGCAGGGGCACAGCGCCGACGCCGCCGGCCACGACGCCGCTGTCACCTCGTTCGGCCTTCACGTTCTTTTCGCCGCGCTCTGGCTGGGCGGTCTGCTCACTCTCGTGATCCTGCGCAAGGCCCTCGACGGTCAGCGGCTGGTCGTCGTTCTCGAGCGCTATTCGTCGATCGCGCTGATCTCCTTCATCGTCGTGGCAGCTTCGGGATACGTGAACGCCGAGCTGCGCGTCGGAACGCTCGCGCAGTTGGCGACACCGTACGGAATACTCGTGCTCGTCAAGGTCGCAGCTCTCGGCGCGCTCGGCCTGTTCGGTGTGCTGCAGCGCCGCTACCTGATCGGCCGGCTGAAGACCAGCCAAAACCGAACCGCGTTCTGGTGGCTGGTGACCGCCGAGCTCGGCTTCATGGGGGTTGCCTCCGGGGTCGCCGCCGCCCTCGCCCGCACCGCCACGCCGGTGGCCGAACAACTGGGTGCCACTCCGACGCCTGCGGAGATCCTCACCGGCCAGAAGCTTCCTCCCGAGCTCACGTTCGACCGCATGTTCCTGAGCTGGAACTTCGACCTGCTGTGGGTTCTCGGATGCGCGTTCGCGCTCTTCTTCTACCTGGCCGGCGTTCACCGTCTGCGCAAGCGCGGCGACAAGTGGCCCATCCACCGCACCATCCTGTGGGTGGCCGGGCTCGTGCTGCTGTTCTACATCACGTCGGGTGGCATCAACGTCTACGAGAAGTACCTGTTCTCGCAGCACATGCTCGCGCACATGGTGCTCACGATGATGGTTCCGCTGCTGCTCGTTCCGGGCGCGCCGGTGACCTTGGCCGCACGCGCGATCCGCAAGCGAACCGACGGCTCCCGCGGCGGCCGCGAATGGATTCTGCTGGCCGTGCACTCGCGCTTCGCCGGCGTCATCTCGAACCCGATCGTGGCGGCGCTGCTCTTCGCCGGCTCGCTGTGGCTCTTCTACTACACGCCGCTGTTCCGCTGGGCGACGACCGACCACATCGGTCACGAGTGGATGGTCACCCACTTCCTCATCACCGGGTACCTCTTCGTTCAGTCGCTCATTGGCATCGACCCGGTCAAGTACCGGCTCGCCTACCCGTTCCGGCTCCTGCTGCTGCTCGGCACGATGGCGTTCCACGCGTTCTTCGGCCTCTCCATCATGACCAACCAGGGTCTGCTGCTCGCCGACTGGTTCGGCGCGATGGGGCGCGTCTGGGGCGCCACGCCGACCGTGGACCAGCAGACGGGAGGGGGCATCGCCTGGAGCGTCGGCGAGATTCCGACGGTGATCCTCGCCATCGTCGTCGCGATCCAGTGGAGCCGCAACGACGACCGCGAGACGAAACGCAGCGACCGCAACGCCGACCGCACCGGTGAGGCGGAGCTCAACGCCTACAACGAACGGCTCGCGAAGCTCGCGCAGCGCGACGGAGCCGGCTCGCGCTGAGCACGGCGCCGTGTGCCGTGGCGCCGTGCCGGGCGCCGTCCCGCTCGGCCGGCTCAGTCCGCGACAGTGATGTCGAGGGCGCCGTCGGGGCGCACGACGATCTTCGACAGCGAGACGGCGAACGGCTCGTCGCTCTCCCGCTGCTCGACCGTGCCGTCGAACAGGGATTGCACGGTCACCGACAGGTGGGCGGCGCCGTCGGCCGCCGGCATGGTCCAGCCGGTCTCCCCAGCCACGATGGTCACCGGCGGGTAGCTCGCGATCTTCCAGGCGGGCTCGCCCTGCACCCGGTCGTCGATGGTGACGCCGAACGGGCATCCGGCCGGCTGAAGCACCCGCTGTTCGGCGCAGGTGTCGAGATAGGAGTCGAGCTGCTTTTCGATCTTCGAGGCGAAGGCGGCGGTCGGGGTCGCCACCACGTTCACCTCGACGGCGCGCCCGGGTGCAGATGCGGTGAGGGTGACGTCGTCCGCCTTGGTGAGGGGGGCGTCGTGACCGAGACGGTAGATGCCCGGGGCGAACACGAGGTAGTCGGCGCTCACAGTGAAGGCGTCCGCCGGCTGGGGCCGAGCGGCCCGCGGCTCGAGCGTGTGGCCCGCGAGAGTGAAGGTGTCCGCGTGCTCGACCGTCACGTGAGCGACGGTGAGAGGCGTCTGGGCGAACCGCCAGGTCGGCAGGATGCCGAGCACCGAGCCGGTCTGCTTCAGGCTGAAACGCGCGGTGATGGGCTGGCCGTCGGCGATGGCGCGCACTTCGACGAGGTGCACGCCGGTGCCGAGGTCGTCGTCGGAGACCAGACGCACCGCCTCGAGCTTCGGCAGCACATCCGTTCGCAGCAGCTCGCGCGACGGTTTCGAGGGCAGCCCGGCGGCCTTCAGGTAGGCGGCTGTCGGGTCGGCCCCGGGCATCCCCATGGCCGCCGAGAGGTCGTGGCGCGCCAGCGACTGCACGTAGGCGGTCGCGAAGCCGCCCGCGCTGTAGAAGGTGCGCTGAACGGCGCCGAGCGCCGCCAGAAAGGCCAGGATCAGAAGAACCGCAAAACCCGACCAGATGAGCAGACCGCGGGTGCGCTCGGAGAGAGCGCCGAGGGGATGCGTCGGCCGACCGTCCTGCTCATCCCCAACCATGAGGCCATCCTATGGGCCTGTGGAGAACGCCTCCTGGCACCCTCGGCCGAGTTAGAGTAGTTCGGCAGGTCGCGCGAGGGAAGGGACTCGGATGAGCCGACTCACCCTCACACCGGAGCAGCAGGCGGTGTTCGATCTCATCGAGCACACGCGCGAGCACGTGTTCGTCACCGGCCGTGCCGGCACGGGAAAATCCACGTTGCTGAACCACCTCGCGTGGAACACCGACAAGTCGCTGGTCATCACCGCCCCGACGGGTGTGGCAGCGCTCAACGTCGGCGGGCAGACGGTGCACTCCCTGTTCCGGCTGCCGATCGGCGTCATCGCCGACCACGACATCGAGCAGAGCGCCGAGCTGCGCAAGGTGCTGAACAGCATCGACACGCTCGTCATCGACGAGATCTCGATGGTCAACGCCGACCTCATGGATGCGATCGACCGCAGCCTCCGGCAGGCCCGCCAGCGCCCGAAAGAGGTGTTCGGCGGCGTGCAGGTCGTGCTCTTCGGCGACCCGTACCAGCTGGCGCCGGTGCCGGGCGATCCGGAGGAGCGGGCGTACTTCACCGACACCTACCGGTCGATGTGGTTCTTCGACGCGAAGGTGTGGGAGCAGGCCGACCTGAAGATCGTCGAGCTGGTGGAGGTGCAGCGCCAGCACGAGGCCGACTTCAAGTACATGCTCAATGCGGTGCGTCATGGGCAGGTCACGAAAGAGATCGCCGATCGTCTCAACGAGACCGGCGCCAGGCCCGCCCCGGAAGACGGCACGATCACACTGGCCACCCGCAACGACACCGTCAACCGCATCAACGCCAGCGCCCTTGCACGGCTCCCCGGTCGCGCCCTCACGGCGAAGGCCGAGGTCAGTGGCGACTTCGGCGGCCGGGCCTTCCCCGCAGACGAGAAACTGGAACTGAAGGTCGGAGCCCAGGTGATGTTCCTGCGCAACGACTCGGGCCAGCAAGACGGCCCGCGCTGGGTGAACGGCACGATCGGCACCGTCACGCGCATCGACTCCAACGTCTACGTCGACGTCGACGGCGAGATCCACGAGGTCGAGCCGGCCATCTGGGAGAAGTTCAAGTACTCATACTCCCCTGCCACCAAGAAGCTGACGAAAGACGTCGTCGCCGAGTTCACCCAGTTTCCGCTGCGCCTCGCCTGGGCGGTGACCATCCACAAGTCGCAGGGTAAGACCTACGATTCCGCGATCGTCGACCTGGGCCATCGCGCGTTCAGCCCGGGGCAGACGTATGTGGCGCTCAGCCGGATCACGTCGCTCGCTGGGCTCTATCTCACGCGTCCTCTCCGGCCGAGCGACATCATGGTCGACCCGGATGTGGAGCGCTTCATGCGCGTGCAGGCACGGCAAAGCTGAATCGATCGATCGGAGAACAGATGGCGCAGACCTTCGTGCTGGACTTCAGCGACGGCCGGCGGATCGAGACGAGCGGTGAGGGCGTGGTGGGGCGCATCCCGTCGGTGCACACGCCGGGAACCGAGTTCGACGATCCGGCGCACATCCAGCTCATCACCGTCGACGACGACACGAAATCGGTCTCCCGCGCTCATCTCGCGTTCGGTCAGTACGACCGAATCTTCTGGGTGATGGACCTCGGCTCGGCGAACGGCACCACGATCGAATATCCCGGCGACGGTGCGTACGCGTGCGATCCGAAGACGCGTCACGAGGTCGAGCCGGGGTCGGTCGTGCGCTTCGGGCGGGCATCCTTCGCCCTCAGCGCCCGCACGGCCTGAGGTCGGCAGCTGTCAGGCGGCGGCCTTCGCCAGGGCGAGGTCTTCGAAGAGCTCGGTGTTGAAACGGTAGGCGAGGATGACCTCGTCGATCACGCGCTCGCGCTCGGCTTCCGACCAGTCGACGGCGTCGAGCTGCGCCCGGTAGACGTCTTTGAACTCGCGGGGTTTCGCGATTTCGGCGAACAGGTAGAACCCGACCCCGTTGGTCTCGAAGCCGAACTGTCGCTGCATGAGTGTGCGGATGATCTGGCCGCCCGACAGGTCGCCGAGGTACCGCGTGTAGTGGTGAGCGATGAACCCGCCGGGCCACGTGGCGCCGACCGTGCGGATGCGGTCGACGTAGCGCACGGTGGTGGGCAACGGGGTGACCAGGTCGCGCCAGTCCGGCCCGAGCAGAAACTCGAGATCGGCCACGATTGCGGGCAGCCGGGTGAGCTTGGGGGTGATGAAGGTCGCCGCGACCTCGTTGTCGCGCATGAGCGCCGCCGCGGCCTCGAGAGCCTCGTAGATGAAATAGTGCTGCGCGACGAGGGCGATGTAGTCGTCGCGGGTTCCCTTGCCGCTCATCAGGTCTTGCATGAACTCGGCACCCTCGCTCGATCCGTGGTCGGTGCGGGTTCGTTCGCGCAGAGCTTGCGAGAAGGGGATGATGTCGGCCACGATGCTCCTGAGGTCGATGAGGTAAGGCTTGCCTAAGTTCGGTTCACCTCAGCATAGGGGAGCGGCGTGAAAAAGCGAACCCCCGCCGGCGACCGGGAAAGCATCGGCCTGAGGATCAGTGGTGACCGCCGTGCTGCAGGTGCACATCGACGGCGGCGACCCCTGCATCCGTCACTCCGAGGGCCGGGATCGTCACGCCGCACACCACGGCTGCGCTCAGGGCCAGAGAGAGCACGAACCGCCCGGCGCCGGTGTTCTGCGGTGCGGGCCGGTTGCGGCGCAGCAGCACCGCGACCGTGAGTGAGATCGCGACGTCGAGGAGCGAGGCCACACCCAGAGGGAGCGGTGGGAGTGCCAGAACCGTTCCTGCCTCGGTTGTGGCGCCGACGGTTGCGATCGCCGCCCAGGCGCCGACGGGCACCAGGGCGAGAAACAGCGAAGCCTTGAGCGCCGGCGGCTGATCGCGGGCGAGGGTCGCGGCGGCCCAGGCCAGCTCCGCGGCCCCGATCGCCAGCAAGACGATCAGGGCCGGGAGAGGGGCGCTCGCCGCGAGAGCTGCGTGCAACAGCGCCGCGCCGAGTGCCGCCACGGCGAGCCAGGCCCGCGCGGCCGGCGGCACGATCGACGTCGTCGGCAACGACTTCGCTCGTGCGACGTCGGTCGCGGCTACGGGCGCCCCCAGGGATGTCCCCAGCATGGTGTTGTTCCTCCGGCTCGCCGTGGTGGTCAGGTGGCTAGGCGACGGCGGACTTGGCGCGAACCGTGCGGTCTGCGCCGAGGCCGACACCGAGCAGCACGATGGCGCTCACGAGGTGCAGGAAGTGGTCGGGCGTGTTGAGTGCGAGGATGTTCGCGCCCGTGCCGACCAGGAAGAACCCGACGATGCCGAGCAGCAGGTACACGGCGCCGACGGTGGTGTTCGTCGCCTTGGCCGCGGCGACGCGGGTGAGGCCGGCGATCAGCAGTGCGGCGCCGATCAGCAGGTGCGCGATGTTGTGCAGCGGGTTGACCTCGAAGATTCCGAGGAGCAGGCCACCCTTCGTGGCGACGAAGCCGACCCCACCGGTGACAGCGAAGCCCAGCAGGCCGACGAGGATGTAGACGGCGCCGAATATCG
Organism: Leifsonia sp. NPDC058292; assembly: GCF_042880955.1. NCBI lineage: Bacteria > Bacillati > Actinomycetota > Actinomycetes > Micrococcales > Microbacteriaceae > Leifsonia > Leifsonia sp. NPDC058292. The sequence goes on from NZ_JBHVYL010000010.1 coordinate 35,598, forward strand.
TGGCGACCAGGCGATTCGGTGAAGTGCTCATGGCAGGTTCCCTCCTAGTGGATGAGCGCGACGGTCGTCGTGTTCATCAGATAATTCGGAGGATGGCCCGCATCGGATTGGATGGGAAGGCCATTGAACGCGGCCTCAGTCTGTGCGTGGCTCGACACCCAGCTGTCTGCAGGCTGTGCGGTAGAGAACGACGACCGCTTTGCGGATGTCGGCGCGCTCGGCCACCGGGATCGGCCACTCGACCTTCAGCTCCGAATCCTCGGCGCCCGAGCGCACCGCCCAGACACCGCCCACCGAGTCGAGCGCGGTCATGGTGGCGTCGGTCGCATCCGGAGCGCCGTTCGCACGCACGATCACCAGGTTGTCGTCGCGGTGATCGGTGTTCATGTGCCGCAGCACGGCATCGATGATCTCGGGGCTGAAGTTCTGCATGATCTCGATCGTAAGGGTGACGAGGTGCGCCCGGGGCAGCGGTTAGAATCCTTGAACAGGGCACCACGACCATCGGGGGATGGCTTCATGCGACAACGGGCAGGCGGAAAGAGGCGGGCGACCGTCGCCGTTCTGGCGAGCGTGATCGCACTCATCCTCACCGGCTGCACGCCTTACGCGAATGCCGGCACCAAGCTGCCGGATCAGGTGGCGGGGAGCTTCTCGGCCGACGTCAAGGGCAGACTCGACGCCGCGGTCACGGATGCGATGACCCAGTCGGGGTCGTCGGCAGCGATGGTGGGCGTGTGGGCGCCGTGGGCGGGTAGCTGGGTGGCCGGCAAAGGCACCACGGCGGTGAAAGGCGGCACCAAAGTCACCCCCGACATGTCGTTCCGCATCGCCGAGAACACCATGCCGATGACCTGTACCGTGCTTCTCGGCCTTGTGGACGACGGCACAGTCAAGCTCGATGACCAGGTGCTCAAATACCTTCCCGGGTTCGTGGGAGTGGACGGCGTGACCTTGCGCGAGTTGTGTCAGAACACGTCGGGTCTCGGTGACTACGGGCCCATCCTGAACCGCATCTTCGTGAACAACCCCACGCGCCAGTGGCCCGCGCTCGAGCTGGCGAGCGACGGGATCGCGGCGCCGGCCGTCGGCAAACCCGGCGAGAAGTTCGGCCTGGCCGCGACCAACTACATCCTGCTCGGAATGGCGCTCGAGAACGCCTCAGGGTCGAGCTGGCAGGAGCTCTACAAGAAGTACATCTTCAGCAGGCTCGGGATGTCGTCGACGTACCTGCCGGCCTCCAGCGACCTGACACTGACCGGTGCGCACCCGGTGGGCTACGCCACCGCCATCGACGCCTCCGGGCACGCGATCTGCGGAACCGTCACCGACGTCAGTGCTCTCTCGCCCTCGATGGGATGGACGGCTTTCGGTGCGGTCTCGACGGTCTCCGACCTCAAATCGTTCTCACAAGCGCTCGCCACGGGCTCCCTGCTGTCGAAGCAATCGGCGAAGGCGCAGGTCGACGGCATCTCGGTGGGTGCGGCCTGGCGCGAATACGGTCTCGGCGTGTCGATGCTGGGGCCGATGCGAGGAAGCGTCGGCGCCATCCCCGGATACCTGTCCGCAGCGTTCAGCGACCCGGTCTCAGGGTTGACCGTCGTGGTGGCGCTCAACAACTCGAGTTCAGGCGAAGTCTTCATCCAGTCGCTCGCCCAGCGGTTGATCTCGATCGCGGCCAAGGCGCCGGCCAAGCAGAAGGGCGCGAAAGTCGTCGCCGGGCTGCCCTGGTCGGAAGAGCAGGCCGTAGCGGAGCTGAAGCGCTCCACGGTGTGCGCGCCGGCGGCGGCACCGGCGAAGTAGGCGGAGGCGGGGCTTCCGCCGCGCGCTCGCGGCCTGTTTCGGCTCGTCCCAGCTTGTTCCGGCTGCCGAGCGTGGCACTTTCTGCCGACTGTGGCCACTCCGGTCGAGCGTGGCCGCTCTGCCAGCCACACTCGACCGGATCGGGCACGTTCGATCGCAAGAGCATCCCTCGATGCGAACGGGCACGCCCGACCGGAACGGCCGCGTTCGATCAGCGGGAGCGCGTCGATGTGTGTCGCGCTGGTGGGATGCCCGGTCGGCGAGAGTGGCACTCCGACCGAGTGTGGCTGGTGCGGTCGAGTGTGGCCGCTGTGCCTGGCACATTCGACCGGAACGGGCACGTTCGATCTGAAGGGGCACGCTCGGTCGGAACGGCCACTCTCGATCGAGGTGAGCAGTCTCGACCGGAACGGATGGGCCCGATTGGGAGGGTGTGCCGATACGAGTCGCGCTGAGAGGATGCCCAGTCCAGTGAATGTGGCACATCCGACCGAGTGTGGCTGGTGCGGTCGAGTGTGGCTGCTGTGCCTGGCACATTCGACCGGAACGGGCACGCTCGATCTGAGCGGCGCGAGCGGCGCGAGCGCGGCGGCGGCGGCGGCGCGGCTAGACGCCGGCGAGGGCGGCGAGCTCGGCGCGCACGGGGAAGTCGTCGTCGAGCACGAGCTGGAGGCTCGCGCCGGTGTGGCGGTTGATGAGCACGGGGGCGAGGAGGTTCACGGTGCTGCCCTCGCGTGACGGGCTCACGACCACGAGTGCGAGCACGTCGTCGGCGGTGGCGACGCCGATCTCGGCGGCCCGGTCGTCGGGGACCTCGGGGGAGTAGCCCGGGAGGTGCTGGGCGACGTCGATCGCGAAGATGCGGATCTCGGGGCGCTCCAGCGACTGCAGCGTGTAGAGGCCGGTGGCGCCGTCGACGGCGGCCAGCTCGAACTCTCGCAGGGGCTCGAGTCCGGGCGGCGGGGTGACGAAATCGAGTGCGGTCATCGGAGGAAATCCATCAGGGTCGGCTGAAGAACGCGGGCCGTCACGGCGATCGCGGTCTGGTAGTTCACGTCTTGCGTCTTGAGGTCGAGCAGCACTTTGCTGAGATCGACGTCTTCGAGGCTGGAACGCTGGGCTTCGAGAGAGTTGGCGCTCACGGCGATGGTGTCCTTGGCCTTGTCGATGCGGGTCTGCCGCCCGCCGATCTCTGCGTGCTCTCCCACGATTGCCTTCATCCGGTCGTCGATCTGCGCAAGACGCGTCCCGACGTTGACTCCCGAGCGCAGGTCGCTCGAGATGTTGTCGATGAGGGCGAAGACAGACGACGCGCCGGTTCCGAAGACCGCCGCACCGTCGGCATCCACTCGCACCGTGGTGTCGGGGCCGATTCTGCGTTCGACTGTACTCCCGACTGCGCCGGTGAAACTGTAGTCGGGCTGGAACGCCACGCCGGCATCCGAGTTGCCCGCGAAGATGTTGCGTCCGAGCAGGCTCGTGTTCGACAGGGAGAGCAGACTCTGCTTGAGGCCGTCGAGCTCGGTCGCCAGAGCTTCCTTCGCCTCGGGGGAGAGGGATCCGTCGCTGGCGCCCTGCACGGTGAGGTCGCGCACGCGCTGCACGATGCTCTCCACCGAACTGAGCGTCGAGTCAGCCGTGGTGAGCCAGGCGTCGCCGTTGTCGGCGTTGCGGGCGTACTGCGTGGTGGCACTCTGGTCGGCGCGCACACCGAGGGCGCTCGCCGTGGCCGTGGGGTCGTCGGACGGCTTGGTGAGCTGCCGGCGACTCGTGGCCTGGTCGTAGAGCAGAGCCTGGCGTTGCAGGTTCGCCTGCAGGTTGTGTTGCGCGTTGAGCGCCTGCGTTGCGTTGGTGACGCGGGTGAACACGGGTTACCTCCCGACCAATCCGGTGTGGTTGATGAGTACGTCGAGAGCTTCGTCGACGGCGGTCATGACTCGGGCGGCGCCCTGGTATGCGTGCTGGAAGGCCAGCAGGTTCATGTTCTCCTCGTCGAGGTCGACGGAGGAGTTGGCCAGCTGCGAGTTCACGGCCGAGGTCGTGGCCAGGTCGGCGAGATCGGACTGCTGGTTCTCTGTCTTGCTGGCGACGCCGACGCGCACCACGAAAGACGACCAGAGCTTGTCGACCGCACCGGGCCCGGTGCCGAGCTGGGAGATGGCGTCGGCGACGCTGCCGTTCTTGCCGCCGGCTCCGGGGGTGCTCGCAGCGATCTGGTCCACCCCGGTGGGCACCACCGAGATGCCGAGCGCCGCAGGCTTTGAGGCGTCGATCGCGAAGAAGTCGAGCCCGGTCGCCCCCGACGGGGTGGCGCCGGTGCGGTGCACGTCGTTCACCTTCTGGGCGAGGGTGACCGCGAACGTGTTGTAGCTGGCGGCGGCCTCGGCGAGAACCCCGCCGGTTCCGGATGCGTCAGCCGGGGCGAGCGTCGAGAGGGCACCGGAGATGGCTCCGCCCTCCATCGCGATGGCCGTTCCGGGTCCCTTCGCCCATTCGAGGCGCACCGGGTCGCCGGTCGCGTCGGCGAGCTGGCGGGAGCCCGCGGCCTGCACGGCGTTGAAGTCGGTGCCCGAGACGATGGCGTTGCCGCCGATGAGCACATCCACGGTGCCGTCCTGCTTCGGAACGACCACGCCGCCGGAGAGGTTGGCGATGCTGGTGGTGAGCAGGTCGCGGCGGTCGATGAGCTCGTTCGCCGAACCTCCCGCGGCGAGCGTCGACCGGATGCGACCGTTGAGGTCGGCCACCTCGCTGGCGGCGGTGTTCAGGTCGGAGACCATTCCGTCGACGCTCGTGCGCAGCGCGGACCACTGGCCGTCGACGGCGCGGTACCCCTGCGACAGCTGGGTGACCAGCGTCGCCGCCTGCCCGAGCAGCGCGCCGGCCGGGGCGGACTCGCCGGCCTGGTTGGAGACATCCGACCAGGCGCTCCAAAACTTCTGCAGCTGGGTGGAGAGGCCGTTGGTTCCCGGCTCGTTGAGCGACGCTTCGAGGGTGGCGAGAGCGGTCGCGCGGGTTCCGGAGTAGCCGGAGAGCGCGGTGGTGGTGCGAACGCGGGCGTCGAGGCCCGCATCCCCGAGCCGCTGGATGCCGTCGACGCTGACGCCCTGACCCGGGCGCACTCCGCCGGTGAAGAGTCCGGCGTTGCTCAGTGCGGTGACGCCCGAGGTCACGACGCGCTGGCGGGTGTAGCCCGCCGTGCCTGCGTTGGCGATGTTCTGGCCGACCACGTCGAGGCCGGTCTTGGCCGCGACGAGGCCGGTGTACGCGGTGTTCAGGCCGCTGAAAGTGCTCATTCGGTGTTCGACCTACGCTTCCGTGTCGAAGAATCGGGCGCCGGATGTTCCGGGCCGGCTCTCGCCGCCGGCTCCGTAGATGCCGGGGTCGCCGCCGGTGGACAGACCGCTCAGCGTCTCCTGGGTGGAGCGCGCGGCTTCGCGGAGCAGGCGTTCGTTGATGTCGCGCACCTCGGCGATCTGGCCGGTGAGCTCGGTCATGGCGGTGAGGTGCGAGGAGAAGATGTCGGCCCAGATTCCGTCGGGGGCGGCAGCGGCGAGCTCACGGAGGGTCGAGTCGGGGCTGATGCCCCACTCGTCGGCGAGGGATGCGACCTCGACGGTGCGGGCGAGGCCGACGGAGCGCATCCGCTCCATGACCTGTTCCACCTCGCGGGTGGCGTGCGAGATCCAGCGCGACTTGCCGGCGGTGAGCAGCAGCTGCTCCTCCTCGAGCTTGAAGAGCAGCAGCTCCAGCAGCTCGCGTTCCTTCCAGAGTTGCGCTGACAGTTCGCTCGCGGCCATGTCGCTACCAACTTCCTCGTGAGTAGAAGTGCGCACCTGGTCCCCTCGGGTTCTTCGAACGAGCAGAACGCTCGCTGTCGAAGGGAACAATCGGCACCGTTGGGCACGATGTTAGGGCTCCGAGCCCGTGAAATCACTGAAGTCCTTATCGCTTTTCGCAGGAGGGCTGATATCCCCGGTACTGGGGGTAGGGACAGCCCCGTAGTGGGGGCACCGGATACAAGTATTCGTGGGCCGGGGATTGTTACCGTGAACACCGAGAAAGACCCCTAGCGCCTGTTCGACACCCGATCCCAGTCGAACATCCACAGAACCACCCGAGCCCACCCGCGTGACGTCGCATTCCGGACGAATCGTGGACGCTCGGCGAATCCAGACAGGGGTCGCTCGCGTGAACCGCACAGAACGCAACACGCTCGTCGTAGAGAACCTGCCGCTCGTCGGCTACCTGGTCTCCGACCTTTGCGCGCGGGCGACGCACCTCTCCCGCGACGACCTCGCCTCGGCCGGCGCCGTGGCCCTCGTGACCGCCGCCAACGCCTTCGACCCGACCCTCGGCATTCCGTTCGGCGCTTACGCCCGCACCAGGATCGTCGGAGCGTTCGCGGACGAGATGCGTGCGAGCGACTGGGCGACGCGCTCGGCCCGCAAGCGCATCAAAGAGACCATGGCCGTGCAGGAGAGCCTCACCGCCGGCCTCGGCCGCACGCCCACGGTCGAGGAGATCGCGAACGCTCTGGGCGTCGACAGGGAGACGGCCGTCGCCGGGCTCTCCGACGCATCCCGCACCGTGACGACCATCGACGAGACCACGGAGGCCTTCTTGGTCTCCGAGGCGGCCTCGCCCGAAGAGGCGTTGCTCGCCGGTGAGCAGACGGCGTACATCCGGGCGGCCGTCGAGGCTCTGCCGGAGCGGATGCGCTACGTCGTCGAGGCGATCTACTTCGACGACCGCACCGTCACCGAGATCGCCGGCGAACTGGGCATCACCCACTCGGCCGTGTCGCAGCAGCGGTCGGAGGCCATCCGTCTCATGCGTGAGGGCATGGCCACCCACTACGCCGACGAGGGAGACCCCGCGGTCATCGAAGCCAAGACCTCGCAGGCCCGCCGCAGCGCCTACCTCGCCCGGCTCGCGCAGCACGCGGTCGCCAATGTCGCCCGGCTCTCGTCGCAGCCGACGAGCGCGCGCAACGCATCTTGAGAACGTCCTAACGGCCACGCAGAAACGGCCGATAGGCATTGATGTCGCCCACGGATGGGCGGCGCAAGAACCCAATCATGGAGGAAAGCAATCATGGGTATGCAGATCAACACCAACATCACGGCCAACAACGCCTACCGCAACCTGAACAACACGCAGAGCGATCTCTCGAAGTCGCTCGAGAAGCTGTCCAGTGGTCTCCGCATCAACCGTGCGGCTGACGACGCGGCCGGTCTGGCCATCTCCGAGGGCCTGAAGTCGCAGGTCGGCGGTCTCACCGTCGCCGCCCGCAACGCTCAGGACGGCATCAGCGTCGTGCAGACCGCTGAAGGCCAGCTCACCGAGGTGCACTCGATCCTGCAGCGCGTGCGCGACCTGGCTGTCCAGGCAGGTAACGACTCGAACAACACCGACTCGCGCGCGGCGATCAAGACCGAGGTCGACCAGCTGCAGAAGGAGCTCACCCGCATCTCGGGCGACGCGAACTTCAACGGCATCAAGCTGCTCGACGGCTCCAACGCGACGCTGACCTTCCAGGTGGGCGCCGGCTCCGTTGCCGCCAACGACCAGATCGCGGTCGACCTCTCGGGTGCCAACGTCGCGACCGTCGCCACCGCGGTGGGCGCGCTCACGTTCGACACCGCGGCCAACGCGCTCACCTCGATCGCTGCTCTGGACACCCAGATCACGAACGTGTCGACCGCTCGCGCCAACCTCGGTGCCGTTCAGAACCGCTTCGAGAGCACCATCCGCAGCCTGAACGTCTCCAAGGAGAACCTGTCGGCCGCGTCGTCGCGGATCACCGATACCGACATGGCGGAGGAGATGGTGAAGTACACCCGCTCCAACATCCTGTCGCAGGCAGGCACGGCGATGCTCGCTCAGGCGAACCAGTCGGGCCAGGGCGTTCTGCAGCTGCTCCGCTAGTAGTCGGGTGGCCGGGATGCGGAACCCCAAAACGCATCCCGGCCCCCACCATCCGGCGCGCTGAGCGCGCCATCCGCACCACCGGCCGAGGAGGGAGACCCGCATGGGCATGGCTGTCGACGGGCTGATCAGTGGGCTCAACACCACCGACCTGATCAACCAGCTGATGCAGGCGGAGGCGATTCCGCAGACGCTTCTGAAGAGCAAGGTCACCGACTCCACCACCTACATCACGGCGATGCAGGCGCTCAACTCGAAGATCGCGGCTCTCACGGATGCGGCCGGCAAGACGGCGAAGCCGGCCGGCGTCGACCTGCACACCGCCACCAGCAGCTCCACCTCCGTCACCGTCACCGCGGGCGTCGGGGCCACCGACGGGACCATCGACTTCACCGTCGACAAGGTCGCCCAGTCGCAGGTCACAGTGAGCGGTCCGCTCACCCAGTGGCCCGACCAGCCTCCCGTTCTCACGTTCGTCGCCGCCGACGGAACGATGAAGCAGGTGACGGCCAGCAGCTCGTCCATCGCCGACGTCGCAGCGGCCATCAACAAGGCCGGCGTCGGTGTCAGCGCTACACGCGTCGCGGCCGGTCTCGACCCGGCGACGGGCGATCAGCTGTATCGGCTGCAGCTCTCCTCCGCGAAGACCGGAGCCGCCGGCGGGTTCACCGCCTACCGCGGCACCACGGCCGACGTCACGGCCGGAACCGCCACCGATCTCCTCACCGAGCCGGGCGCTGCGCAGGTGCGGGCCGCGCAGGATGCGCAACTCACCCTGTGGGCGGGCACCGGCGCCGCGCAGGTCGTCACCTCGGCGACCAACACGTTCACGGATGTGCTGCCGGGCGTCTCGCTGAGCGTCTCCGCCGCATCCACCACTCCGGTCACGCTGACCGTGGCGCGCGACGACACCGCGCTCGCGGCCGTGGCGAGCTCGCTCGTCAGCACCCTGAACGACATCTTCACCTACATCGACCAGAAGCAGGCCGTGTCGACCACGACCAACGCCACCGGCGGAACGGTCGTGACCGCGGGGGCGTTCACCGGCGATTCGACCGTGCGCGACGCGACCTCGAAACTGACCGCTGCCGCCCAGGCCCCGCTCGACGGTGTGTCGCCGTCGACCTACGGCATCGTCGTGGCGAGCGATGGGTCCATCTCGCTCGACAAGGACAAGTTCGCGGCCGCGCTCGCCGCCGACCCGGACAAGACCAAGGCCGCGTTGCAGGCCATCGCGGGCCGGGTCGCCGACGCCGCCGGCATGGTCAGCGACAAGTACGACGGCACCATCACGACCAAGATCGCGGGCGAGCAGAAGACCGTCAAGGGTTTGAACGGCCAGATCAGCGATTGGGATCTGCGGCTGTCCGACCGCCGCGCATCCCTGGAGAAGACGTATGCCACCCTCGAAGTTAACCTGCAGAAGCTGCAGTCCCAGTCGTCGTGGCTGACCGGCCAGCTCGCCTCTCTCTCGACGAGTTCGTCATGAGCCTTCTGAACGGCGCCGCCGCCAAGCTCTCCCAGTACAACCGGGATGCGGTGCTCTCCGCCTCGCCCGCCCGCCTGCTCACCATGCTCTACGACCGTCTCGTGCTCGACCTCGAACGCGCCGCCGGCGCCCTCGGCGAGCAGAACTGGTCGACGGCGTGGGAGAACCTGCGTCACGCCGACCAGATCGTCGCCGAACTGGCGTCGTCGCTCCGGCTCGACGTGTGGGACGGCGCGGATGGGCTCCTCCAGCTCTACACCTACGTGGCGGAGCTCATCGTCTCCGGCAACATCGACCGCGACGCCGGCAAGGTGCGCGAGGCGATCGAACTCATCGAACCGCTGCGTCAGACCTGGCACGAGGCTGCGGCTCAACTGCCTGCCGCCGGCGCGAAGGCGGCCGGGGGATACGGCGCATCCGGATACGCGGGGGCTTCGTCCGCACTCGGCGAGAGGGATCTCGGTGTCGCTTGAGGCGGCTGTCGACGACGGCGATCGCGTGCGCGACTGGCAGGATGCGCTGAGCCGCGTCGAGGAGGACCTGCAGCTCGCGGTCGCCCAGGCGGACCCGCTGCCGTGGCATCCGCCGTCCGCACTCGGCCCGATTCCGGCCGAATTGGTGGAGCGCGCAACGCGCCTGCTCGAGGCTCAGCAACACACGATCCGCTATCTCGAGGATGTGCGCCGCACCACCGCGAAGCATCTCGCCGCGGTGCGCTCGACGGCGCAGGCCGACGCGAACGCGCATCCGGTGTACTTCGATCTGATGGGTTGATCCGCCTGTATTCACAGGGCCGTCTCCGGCCTGTGGATAACGTTGTGAACAACTCGTGGATGAGAAGCCCCCGGGTGTGGAGGACACGCGCGGGATGCCGATTCCCCGCCGGGCGCGTCGCTGCGAATCTACCCCCTGACCAGGCATAATTTCTCCAACGCTCGACTTTCGAACGCGCGTTCGAAATTACCACCGTGTAATTCGCACCGTGTAATGAGCTGTGGATGACTCTGTGGGTAAACCGGTCACGTCACTGGAAAATCGCCCCTGATATCGCGGCGCTCCGAGCGCCCGCCGCAATTGATTCGCACCGGTCGCTAACCGACCGGGGGAGTCGGCCGATAACACTCAGTGAGCACGGATCGCTCGACGAACTGGCCATGGACGGGCCGAACGCCATTGACGACCCCGATGAGGTGCCTGTGCTCGAATCCGTGACCAGTGCCGCGCTGTCGAGCGCGCTGGACGGCCTCGCCGCTCGCCAGCGCGCGATCGCGAACAACATCGCCAACGTGAACACCCCGGGCTACACCGCGGAGCGCGTGTCGTTCGAGGATGCTCTCGCCCGCTCCGTCGCCGACGGCGACGGTCACGCGGCCTCCAGCACCGGGCGTTCGCTCGAGCCGACGAGACTCGACGGCAACAACGTGAACCTCGACACCGAGACGCTCTCCAACGTCGATACGGTGCTGCGGTTCCAGTTCGCCTCGCAGGCGGCCGGCAGCCAGTTCTCCACCCTTCGAGCGGCGCTGAGGACGAGCTGATGACCTTCGACGCGATCGGGATCGCGGGCACCGGACTCACCCTGCACCGCAAGTGGCTCGACGCCATCTCCGACAACATCGCCAACATCAACACGGCGAAATCCGCCGACGGTGATGCGTTCCAGGCGCGCTATGTCGTCGCCCAGGAGGGCGAAGGCGTCAGCGGCGCGTATGTCGCCGGCGCCGCATACGGCAGCGCCGAGGGCCGCATGGTCTACGAGCCCGACAATCCCGTCGCCAATGAGGACGGTTACGTGCGCTACCCCGACATCGACCTCGGGTCGCAGATGGGCTCGCTCATCATGGCGCAGCGCGGATACCAGGCGAACGCGGCGGTCGTCGACCGCGCGAAAGAGACGTACCAGGCAGCCCTCGAGATCGGACGCAACTGATGCCCATCCCCGCAATCGGAGCCATCGGCGGCGTCGACGCCGCATCCGCCACGAGTGCCGCGGCCGGCGCGACCGCAACCACCGGCACGGGCGGTGTCGCCTTCGGCAACGCGCTCACGGGCGCCGTCGACAACCTGCAGCAGTTGCAGTCCACCTCGGACTCGCTGGCGATCCAGGCCGTCACCGGCAACCTCGACGACATCCACGACGCCACCATCGCCTCCTCGCGCGCCCAGGTCACCATGGAACTCGTCGCGGGTGTTCGTAACAAGGCGGTCGACGCGTTCAACGAGATCATGAGGATGCAGGCCTGATGCCTCAGCAGGTCACGAGCTTCTTCCGACGGATCGGCGACACGATCCGCGGCTTCTCGTTCGCCCAGCGCACGATCGCGATCATCGGTGTCGCCGTCGTCGCGCTCGGCATCACGGGGCTCACGATGTGGGCGGCGCAGCCGTCGTACACACCGCTGTTCTCCGGGCTGCAGGCCACGGATGCGTCGAGCATCGTCGACCAGCTGAAGACCGACGGCGTTCCCTACGAGATCACCGACGGCGGCAGCACGATCATGGTGCCGCAGCAGAAGGTCTACGACGAGCGCCTGAAGGCGGCATCCGCGGGTCTGCCGACGGCGAGCACAGGCGGGTACTCGCTGCTCGACAAGATGGGGGTCACCTCGTCGGAGTTCCAGCAGTCGGTCACCTACAAGCGTGCGATGGAGGGTGAGCTCGGAGCGACGATCGGCGCGATGAAGGGCGTCAAGACCGCATCCGTTCGCCTCGCCATCCCCGAAGACACCGTGTTCGTGTCGGAGAAGAAGGACCCGACGGCGTCGGTGTTCGTGGAGACGCAGAACGGCGTGACGCTCACCGCCGACCAGGTGCAGGCGATCGTGCACCTCACGAGCGCGGCCATCACCGGCATGCAGCCGACGGATGTCGCCGTCATCGACGCTTCGGGTACCGTGCTCAGCGCGGTCGGCACAGGCGCGGTCGGAGGAGCGGACAAGCAGGCGAGCGACTACGAGACGCGGGTTCGCTCCGCCGTGCAGGCGATGCTCGACAAGGTCGTCGGCGCGGGCAACGCGACGGTCGTCGTGGCCGCCGATCTCAGCAGCGAGTCGGCCCAGCGCACCGAGGAGACGTACACCACTCCCACGAACGCACCGTCGCTGAGCGAGACCACGAACAAGGAGACCTACACCGGCTCGGGCGGCTCGGCGGCCGGGGTGCTCGGACCGGACAACATCGCGGTGCCCGACGGCGCCAACGGCAACGGCACGTTCAACTCCGAGTCGGCGACGAAAGACAACGCCGTCGACAAGGTCACCGAGCAGCGCACCATTCCCGCCGGCGCAATCAACCGTCAGACCGTCTCGGTCGCGCTGAACAAGGATGCGGTGACCGGTGTGAGCGAGACCGAGGTGCGCAACCTCGTGAACGCGGCGGCGGGAATCGATCTGAAGCGCGGCGACTCGGTGAGTGTCGAGATGGTCAACTTCAGCCAGGCCGGCGCCACGGAGGCGAGCAAGGCCATCCAGCAGGCGAAGGATGCGGCAGCGGCCGACCAGCTCAGCGGCATCATCCGCACGTCGATCATCGCGGTCGCCGTGCTCGCCGCCGCGATCATCGTGTTCGCCCTGTTCCGGCGCGGCCGCAAGCGCTCGGCCGAGCAATCGGCGCTCGAAGACGACGCCGACACGCTCGCGCTGGACACGCTTCCGTTCCCGCTGTCGATCGACCAGACGCCGACCGTGCCGATGCAACTCGACCCCGTGCCGGAGCCTCCCGTCACGTCGGCCGAGGTCGAAGCCGACCGTCGCCGCTCCGAGATCGAGTCGCTCGCCGAGCGCGATCCGCAGAAGACCGCTGAGTTCCTCCGCAGTCTCATGGAGGATCGGCAGAGCGTATGAACGACCTCAAGACCCCGCTGACCGGGGCCCAGAAGGCGGCCGTCGTGCTGATGAACATGGATCAGCAGCGTGCCGCTCAGGTGATGAAGCAGTTCTCGGAGGCCGAAGCCGACGAGATCACCGCGGAGATCCTGCGGCTGCGCCGGGTCGACCCTGCGGTGGCCGAGAAGGCGCTCAGCGAGTTCCACGAGCTCACCGTTCGGGGCGGCATGTCGACCCGCGGTGGGCGTGACATCGCCGTGGGCCTGCTCGAAGCGTCGTTCGGTGCGGAAAAGGCCGTCGGTGTGATGAACCGTGTGGCGTCGACGATGGCCGGCAAGCAGTTCGAGTTTCTCGACTCGGTCGAGCCGGGACAGATCCACATGCTGCTCGCCGGCGAACTGCCGCAGACGATCGCGCTCGTGCTCGCCCACCTGAGGGCAGACCATGCCTCGCGCGTGCTCTCCGGGCTCGACGAGGACCTGCGCACCGAGGTCGCGCATGCGATCGCCACGATGGGGAGCGCGAGCCCGGACGCCGTCCGCGTCGTCGCCGACACTCTGAAGCAGCGGGCGAGCGCGGTCGTCTCGTCCCGCGAGGCGTCGGACGTCGTGGGCGGCGTCCAGCCGCTCGTCGAGATCATCAACAGGGCCGACGCCAGCACCGAGAAGGCGCTGCTCGAAGCCCTCGAGCGTCGCAACCCGGAGCTGGCAGAAGAGGTGCGGTCGCGCATGCTGACCTTCGCCGACATCGTGAAGCTCGAAGCGCGGGATGTGCAGCAGGTGCTTCGGGGTGTGGACGCGGCGATTCTCGCGGTGGCGATGAAGGGCGCGAGCGAGCCCGTGGCCGAGATCATCACGGGCAACCTCTCCGAGCGCAACCGCGAGATCCTCGAAGACGAGATCCGGGTGCTCGGCCCGGTGCGGATGTCGCAGGTCGAAGACGCCCGCGCCGAGATCGTGCGCGCGATCCGCGACCTCGAAGCCGAGGGCGCGATCACCGTGCAGCGCACCGACGAGGACGCTTATGTCGAGTGACGTCGCCTTCTCCCGCCTCCCGATCCCGGTGCTCGCCGAAACGGAGCAGTCGCACGCCGCCGCGCAGTCCGCGCGTGCGCGGGGGTACGCCGCCGGCTACGCAGAGGGGCTGCGGGTCGCCGCGACCGAGCAGTCCGCCTGGCTGGCCGCGGCCGAACAGGACCGCGCGCAGCGGGCAGACCTCGCGACCCAGCACACGGTCCGCGCGCTCGCCGTGCTGAGAGCGGCCGCCCTCGAACTGACCGAGAGCACGCTTCCCGTGGTCGAGGATGCTGAGGGGACGCTCGTCGCCGCGGCGTTCGAACTCGCAGAAGCCGTCGTCGGCCACGCGCTCGGCGACCGGCTCGCCGCCGCAGAGGCCGCCGTGGCGAGAGTGCTCGGCGACGATCTCGCCGGGCAGGTGAGCGTCATCCGCCTGAACCCCGACGATGCGGCGGCCATCGCCGAGACGGCGACCGAGCTTCCGGTGCGACTCGTGGCCGACCCCGCCGTCGCCGCGGGAGACGCGATCGGCGAGCTCCCCGACGGGTGGCTGGATGCGCGCATCCGCACCGCCCTCGACCGGGCTCGCGAGGCGATCGCATGAACGCCACCGCACCCACGGTCACCCGACCCACGACACCCGCCCTCGGCTCGCGTGCCGTATCGGACGCGTCGACCGGGCTCGGCCGCCGCATCCGGTCTGCCGCCTCGGCCGCACGCCCCGAGCGCGTCGGACGCGTGGCGAGCGTCGTCGGTCTCGGCGCCGAACTCGTGGGTGTCGACGCGGCGATCGGCGACCTCGTGACGATCGGCGAGAATCCGGGCGTTCACGCCGAGGTCGTCGCCACGACGAGCGACCGCATCCGGTGCATGCCCTTCGGGCGCCTGACCGGGATAGCCGCCGGGGCGCCGGCCCGCGCGGTGCGGACGCCCCTGCTGGTTCCGACCGGGCACGGTCTGCTCGGTCGGGTGATCGACGCGCTCGGGCGCCCGGTGGACGGCAAGGGCCCGATCGACGTCGACACGTACGTGCCGATCGACCACCGCGCTCCCGAAGCCATGCGCCGGGCGCGCATCGACACCCCGCTCGGCCTCGGTGTGCGCGTGCTCGACACGCTCATCACTGTGGGCCGAGGGCAGCGGCTCGGTCTCTTCGCCGGTTCTGGCGTCGGCAAGTCGTCGCTGCTCTCGATGATCGCGCGCGGCACGGAGGCCGAGGTCTCGGTGATCGCGCTGGTGGGGGAGCGGGGGCGTGAGGTGCGGGAGTTTCTCGAAGACGACCTCGGTGCCGCCGGCCTCGCGCGGTCGATCGTCGTCGTCGCGACCTCGGACGAACCCGCGATCATGCGTCTGCGCGCGGCGTTCGTCGCCACGCGGATCGCCGAGTCGTTCCGCGACGAGGGTGCGCACGCGATGCTCATGATGGACTCGCTCACCCGGGTCGCGATGGCGCAGCGGGAGATCGGCCTCTCGGTCGGCGAACCTCCGGCGACCCGCGGGTATCCGCCGTCGACCTTCTCCCTGCTGGCGCAACTGCTCGAACGCGCGGGCACGGGCGAGACCGGTTCGATCACCGGCATGTACACGGTGCTGGTCGACGGCGACGACCACAACGAGCCGATCGCCGACGCGGCACGGTCCATCCTCGACGGCCACGTCGTCATGGACCGCAGGCTTGCGGTCATCGGTCACTTCCCCTCCGTCGACGTTCTCGGCTCGATCTCGCGCCTGGCGTCTCGCGTGACCACGCCGCAGCAGCGTGAGGCCGCGGTGGCGTTGCGCAGCATCCTCGCCGCCAAGGTCGCTGCGCAAGACCTGCTGGATGTCGGCGCGTACAAGCCGGGAAGCAATCCGCGGGTGGATGCGGCGGTGGAGCACGAAGACGCCATCAACGCGTTTCTGCGCCAGCGCCTCGGCGACCCCGCGAGCGCCGCAGAATCCTGGGCCCGGCTCGACGCGCTCGACGCGCTGCTCGGGCGAACGACCGCGACGCTCGGAGGTGCCTGATGGCCCGCGCTTTCCCCCTCGCCGGCCTGCTGCGGCTGCGGCAGATCGAGAAGGACCACGCGGCGAGCGACCTCGCCGCCGCCAATGCTTTCCGGCGCGACGCCGACGACCGTCAGGTGCGAGCGATCGCCGCGCTGCACAACGTGTCGGTCGAGGCCACCGACGCCGCCTCGCTGTTCGCGCTCGCCGCAGCGCGCGCCTCCAGCCGCAGCATGCTCGCCGACCTTGCGGCCCTCACCGACCGCGCCGAGCGCGAGGCCGCAGAGGCACAGGCGGCGTTCGGGGACGCGAAAGCGCGGGCCGTCGGGCTTGAGAAGCTCGAGACCCGGCACAACGACGGCGTCGCGGCGCACGATCTCTCCACCGAACAAGCGGCCATCGACGAAGTGGCCACGGGCGCCTGGGTGCGCGAACGCGAAGGAAGTGAATCATGACCGTGACGGATGCCCTCAGCAGGATCGCCCAGATCCAGTCAACTCTCGTGCAGCTCGACAACCCGGCCAAGGTCTCGACCGCGACGGCATCGACCTCCTCCACCTCTGCGACTGACTTCGCCGGCGCCCTCGCCGGAGCGGTCGGCACCACGGATGCGGGCACTCTCGGCGACGGCACCGTGACCGGAGACGACGTGGTCGCCGACGCGAAGAAGTACCTCGGTGTGCCCTACGTCTTCGGCGGAACCACCTCGAGCGGACTCGACTGCTCGGGTCTCGTGCAGCGGGTCTACAAAGATCTCGGCATCGACGTGCCGCGGCTCGTCTCGGGGCAGGCGAAGCTCGGCACCGAGGTTGCGTCGCTCGCCGAGGCGAAGCCGGGCGACCTCATCGTGACCGGCGGAGGCGAGCACATCCTCATCTACGCGGGCGACCACAAGGTGATCCATGCGCCGCGCGAGGGCAAGAACGTGAGCCTCGTGGAGGCGTACATGGACGACTCGGAGATCGACACGATCCGCCGCGTCGTGCCGCAGGCGTCAACCGTAACGGCCTCTGTGGGGTCGGGCTCGGCTTCGGCGCTGTCGGCCCTGTCAGCGATGTCGGGGATGTCCGGTCTGTCGGGTCTGTCGGGGATGTCCGGCTTGTCCGGCTTGTCCGGCTTGTCGGGTCTGTCGGGCTTGTCGGGCTCGTCGAGCAGCGCTGCGGCGTCGCAGGCCGCCATGCTTCGGGGGCTGCTGCAGTCGATGCTGTCGGGGAGCTCGCTGTGAGCCCGCTGGTCGCGGCGGGCGCACCCGCATCCGTCATCGCACAGGGCCCGTCGACGGCACGTAAGTCATCGGCGGGCGGAGACGCGTTCGGTCAGTTCCTCGCTGGCGCGACCGAGAGCGCAGCGGCGACGCCCGACAGGCATCGCTCGGCGACTCGGGACGCGCGCCGGGATGATCGGGTGGCGCACGCGGCGTCGTCGGCCGGTACTCGTGCAGACGCCCCGGCCGACGCGCGCGCGCCGGGGGAGTCGGATGCCTCCGCTTCTCAGTCCGCGGACTCGGAGACACCCGCCGCCATGGCCGGCGTCGCTCCCGCGCAAGCCGTTCCGGTCGAGCAGGCCGCCGCATCCGCATCCACCGCTGCCGCGGTGGCGCCGGCGGTTCAGCCAGCCGAAATCGCCGCCTCGTCGACCGCGCCCGTCGCACCAGCCGCCTCGGGCGCGACGCCGCCTTTTGTGCCGACCCCCGCATCCCCAAGCCCCAGTCAGGCGGCGGCGCCAAGCGGTGCCGGGTCGCCGTCCCTCGCCGCGGCCGGCCCGCTCGCTTCGACGGCGGATGGTGCAGGCCAGGAGGCTTTCGGCGCAGCGGCGTCGGCTGCAGCGGGCGCCTCGAGCACAGCCGGGCAGACGGGCCGCAGTCTGCGCGGCGGCAACCCGGTCGGACAGGGTCTCGCTGGGGCGGGCGCCGCTTCGGTGGGGCGTGAACCGGCCACCGGCGACGACGCTGTCGCTGCCCTCGGGCGGCTCAACGGAACGCAGTCGGCCTCCGCGGCCGCTCACTCCGCAGCCGCTCCACCAAGTATCGCCGGGACCACCGCCGCAGCGGCACCGACCGCGGGCGTGGCTCCGGCCACTGCCGCACCGGCACCGACGGCCACCGCGCTCTTGCCGGCACAGACAGCAGCAGGTTCGGCCGCGATCACCGGAGCACCAGCCGGCGCAAACCCCAGCGCGCCGAGTCGTGCAGCATCCGTTGCCCCGTCGGATGCGACCGCTCCCACCGTCGCGCCCCCCGCCTCCGCCTCGATCGCGGCGCCCGCACTCGCAGCGCCGACGGCCGCGGCATCCTCGACCCCCGCATCCGCACCCGCCCCGACCCCGACCAACACGGCGGCCGACCTGCCCTCGCAGCTCGCCCGCCCGCTGTTCACCCTGGCTTCCGCCGGGCGCGGCGAGCACGTGATGACGGTGCACGTCACGCCCGACACCCTCGGACCGGTCACGGTTCGGGCGCACGTCGGAGCCGAGGGCGTTCGGGTCGAACTGTTCGCGCCGACCGACACGGGCAGGGATGCGTTGCGGGCGATCCTGCCCGACCTCCGCCGCGATCTCTCGGGCGCCGGCCTCAACGGATCGCTCGACCTGTCGTCGCAGAACCAGCCGTCGCAGAGCGGGGACGGACGCCCCGGACAGCCGCAGAACCCCGCCCAGAACGCCTCCCGTCAGCCGGGCGAGGATGCACGCGCCCGCGCGCGCGCATCCGTCGAGCCTGACCAGTCTTCGCCCGGCCACCGGCTCGGCGATCCCGTGCACACCATCGATCTCGTCGTCTGACCTCACGGCAGACGAACGACACAACAGTTCAGGAAAGAAGGGAGCCATCATGGTCGACTCCGTGACCGGTAACGACTCTGTGACAGCCACCGGCATCTACACGACCCAGCCGACCCGGGTGCCCAAACAGAGCCTCGACGGCGAGGCGTTCATGAACCTGCTCGTCACGCAGCTGCGCAATCAGGATCCGAGCTCGCCGATGGACACCAACCAGATGATCTCGCAGACGACGCAGCTGGCGATGATGGAGAAGCTGACCAACATGGACAGCACCAACCAGGAGAACTTCGCCCTGCAGATGCGCATGGCCGCCGCGAATCTCGTCGGCCACACCGTCAGTTACATCGACAAGGACGGCGCCACCAAGACCGGCCTCGCCTCCTCCGTCTCCTACGAGGGCTCGGTTCCCGTCGTCACCGTCGGCGACCAGAAGATCAACCTCGATTCGATCTCCGGCGTGGTCACCCCCGCGCCGGCCACCACCGTCTGACCCACCGAAACCAGAAAGGCAGCATCATGCTCCGTTCGCTCTACTCCGGAATCTCCGGCCTCCGCTCGCACCAGACCATGCTCGACGTCACGGGCAACAACATCGCCAACGTCAACACCACCGCCTTCAAAGCTGGCGCGGTGCAGTTTCAGGACACGCTCTCGCAGCTGGTGCAGGGAGCCGGGGGCCCGCAGGCGCAGACCGGCGGAACGAACCCCGCGCAGATCGGTCTCGGCGTGCTCGTCGCGGGCATCTCGACGAACTTCACGCAGGGCGCCGCACAGGCCACCGGCCGCCCCACCGACATGATGATCAACGGCGACGGGTTCTTCGCCGTCAACGTCGGCGGCGAGATCCAGTACACGCGCGCAGGCTCGTTCGACCCGGATGCCGACGGCCGCCTCGTCGGCCCCGGCGGCGCGATCCTCCAGGGCTGGAACGCGGTGAACGGTGTCGTGCAGCAGGGCGGCGCCCTCGGCGACGTGACCATTCCGCTGAAGGCCGTCACTCCGGCATCCGCCACCACCGCCTCCAGCGTCACCGGCAACCTGCCCTCGACCGCGGCCGTGGGCGACCAGCTCGTGCGCGACATCAAGGTCTACGACGCGAACGGCGCCGAGCGCGACCTCTCTCTCACGTTCACCCGCTCGGCAACGGGATGGGATGTGTCGGGCACAGACGGAACGGCCACCGCCACCGGCGCGCTCGCCTTCACCAACGGCGCGCTCACCTCCGGCGGCACGCTCACGGTCGGCGGCGTGGCCGTCGACCTCAGCAAGGTCACCGGCTTCGCCGACCTCACGACCGTCGCGTTCAAAGACCAGAACGGCAGCAAGGCCGGCACCCTGGAGTCGTTCACCCTCTCGAAGGACGGCACGATCATCGGCCTGTTCTCGAACGGCGACAAGCAGGCCGTCGGCCGCATCGCCCTCGCGACGTTCGTCAACCCAGGTGGTCTGGAGAAGGCCGGCGGCTCGACCTACCGCGCGACCGTGAACTCGGGTGCGGCACAGCTCGGCGCTCCCGGCTCAGACGGCCTCGGCACGCTGCAGGGCGGCTCCCTCGAGATGTCGAACGTCGACCTCTCGCAGGAGTTCACCAACCTGATCGTCGCGCAGCGCGGTTTCCAGGCCAACGCCCGCATCATCACCACCTCCGACGAGGTGCTGCAGGAGCTCACCAACCTGAAGCGCTAGCACGCGCGCTCCGCGAGGGGCGAGTAGATGCGGCCTGGCAGGCGTGCCAGGCCGCAACAACTCGCCCCTCGCGGCGGCAACGCGGCGCGCGTGCCGCCCGCGGCAGGTCAGCCCTTGCGCTTCTCGTTCTTGAGGGTCTGCTTCGCGCTGTGTTCGACGAGCACGGGGATGTAGTCCCTCAGCTTCGCGCTCTGCAGGCCGTCGTAGGCCTCGGCGACGACCTTCGCGACGTGCTCTTTCGGCACTCCGTCGAACTTCTTCGCGAGACGGGTCACGACGTCGTCGATGGCCTCGGTCTCGTGCTTCTTGTCGTGGTTCTTATCGTGCTTCTTGTCGTGCTTCTTATCGTGCTTCTTGTCGTGCTTCTTATCGTGCTTCTTGTCGTCGCCGCTCACGCTGCTCAGCTTCGGGGGCCGAGGTGAACGAATGCTGTGCGCGGGTCACTTGGCGCACTGCGACCATTCGCCCCGCGGAAGATGGTGCTCCTCGCCGAGAACGTCGACGACCCAGTCGCTCCCGTCGATGCGGAGGTAGCGGCCGGCGACGATCTCGGAGGTCCACCCGTCGGCGGTCTGCGCCCAGCGGATGAACTGCACACGCTCGCCGACATGGGGTGCGTTGCCGGTCTGGGCCGTCCACCGCTCGGTCATATCCCCATTCAAGGGTGTATCCATCCTGATATCCAACAGACACGCGCTGAACTTTCGGAGCTCGACGTGCGTCAAGCAACGCTGATGAGGGTGCGTTGCAAACCAGTGGAGCCGTTCGGTGCGATGGGTCGACGCTGGTCGTCCTGCACTTTTCCGTTCTTGTCGGTGGCTCTCACCGTGACGTAGTGGGTGCCGCTTTCCGCCGTCCAATCCAGGAACCACTGCACCCAGGTGTCATCGTCGACCGCCGTGCTGAGTGTCGCCCGCTGCCAGTCGCCCTGGTCGATCCGCACATCCACTCGTCCGATGCCGACGGTCTGCGCCCAGGCGACTCCCGCGATCTTGGTGGCGCCTTGCGGGATCGACTTGTCGAGCCGAGGGGTGTCGATACGCGACGAGAGCTTGATCGGGGCCTTCGCGCTGTAGCCGCGCGGAGTCCAGTAGGCCTGGTCGGCCGCGAACGTCGTGACCTTCAGTTCGGTGAGCCATTTCGTGGCCGAGACGTAGCCGTAGAGGCCGGGCACGATCATGCGAACCGGGAAGCCGTGCTCCAGCGGCAGCGGTTCGCCGTTCATCCCGACGGCGAGGATGGCGTCGAGTTTCGGATCGGTGAGCGACGAGAGCGGGGTGCTCGCCGTGAACCCGTCCATGCTGCGCGAGAGCACCATGTCGGCGCCCGATGTCGGCGAAGCGGTGCGCAGCAGGTCGCGCACCGGGATCCCGAGCCATTTCGCGGTGCCCGCGAGGTTGCCGCCGACCTCGTTCGAGACGCACGTGAGGGTGATCGCGTACTCATCGAGACCCATCCGCAACAGCTCGTCGAAACCGATCTCGACCGGCTTGTCGACCATGCCGCCGATCTTCAGCCGCCAGGTCGCGGGATCGATCGACGGAACCGTGAGTGCCGTATCGACGCGGTAGAAGTCTTTGTTGGGGGTGAACAGCGGCGAGATGCCGGGGATGCGCAGCTCGGCTCCGGCGGGAACTATCACCTTCTTGCCGGGCGCCGGCAGCTTCAGTGCGGCGCGCAGAGCGGTCACCGACGAGGTGGCCGCGTTGGCGACGCGTGCGCCGACCCCGACGACGAGCGCCGCAGCGCCCGCGATCGCGGTGAGCCGGAAGAAGCCGCGGCGGTCGATGGCGGCGCTCGCCGCATCCGGTTCGCGCAGGTGGTCCCGCCAGGCGCGGAGGCGGCGCGCCGTCAGATACAGCAGCGTTGCTCCGACGATGATCCCCACGATGCCGGGCAGGGATGCCAGTGCGCCCGCGCTCGACCTGGTCACGGTGGCGACGACCGAGAGCGCGCCGGCGACCACGATCAGCGCCGCGCCGAGTGGAGGCCGCACGTACTCGATGACCCCGGCGACGGCTGCGGCGACCACGACGGCCACGGCGAGGCTCAGCAGCAGGAACGGCTTGTCGTTCGACCCGAAGGTCTCGATCGCGAACTCTTTGGCCCAGCGCGGAACGATGTCGATCACGAACGAGCCCACCGCGAGGATGGGGCTCGCCTCGCGTGCGACGATCAGCGCCACCAGCTCGGCCGCAGCCAGAAATGCGCCGGCGCTCACCACTCCCGCCGCTGCGGCGAACGGCCAGATGCGCCGCCCTCTGATGCTCGGCTTCTTCGCGTGCACGGTCGCCTCCGGTTCCGCGGCGACCTCGCCTCCGCTACCCCCTATTCGGTGCGGACGCTCTGCCGGATGGCTCCCGTGTGCGCCGGACTACCGCGCGCGCAACCCGTCGATCGCCAGCTCGACGACCTTCGTGCGCTGGGCGTCGTCTTCGAATGCGACCCCGGCGATGCCTGAGACCATTCGAACGACGTCGCCGATGACCACGTCGTCTCGCACCTCGCCGGACTTCTGGGCGCGTTCGAGCAGCGGGGAGCCGCTGTCGTAGATGGCGGTGCGGCAGGTGAGCAGCACGGGGGAGTCCTTGTTGAGGCCGTCGAGCAGGGCGTGCTTCGTGCCGATGTACGAGACGAAGCGGTGCAGCCAGGTGTCGAGCGCATCCCACGGCTCGAGTGATTCGGCGTCGCGGGCGGCGCGCACGACCGATTCGACCTCGTCCACGTACACCGCCTCGATCAGGGCGTCGCGGGTGGGGAAGTTGCGATACAGCGTGCCGATGCCGACCCCGGCGCGGCGCGCGATGTCTTCGAGGGATGCGGTGCTCCCGTGCGCGGCGAACGCCTCGCGTGCCGCGGCGAGCAGCGCGTCGAAGTTGCGGCGCGCGTCGGCTCGGTGCGGGCGCTGGGCGATGAGCGCGCTGTCGGTGTCGGTCATGGGTCCTCCAAAGAAGAGGCTTGCGTAGCGGAGGCGTCCTCCGCTACTCTAAAACGGAGGGTCCCTCCGATCGGAGCCTCCCTCCAATTCTAGCCGATTCCTCTCGGCGAACCCCTCGAGAACGGAAAGATCTCAATGTCTCGATCCCATCCAGCCCTCACCTTCGCCATTCTGGCGCTGAGTGCCGGCTCCTTCGCCACCCTCCAATCCCTTGTCGTGCCGGTTCTGCCGGTGATCCAGCAAGACCTCGGCACCACCACCTCCGGCGCAACCTGGACGATGACTGCCTGGCTCATCTCCGCGGCCGTCGCGACCCCGCTGCTCGGCCGCGTCGGTGACATGGTCGGAAAGCGCCGCATCTTCGTCATCGCGATGCTGGCCGTCGCCATCGGCTCCGTGATCGCCGCGGTGGCTCCCTCGATCGCCGTGCTCATCGTGGCGCGGGTCATCCAGGGAGTCGGCGGCGCCATGTTCCCGCTGGCGTTCGGAATCGTGCGCGACACGTTCCCCGCCCATCGCCTGCCCTCGGCCATCGGCGCACTCGCGTCGGTCATGGCCATCGGCAGCGGTCTCGGCACCGTTCTGGCCGGACCGCTCTCGGATGTGCTGGGCTGGCGCGGCCTGTTCCTGGTGCCTGTCGTGTTCACCGTCAGCTCCGCCGTGCTCGCGATGATCTTCATCCCCGAGTCCAGTTCACGCGCGCCCGGCGGCATCAACCCGTGGGCGGCCATCCTGCTCTCCGGCTGGCTGGTCGCGCTGCTGCTCCCGCTCAGCACGGGAAGCCAGTGGGGCTGGGGCTCGCCGCTGGTGATCGGTCTCTTCATCGCAGCGGCGGTGCTTCTCGCCGCCTGGATCGCCGTGGAACTGCGCTCGCGCACCCCTCTCGTCGACATGCGCATGATGCGCCTGCCGAGCGTGTGGGCGATGAACGCCGCAGCGGTGTTCGTCGGCGCCGCGATGTTCGCCGTGTTCTCCTTCTTTCCCCGGTTCACGCAACTCCCGACCTCGACCGGCTACGGACTGGGTGCGACGGTGGCCGGTTCTGGCCTGCTGATGCTGCCCATGCTCGTCACGATGGCGATCACCGGTTCTGCCAGCGGTCCGCTCGCCCGGTTCGTCGGCTTCCGCGCGCAGGTCATCATCGCGAGCCTGATCATCGCCGTCTCCAGCGTGGCGATCGGGCTGTTCCACGGATCCTTGTTCATCGTCTCCGCGGAGGCGGGCGTGTTCGGCCTGGGCCTCGGCCTCGTCTACGCGGCGATCACGAGCGTCGTGGTGCAGAGCGTGCCGGCGACCCAGACGGGCGTCGCCAGCGGGATGAACGCCAACCTCCGCACGGTCGGTTCCGCGATCGGCGCCGCCCTGATGACCGCCATGGTCACCGGGGCGATCGGTTCCGACGGCCTTCCGGCGGAGTCGGGCTACACCGACGGCTTCGTCACCGCGGGGCTACTCGCCCTGGGAGCCGCGGCCGTGACCGTTCTGTCAGTGGTCGTCGCGCGCGCCAAGCGCACGTCAGCGGAAGTCGGCGCGGCCGAGCGGGCTGACGAGGTGCCTGAGGTCGCGCCCGCCGAGCGCGAGCCGGAGCCCGTGCTCGGCTGACGCATCCCGCGACCGTCGCCGTCCGCTCGTCGTGCCTTCGGGACAGCGACGGCGGATGGCGACGTCCACGTCGATGTAGCGCGGGCGATAGTTGTCGACGTTCGCGTAGACATCGTCGGTCGAGAAGCTGTTGACGTTGTAGGTGACGAGCAGGGTGTCGCGGTCGCCGAGCTCCGGATGCGCCTTCGCGTTGTACGTGAACACGTTTCCGCCGGTCTCGGGGGTCGTGTAGAGCAGCGTCTTGTTCGTGAACGGCCCCGTGAGCGAGTCGCTGCGGTACATCACGACCTTTGCGCTCAGGATCTCCGTCGTGTCACCCGTGACGAGCGTGTACCTGCCCTGGAACTTGGTGACGCTGAACTCGTTGGAGACGCCGTCCATGATGCGCGCCGACGCGGATTCGGCGGCCGACCATCCCGAGCCCGTCCAGAACTCCCAGGGCTTCGTCGTCAGGTGGTTGGTGCGCACGCGGGCGAGGTGCAGATACTTGGTCGACTGCAGGTCTTCGACGCCGTAGACGTAGGTGTACCCGCCGTCTTCGTAGATCGCGGAACCCCACTGCACCGTGCCCGCCGGGCGCTTCGTGATGCCTTCGAGGGCCATCGTCCGCAGGGAGAACGACGCGACCGCCGTTCCCTTGAACGCGAAATCGAACGGCTGGTCGCCGGTGCGCACGAACTCGAGCAGGGTGACGCGCAGGTGGTTGCCCTCGACCGTGCCGTCGCCGAACCAGTACCAGTCCTGGTTCTCGTCGCCACCCGGAACCTGCACCAACGAGGCGGGGGCGGCGGTCGTTCCGCCGGTGTGCGTGGTGAGCCCGTGCCGGTCGTCGACCACGATCGAGTTGTGCACGAACGGGGAGTCGGTGGGCCGGGAGTGGTCGGCATTCACAGTGCCGAGAAACGTGTCTGAGTAGAGCCAGGCGATCTTGCCACCGGGCAGCGGCACGCTGTAGGCGGAGTCGGCGCCCGTCCAGCGGCCAGAGGTGTCGCCGTAGGTCTCGAACTCGGTGGTGAGCGACGCGTCGACGGATGCGGTGGTCGTGATCGTCTCGCTGCCGCCGGCGGGTGTCGTGCCCGGCGCCGGCGGGCCGGCCGTCGCGGCCAACGGTGCGGCGAGGGCGAGGCCGAGCCCGAGGGCGGCCGCGATCGCGGTGCGCCCGCGCAAAAGGGTGTGCGTCATGATTCTCCGATCCACGCTGATCCTGATATCGTTACCAACGCGCACAAGGTAGCACCGAATCCGCGTCGCTGTACAGCAATGGGCTCGGCCGGTCACGCCCGGTAGTAGGTTGAGTGCGACCCATGCGGCCTGTCAGACGAGGAGCGAGCATGACCCCAACGCCCCTCGGTGGCCCGCCACGGCAACCGACCATCAAAGAGGTCGCAGCCCTGGCCGGCGTGAGCCCGATGACGGTCTCGCGCACGCTCGCCGGGGGTAAGAACGTTCGCCAGGATGTGCAAGACCGCGTCTTCGAGGCGGTGGCCTCGCTCGGCTATCACCGCAACGAGAACGCTCGCAGCATCCGGCCGGGCCAGACGAGCGGCCTGGTGGGTGTGGCGATCACGAACCTCGGCAACCCCTACTACGGCAACTTCGCGCTCGGTGTCGAGGAGGTTGCGTCGCACTACGGCCGCCGTATCGTGCTCGGCAACACGGGCGAGGAACTCTCGCGCGAGCGGCAGCTCATCGCCGACTTCATCGGCCGCCAGGTCGAAGGCTTGATCGTCGTGCCGTCGGGCGGCGACTCCGGGCACCTCCAGCGCGAGATGCTGCGGGACACCCCGCTCGTGCTCGCCTCGCGAACGGTCGCCGGCGTCGAGGCCGACGCGGTGGTGCTCGACGACATCGGCGGCGCATACCGGGGAACCTCCGCCCTGCTCGACGCGGGTCACACGCGGGTCGCCTATCTCGGCAACGTGACGAGCGTCTTCACCGGCCAGCGGCGCTACGAAGGGTACGAAAGAGCGTTGGCCGAGCGCGGCATCCCGGTCGAGCCGAGCCTGGTTCGCCGCGGGCAGCAGGATGTGGCGACAGCGAGCGCGGCGATGCGTTCGCTGCTCGATCTCGAGCATCCGCCGACCGCGGTGTTCAGTGCCAACAACCGCAACACGATCGGCGCGCTGCAGGAGATCGGGGAGCGCATCCGCACCCGCTCGCAGGTGCCGCTGCCGTCCATCGTGAGCTTCGACGACTTCGAGCTGGCAGACATGATGCCCGTGCCGGTGACCGTGATCGACCACGACCCGCGCGAGCTCGGGCGCGAAGCCGCCCGCCTGCTGTTCGCCCGGCTGCTCGACTCCGCCGAGCCCGCGCCGGCCCGCAGCGTCGAGATGCCCACCCATCTCCGCGTCGCCCGCCCCTAGGGCGCTCATCTTCGGCCCGTGAGTCGCGCCTCAGGCGGGCTTCCGGGGCTCGCGAGGGTGTGTTTGACGCGACTCGGTTCTGTTGGTAACGTTACCAACGCGCCGCGCCGTACCTGACGTCGAGCGCCCGCGACGAGGAGGGAGATGACGATGGCTGTGCTGTGCATCGACTTCGGCGGCACCGAGATCAAGCTCGGGACGCTCGAAGGCGCCGACATCATCGACACCGCCTCGCTCCCCAACACCGGCGACGAGAGTGACCTCACGGCGGTTCGCGAGGTCGCGCTGCGGATGCCGGGGCGCATCGACGGGGTCGGCATCGCCGTTCCGGGTGTGGTCGACCGAGCCCGGGGAGCCCTCGTCGCCGCTCAGGAGAAGTACGAGTGGGCGACCGGACGCGATCTGCGAGCCTGGGCCGCCACCACGTTCGACGCCCCTGCCGTCATCGAGAACGACGCGCGCGCGGCGCTGCTGGGAGAGACGGCATTCGGATGCGCGTCCGGCGCGACCGACGCCGTGCTCCTGACGCTCGGCACGGGCGTCGGCACCGCGGCCATCGTCGACGGCGTGCTGCTTCGGGGCGCGCACGACCACGCGGGCATCCTCGGGGGCCACATCACGGTCGACCTCGACGGGCCGGTCTGCAATTGCGGCAACATCGGATGCGCCGAAGCGATCGCGAGCACGTGGGCCCTCCGCCGCGACGCCGCGGCGGATCCCGCTCTCGCCGCCGCCCTCGGCGCCCCCGGCATCCAGGCACTCGGCATCAAGAGCCTCATCGACCACAGCGCCGATCCGCTCGTCGCTCCCGTGCTCGATCGGTTCGTGCGCGCCTGGGGCGCTGCGATCGTCGGGCTCTGCCACGCGTACGATCCGAGCGTCGTGGTCGTCTCCGGCGGCGTGATGCGGTCGGCCGACATCCTTCTTCCGCGGTTGACCCGGTATGTGCACGATCACCTCTGGTCGTCGTCTTTCCGCCCACCGCTGCTCACGCCGGACGCGCCGGAGCACTCCGTGCTGCTCGGCCTCTCCGCCGCCGCCCCTCGAAAGGACCAGTAGTGACCGCACTCCGCTCCACCTACGACAAGCAGCCTTCGGTTCCGCTTCCGAGCGGCAGCCGGGTGTGGCTCGGGGCCGAGGCCTGGCCGCAGCTCGACGCGGCCGCGCGCGCCGCATCCGGTGATCGCGCTCCCGTGATTGCCGTGGACTGCTACCCGGGTGTCGACGTCGACGGCCTGGTGGCCGAGTTGAGTGCAGCGCTTCCCCTATATTCCGTCATCGACATGGAGGGCGCGCGCAAGCCGGCCGAGCAGATCGATGCGCTGATCGTGCGCAATCTCACCGACGACAGGGTCTTCGGCGTGATGAGCCATTTCACGCTCGACGAGTTCTATGTGGCCGACGAACTCATGGCTCTGGCTGCCGGGGTCGCCGACTCGGGCGAGCCGACCGTGCTGGTCGGCTGGGGCGCCGATCTGGTTCCGCTCGACGCCGACGTGCTCGTGCTGGCCGACCTCGCCCGGTGGGAGATCCAGCTGCGCCAGCGCGCCGGCGCCACCAACTGGCACGCGAACAACCCCGGCGACGACAATCTGCGCAAATACAAGCGCGGGTTCTTCGTGGAGTGGCGCACCGCCGATCGGCACAAGCGCACGCTCTTCGATCGCGTCGACTTCGTGCTCGACACGAACACCAGCATCGGCGAGGCGGGGCTGATCACGGGCGACGCGTTCCGGGGAGCGCTCCGAGCGACGACAGCCTCGCCGTTCCGGGTCGTGCCGTTCTTCGACCCTGGGGTGTGGGGCGGCCAGTGGATGAAGGAGCGTCTCGACCTCGACCCTGCCGCCGACAACTACGCGTGGTGCTTCGACTGCGTTCCGGAGGAGAACTCCCTGCTGCTCGAAGCCGACGGCCGCGTGATCGAGATCCCGGCGATGGATCTCGTGCTCTCGCAGCCGAGGGGTCTGCTGGGCGAGAAGACGTTTGCGCGGTTCGGGGCCGAGTTCCCCATCCGATTCGACTTCCTCGACACGATGGAGGGCGGCAACCTGTCACTGCAGGTGCACCCGCTCACCGACTACATCCTCGACACGTTCGGCATGCATTACACGCAAGACGAGAGCTACTACCTGCTCGACGCGGCCGACGACGCGGTGGTCTACCTGGGCGTCAAGACCGACGTGGACAGGGAGGAGATGGTCGCCGCCCTGAACGCCGCGCAAGACGGGGAGCACCCGTTCGAGGCGGGGCGGTTCGTCAATGTCTTTCCTGCGAAGAAGCACGATCACTTCGCCATTCCGGCGGGAACCGTGCACGCCTCGGGTGCCGACTCGATGGTGCTGGAGATCTCGGCGACACCGTTCATCTTCACGTTCAAGCTCTGGGACTGGGGCCGGGTGGGCATCGACGGCATCCCGCGGCCGATCCACCTCGAGCACGGGACGAAGAACATCCAGTGGAATCGCGACACCGAGTGGACGCGCGACAACCTGGTCGGGCAGGTCGAGGTGATCCGCGAGACCGAGGGCGCGCGCGAGGAACGCACCGGCCTGCACGAGCTCGAGTTCATCGAGGTTCGCCGCCACTGGTTCGAGACCGAGGCCCGCCACGACACCGAGGGCACCGTCAACGTGCTGAACCTGGTGGAGGGCGACAGTGTGGAGGTGGTGAGCCCGACCGGCGCGTTCGAGCCCTACCGCATCCACTACGCGGAGACCTTCATCGTGCCGGCGGCGGTCGGCCCGTACATCATCCGTCGCACGGCGGATTCGCAGAGCGAGACGTTCGCCACCGTCAAGGCTTTCGTGCGGGGCACCCGCGCGGACGACAACTGAACACTGGGCACCACCGAAACACCGCATCACCACAGCACGCACCGTCCGGCTCCTTGCAGGAGGTACCGAATACTGGTACTTTTGCAGATTGTTGGTAACGATACCAACAAGGTTTCCCGGGGGCGCATCAGAATGTGCCGGCCGTCACGCCGCACACGAACAAGGGAGTTCAGATGAACAAGAAACGCACACTGGGGCTCGTCGCCTCCGTGCTCGCGACCGGCCTGCTGCTCGCCGGATGCTCCGGCGGCGGATCGAGTACGGCCACCACGGGCACCCTCAAGTTCTACACCGACAAGGCGGCGTGGAAGCCGCAGTTCCAGGCGCTCAACCCGACGTCGCAGAAAGACGTGAAGATCAGCCTGAACACCACGGGCTACTCGGATGAGAACCAGTACCAGGCCTTCGTGAAGCAGTCGTTCCGCACACAGCAGAGCCCGGGCCTGTTCACCTGGTCGACGGGCGACTCGCTCAGCCAGCTGGTCGACCAGAAGCTCGTGGCCGACACCTCCGATGTGTGGAAGAAGGCGATCGACGACGGCAACGTGAGCAAAGACCTGGAGAAGTACTACACGTTCGACGGCAAGCAGTACTGCGTGCCCATGAACATCGCCTACTGGGTCATGTACTACAACAAGAAGATCTTCGACGAGAACGGCATCCAGAAGCCCACCACCTGGAAAGAGCTGATGGCCGACGCCGCGAAGCTCAAGTCGGCCGGTGTCACGCCGTTCTACCAGACGAGCACTCTGTTCACGTTCCCCTGGTTCGAGACCCTGGTCGCCGGAACCGACCCCGACCTCTACAACGGGCTGGCCGACGGCTCGGTCAAATACACCGATCCGCGCATCGTCGACATCATGAACGTCTGGCTGGAGCAGGAGAAGAAGGGCTGGTTCAGCGACGCGGGCAGCAAGACCGACCCGGCGCAGATGCTCAAGCAGGGCGACATGGCGATGATCAACTTCGGCACGTTCTTCGGCGCATCCCTCGACGGGGTGGGTATGAAAGCGGGAACCGACTACGACTACTTCATCATCCCGGCCGTCGACCCGAGCCTCAGCAAGACGCCGGTTCCGGTCGAGACCGGCCCGATGTGCGTCGCGCAGAGCTCGAAGCAGAAAGACCTCGGCCTCGCGTACTCCAAGTGGTGGATGACCCCCGACGCGCAGTCGGCGTGGGGCAACGCGCGCGGCGACGTTCCGTTCAACCCGAAGGCGACCGTCAAAGACGCGAGCCTGAAGAAGCTGGGCGAGGATGTGTCGGGCGGCGACTACCAGCTGGTCACGCGCTACTTCGAGGCGGCACCCACCCCCATCCTGAACGTGGCGCTCGAGCAGTTCGGCGCGTTCTCCGCCAACCCCGGTGACCCGACGCCGTTCCTGCAGAAGATCCAGGACGCCGCCGACAAGTACTGGGCCAGCAAGAAATAACACGTGAGCGACAAGAAACCGCAGTACCACTGGGCCGCCCGGGGCTTCGTCGCCCCGGGCGTGATCCTGGTCGCCGTACTCCTCTACCTCCCGCTGCTGTGGACGGTGTTCCTCAGCTTCACCGACTACAACGGCCTCGGCGACCCGACCTGGGCGGGGCTCTCGAACTATCAGGCGATGTTCGAGGACCCCGACTTTCTGAATTCCCTCTTCAACACGCTGCTCTGGGTGGTCGGAACCCTCGTCATCCCGGTCGGGCTCGGGCTCGCTCTCGCGCTCCTCACTTTCAACCTGAAGGGCGGGGTGTGGCTGCGGCTCCCCTTCCTCATCCCCTACGCGATCTCGGGCATCGGGGTCGGCCTCATCTGGTCGTTCGTGCTGCAGAGCGACGGCGCGCTCGATCAGGCGCTGCACTTCTTCGGCATCATGGACACCCCGCGGTGGCTTCTGGATGCGCCCCTCAACACGGTCGTGATGATCATCGCGGCCGCGTGGCAGGGGGTGGGCGTCAACGCTCTCCTGTTCACGATCGGCCTGCAGTCGATCCCGAAGGAACCGCTCGAGGCCGCGCGTCTCGACGGCGCGACGGGCTCGCGGCTGTTCGGCAGCATCCTCTGGCCGATGCTGCGCCCGCTCACCACGGTGGTCATCGGCCTCTCGATCGTCGCCAGCCTGAAGACCTTCGACATCGTGCTGGGGATGACGAAGGGCGGCCCCGGGCGGGTCTCGGAGACGCTGGCGCTCACCATGTACAACGACACCTTCGTGAACAGCCAGTACGGGCTGGGCTCGGCGATCGCGGTGTTCCTCACCGTCGTCACCCTGGTCGCCTCCGTGCTGTATCTGCGGCAGCAGCTGTCGAAGAAGAACGAGATCTAGGAGCATCCGATGGCATCCCGCATCACGAGAACCGCCGTGCTCATCTTCTTCGGCATCATCTGGCTGCTACCGGTCTACCTGCTCGTCATCAACGCGGCCAAGGCGCCCGACGCCTACGACTCGAAGCAGTCGTGGATTCCGACCGGCACGGCGCTGTTCGACAACATGGTGCAGGCCTGGCAGCTGAGCAACCTCGGCGACAGCCTGCTGAGCACCGTGATCTACTCGATCGTCTCGCCGGCCGTCGCCGTGATCGTCGGCGCAGCGGTCGGTTTCGCGATCGTCGCCCTGCGCCTCAGGCACGGGTTCTGGTGGTTCGTCTTCATCTTCGGCGGCACCGTCTTTCCACTGCAGATGGTGCTGCTTCCGCTCTTCGACGGTTACTCGCGCACCGGGCTCTTCGACACCCAGCTGGGCATGATCATCGTCTACACGGCGATCTCCATCCCGTTCTCGGCGTTCGTGATGCGCAACTTCTTCACGGGCATCGCGCACAACGTGTTCGAGGCGGCTGTGGTCGACGGAGCCTCCAGTTGGCGCATCTTCGGCCGCATCTACCTGCCGATGGCGTCGAGCGCGCTCATCGCCGTATTCATCCTGCAGGCGACCTTCATCTGGAACGACCTGCTGCTCGGTCTCACGCTCAGCCAGTCCGACAACGTGCGCCCCATCGTCACGACCCTCAGCGGCATGCAGAGCACCTACGGCGGCGCGCAGTTGTCGACCGTGCTGGCGGCGGGCATCCTGGTGTCGCTGCCGACGGTCGTGCTGTTCCTCTTCACCCAGAAGTTCTTCTCCCGCGGCCTGGCCCTCGGCCAGTACTGACCGCACACCGACCACACCTGGAGCACCGATGCCCGCACCGACGAGCACCACGAGCGGCACCCGCACCATCCCGACCGTCGACGATCTCGCGGCCGATGTCATCACCCACCACTACGACGACCTGATCGCGCCTCCAGGGCTCACGAACTTCCTCGGCACGACCGTGGTCGGGCACGACCTCACGTCACTGTCGGCCGTGACCTTTCCGCCCGTGTCGCAGGGGCTGGCGCTGACCGGCACGCTGTTCGTCGACGGGCGCGTGTTCGAGTCGTACGGCATCCCCATCGCGCACGCGTGGCGCCCCGACCGAGTGGTGCGCAGCGCTTCCGTCGGGGGGCTCGATCTCGAGACCGTCACGGTGTGCGTTCCTGGCGAGACGGCCGTCGCGATCGACGTGCGGGTGACCAACCGTGGCGCCGAGCGGCGAACTGTGTCGCTGACGATGGCCGCCAACGCTCGCGTCGTGCAATCGGGAACCGCCTGGGGCGACGCCGAATCGCCGAGCGAACGCAATGAGGTGACGGTGGATGCGGCCGGCAACCGTCTCGTGTTCGGGAGCCAGGCTGGAACGGCCTGGAGCATCCAAGGCCTCGACCGCCAGACCGGCGTGCGCAAGAGCGCGGTGCCCCCGACACCGGTCGACGAGTTCGAGGTCGGCATCGGCGGGGCGGGTCGCGGCGGCGAGCTCGAGACGACCCTCGACCTTGCGCCGGGCGAGACCGGCCGGTTCGGCTACGTGCAGGCCGTCGGCACCGACCGTGCCGCGGCGGCGGCTGTCTTCGACAGGGTCGCGACGGATGTTCCGAGCGCCGTGCTGGCTGCCGAGACGTTCTGGAACGGTCAGCTTGAGGCGATCTTCACGCCCGGAAACAGCGAATACTCGGGCCACCTGCCCTTGCTCGACACGACGTCGGACGCGCTGCGCCGGCTCTACTGGTGGGGCGCGCTGGGCGTCATCTGGTTCCGCCGCGAGTTCGCGGGCAATGTGCACGGTCGCAGCTACGACACCCTCATGCCCAACTACTGGTCGACCGCCACCTTCATCTGGGACTACAGCCTCAGCTCCG
Source organism: Leifsonia sp. NPDC058292 (assembly GCF_042880955.1). Lineage (NCBI taxonomy): Bacteria > Bacillati > Actinomycetota > Actinomycetes > Micrococcales > Microbacteriaceae > Leifsonia > Leifsonia sp. NPDC058292. The sequence goes on from NZ_JBHVYL010000010.1 coordinate 70,055, forward strand.
TCGTGCACGCTCTGCTCGACCCGGTGGAGATGCGACGCCAGCTGCGGCACTGGATCGCCAGCGACATCCACACCCACTTCGGCACCTCCTCGCTCACCGGCGAGGCGATCGGGCGCTGGTACTCGGTGAACGACTACGCCATGACGCGCATGGTCGATGACTACGTGCGGCTGAGCGGCGATGAGGGCTTTCTCGACGAGCGCGTCGGCGCCGGCGACCGGTCGGCGGCACGCGTGGCCGATCACGTGGTCGAGTGGTCGGAGGCGTGGAAGGCGCTGCGCGGCGACCGGCAGGCCGGCAGCGGTCGCCTGGCCGACTACGGCGAGATCGACAATCTGCTCGAATGCGTCAGCTCTTACACGCACGAGGTCGCGAGCCTCAACGCCGCGAACGTGTGGAACCTGCGCACGGCGGCGGCCATCCTCGACCGGCTGGGCGACACCGAGGAGGCCTCGCGGTTGCGGTCGGAGGCCGACGAGCTGCTCCCCGATGTCGTCTCGCTCTACCTCGACGGCACAGGGCATTTCGCGGCCGGGCAACCGGATGGCACCCGCATCCCGGTCAAGCACTGCTACGACTTCAACATCGTCGGCACCACCATCGCCGCCGACCTCGAACCGCGGGTTCGCCAGGAGATGGTGCGCTTCTTCCAGCACGATCTGCAGACCGACAACTGGATGCGCGCCCTCTCCCCGTGGGACCCGGATGCGAGCTTCAGTGTGCGCCCCGACCACCAGTGGAACGGCGCATACCCCGCCTGGCCCGCCGACGCCGCGAGGTCGCTCATCGCCCTGGGGGCCCCAGACGTCGCCGTGCCCTGGCTGGAAGGTCTCGCCCGCACGGCCAACCAGGGCCCTCCCGGGCAGGCGCACTTCGTGGAGGAGGCGCTGCCGGGCATCAACGGCGGAGCGCGCAAGGCTCCGCCCCAGCTGCCGTACATCAACGACTGGTCCTGCTCGTCGGCCGGCGCCTGGGTGCAACTCGTTCTCGAGTCGGTGTTCGGCGTGCGCGCCGGCCACGACGGCACGGTGACGGCGGGTGGATGCGCGGCGCAGCTCGACCCGAACGCGACGCTCAGCGGGTACCGCGTGGCGGGCCGCGACTACCGCATCCACGCCGACGGGCGCGTCGAGGCCGAATGATCGACGCGCGCGAAGTCGATGTGACGCCGTTCACCGACGGCCGCGTCGAGGTGCGCGGTGCGATCGCGATCGAGCGCGGGGAGCGCGGAATCCTGCCGCGACGGCTGCGCGCGCGGGAGTGGAAGCAGCTGCCCGACGACTTCATGCTGGCTTCGGTCTCGCAGAGCGCCGGCATCCGGCTCGCGTTCCGCACGCGTGCCACCGCGATCGAGCTCGACGTGCTCGCCACGAAGATGATCGACAGCGAGACGACACCCCTGCGGCCGGCGTTCTACGAGCTCGTCGTCGACGGCGAGCTCGCGCAGGTGGCGTCGTCTTCTGTGGGAAACCGGTTCGTCTTCACGTTCGAACGCCCGAACGCGTATGTCGTCGCCGGGAAACCGGACACGCTGCGCTTCGACGGGTTGCCCGGCCACGACAAGGCGATCGAGCTGTGGTTGCCGTACACCGACGAGGTCGAACTGCTCGGGCTGCGCGCGGATGCTCCGCTGACCCCGCCGTCGGCACCGGCCGGCCCACGGTGGTTGCACCACGGCAGCTCGATCAGCCACGGCTACGCCGCCTCCCGCATCGGCACGACCTGGCCGGTCGCCGCCGCCCGCGCGGCCGGTGCGGAGCTGACCAGCGTCGCCTACTCGGGCAACGCGCTGCTCGACCAGCTCACCGCGCGCACCATCCGGGACACCCCGGCCGACCTCATCAGCCTCAAACTCGGCATCAACATCGTCAACGGCGACATGATGCGGCTGCGCATCTTCCGAACGGCCGTGCACGGCTTTCTTGACACCATCCGCGACGGGCATCCGTCGACGCCGCTGCTCGTCGTCTCCCCGATCTTCTGCGAACCGGTCGAAGACTCGGCCGGCCCGACCATCCAGGATTCGGCCCGCGAAGACCTGTGGACCATCACCGCCGGCAGCCCTGACGAGCTCGCCGACGGCAAGCTCAGTCTCGGCGTCATCCGCCGCGAACTCGCGCGCATCGTCGAGGAGCGCGCCGTCGACGACCCTCACATCGCCTACCTCGACGGCCTGAGCCTCTACGGCTCCGAAGACGCAGCGAGCCTGCCGATGCCCGACAACCTCCACCCCGCCGACGACGTGCAGACCCTCATCGCCGACCGCTTCGTGCGCCTCGCCTTCGGCTCGCCGAGGTGGCACTAGCTGCACCTTTTCGGCCCGAATCCTTGCACCTAGTGGCACCTCGGCCCTCGCGAGAGGGGGGCAGGGGGCAGGGGCAATAGGGTCGGGGCATGGGGATTGTACGGGAGCTGGGGCCGACCATCGTCGGCGTTCTCGTGCTGGCGGCGCTGGCCACGGCGGTGCTCGCGCTCTACCGGGTGCCGCACCGCTGGTCTCCGTTGCTCGCCGTGCTGCGCGGTGCTGTGCAGCTGGCGGCGATCAGCCTCATCCTGGCCGGAGTGATCACCAGTCCCGTGTGGGTCGGTGTGGCGCTCGCGGTGATGTTCTGCGTCGCCGCCACCACAGCCACCCGCCGGGTCGGCTGGTCGCGCGAACACGCGGTGATGATGGCGTCGGCGATGGCGCTGGGCATCGCAGTCACCCTGACCGTGGTGTTCGTCAGCGGTGCGATCGAGTTCTCGGCGCGGTACGTGCTCGCCATCGGTGGCATCGTCGTCGGCAACGCGATGAGCATCGCCACCCTCGCGGGGCGGCGTTTCACCGAGGCGGTGGACGGGCACTGGGATGAGGTCGAAGGCTGGCTGGCGCTCGGCGCGACCCCGAGGCAGTCGACACTGCAGCTCGCGCGCGGCGCCGTGTACGGAGCGCTCATCCCGGCGGTCGATCAGACCAAGACCACGGGGCTCGTGACGCTGCCGGGTGCCTTCGTCGGAGCGATCTTCGGCGGTGTGTCCCCGCTGGAGGCCGGGCGTTTCCAGGTCGTGGTGCTCGCCGCCATCATGGCCGCAGGCGCGATCACGGCCGTCGTCGTGGCCGCGTGGCTCGCGCCGGTGCGACAGCGACCCGCCGAGCTCGGGTGAGGTTCAGCCCGTGGTCGTGCGGCCGGCGATGGCTTGCGGGATGAGCTTGCGCACCTCGTCGGGCTGGTTCGACAGCACCACGACATCCACTCGCCGGTTGGCCGCGAGGTCGGTGTCGCTGGTTCCGGTGGCGGTCGGAAGCGGGCGGGCGGAGCCGTAGCTCACCGCCGCGATGCGGTCTTGCGGAAAGGTGTCGACCTCGACGAGGTGCCGCAGCACGCTCGTCGCGCGCCCGGCCGACAGCTCCCAGTTGGTGGGATACGGTGCACCCGGTTGCCTCAGGTCGGCGTGACCCTCCACCGACACCTGGTAGGGCGTCGGCGCCAGGATCGGGCCCATGTCGCTCAGCACGACGGTGGCGGCCTGGCTCAGCTCGGCACGGTTGGAGGCGAAGAACGTCTCGTTGCCGACGAGGCCGATCGTGAGCCCGCGCTCGTCGATCTTCATCGTCACCGCGTTCTGCAGGCCGTCTTTGCCGAGGGCGGTGAGGATGCGGTCGCGCAGCTCCTTCAGATTCTCCGCCTCCTTCACGGCGAGAGTGAGATCGGTGTTCTTGCCCGTCTCGTCCACCTGTTTGGGCGGCACGACGACGCCGCTCGCGGTGTCGACCTTCTGCGTCTTCACCTGGCCGAATCCGGTGGCCAGGGAGTCTTTCAGCTGCTCGAACTTCTTCTGGTCGACCGTCGACATGGCGAAGAGCACGATGAACATGCACATGAGCACGGTGACCATGTCCATGTAGGAGGCCATCCAGCGCTCCTCGTTCTCGTGCTCCTCCTCCGGTTCGTGCCGGCGCCGACGACGGGCGCTCACGCTACGCGGCTTCCTTGAGGGTCTCGTCTTTGTCTTTCGCCGACTTGCCCTTCGCGGCTTTCGCGGGCGCCGCATCCGGGACCATCGCGCGCAGCCGTTCGCCGAGCAGACGCGGCTGGCTGCCCGACTGCACCGCCAGCACGCCCTCCATGAGCAGGGTCATGCGGTCGACTTCGAGGTCGGCGAGGCGCCGCAGTCGTGCGCCGATGGGAAGCCAGAGGAAGTTGGCCGAGAGCAGACCCCACAGGGTGGCGACGAAGGCGCTCGCGATCATCGGGCCGAGCTCGCCCGGGTCGGCGAGGTTCTCGAGCACGTGCGTGAGCGAGACCACGGTGCCGATGATGCCGATGGTCGGCGCGTAGCCGCCCATGCTGGAGAAGAACTTGGCGGCGACGCGGTCTTGCTTCGACCGGGTGGCGATCTCGTCTTCGAGCAGCACGCGCAACTCGTCGCCGTCGGTGCCGTCGGCGATGTTCTGCAGGGCGCGCTTGAGGAACGGATCGGTGACCGCGTCGGCCTCCTGCTCCATGGCGAGGAGTCCGTTGGCGCGGGCCTTCTCGGCGAGGCCGACGACCTGCTCGATCACCTTCTCCGGCGGCTCGACCTTGCCGCGGAACGCGCCAGGCAGCGCCTTGAGCGCCACGAAGAAGTCTTTGATCGTGCCGCTGGCGATGCCGACGGCGATCGTCGCGCCGAACACGAGCACCATGGGCGCCGGCAGGAGCAGGGAGCTCAGGTGGGCGCCCTCCATCGTCACCATGGCGACGACGGAGCCGAACGCCAGGACGATCCCGATGATGGTTGCCGGATCCATACTGCTTCCCTACTTCTTTCGTGCGTGCAGCGGCACCGCGCGCACGGGGTCGGTGCGCGGCTGGGCGTCGTGGCCGGGGTCGTGCGCATCCTCGTCGGCCGGCGGCACCAGGCCGAGTTGGGGCGCACCGTTCGGCCGGAGGGGACCGGCCGCGGGCAGATCGTGCGCCAGCGCGATCACGCGGGCGCGGTAGGCGGCGATCTTCTCGATGACCTCGGCCATGCTCTCGGTGACGATGAACTTCGCACCGTCGACCATCACGAGCGTCGTGTCGGGGCTGGCATGGATGCGCTCGATGAGGTCGGGGTTGACCGCAAACTGGCTCTCGTTCAGCCGGGTGACGACGATCATGGTCGGGTAGTCCTGGTCTCGGCTCCGGGTGAGCCGTCACCCCCACTATCGGTCGCCCGCCGCTCCCCGTAAGCGCCGGTGTCCGTGCGTGGGGAGGGGGAGTCTGCGCCTGGTCAGCGGTGAGCGTTCAGGCCTGCTGCGTGCGCGACACCAGGATGGAGTCCTCGTCTGCGGGGCGGGCGGTGTCGTAGTGCACGACCACGGTGTCGCCCACCCGCGGGAGGTCCGTCCACTCGATGGTCTGCGTCTTGGTGACCCAGCGCGTGATCCCGCGGTGGTCGGTGAACCGAACGGTGAAAAGTACCCGCGGCTGGTTGTTGATGCGGATGCCGGTGTCGTGTGTCTCGGTGACCACACCATCCGTCGCCGTCCCGTGTCGCACGATCTCGTCGGCTCGAGCCTTCCGTTCCGCCCGGGTGCGGCGAGCGCGGAACTCGGCGAGCAGAATCGCTACACCGATCAGCAGCAGCACTGCCGGAACCCAGTACTGCGAACTCCAGGCGAGCCACGAGCCGGCGTTCCAGGGCTCGCCGCCGGCCGAGCCGATGGCGTCCGGTTTCACCCACGACCGCGCCGCGCCGAGAAGCACGCCGAGAGCGATCGCGGCGAGCGCAACAGCGGTGACGATGCCCATCGCCATCCGCAGACCCACCCGCCGGGCGAGGGCGTTCTGCAGCCCGGCGCCGACGACCGCTCCACCGAGCACGCCGCAGAACAGCGCCCACAGCAGTGCCGGGTCGGTGTTGGGCGGCACGGCGGAGGCGTCGAGGTAGAGCGTTCCGATCGGGTAGCGCACCGCGTCGCCGATGCCCAGCCCGAACAGCCACCAGAAGCCGGCAAGCACGACGACGCCGATGATCGAGCCGACGCCGCGCGAGGATGCGCCGGCCCGCCGTGACGCCGGATCGATCGTGCTCATCGGCCCCCCCTTTTCGTCTCGACTGTATCGCGACTCTCGCCGGCTGTCAGGGAGCGAGCGGGCGCACCAGGGGGAGGAAGATCGTGTCGACGATCTCTTCGATGTCGACCAGGGGCATCGGCTTGAGGGTCATCAGCGCGTGGTGGCGAAAGAGGTCGAACGGCAGTGTGACGATGCGAGGGGTGAGGCGGGACGGGTCGACCTCGCCGCGCTCGACCCCGCGGGCGACGACGGTCTCCATCGCGCCGACCCGGCCGCCGAGCATCACCTCGCGGAGGTCGGCCAGCGCGGTGCCGGTCTCCTCGAAGTAGGAGCCCAGTCGCACACTGAGCAGTGCGGCCGTCGCCAGCCGGGTCTCGTTGGCCAGCAGCATCATCGCGATGACGTCGCCGCGCAGCGTGCCGGTGTCGGGTAGTGGCGGGCGATCGGCGAGGCCGGAATGCCGGATGGCCGCGAGCAGGAGCTCCTGCTTGGTCGCCCACCGGCGGTAGACGACCGGGCGGCTGGTGCCCGCGCGGTGGGCGACGGCGTCGATGGTGAAGGATGCGTAGCCGCCGTCGAGCAGCTCCGCCCACGCCGCGTCGAGCAGCGCGTTCTCCAGTTCCTCCCCTCGCCGGCGGCGGGCGGGCGAAGCATCTTCGACAAGATCCACTTGCGTATCCTATCGGACGGTCCTATGCTCCACTTAAGATACACCCGCGTACCTAAAAGGAATGTCATGGCTGAGAAGACGAAGATCGACCCCGGAGTGCTGAGAATCGCGATCGTGCTGATCGTCGGCGGCATGGCGGTGATCTTCGACACCACCATCGTGAGCGTCGCACTGCACACGCTCGCCACCGACCTGCACGCCTCCGTCGACACCATCCAGTGGGTGAGCACCGCCTATCTGCTCGCCCTCGGCGTGACCATTCCCGTGGTCGGCTGGGCACAACAGCGCTTCGGCGGCAAGCGGTTGTGGCTGGCCGCGCTCGTGATCTTCCTGGTCGGCTCGGTGCTCTGCAGCTTGGCCTGGGATGCGCCGAGCCTGATCGCGTTCCGCGCTGTGCAGGGCATCGGCGGCGGGCTCATGCTCCCCCTGATGTCGACGCTCGTCATGCAGGCCGCGGGCGGCAAGAGCCTCGGCAGTCTCATGTCGGTCGTCAGCCTGCCGACCGCGCTGGGGCCGATCCTCGGGCCGGTGCTGGGCGGCGTCATCCTGAACACGCTCGACTGGCGGTGGCTGTTCTGGGTGAACGTGCCCTTCTGCGTCGTCGGGTTCATACTGGCTCTCCGGATGCTGCCGGCCGACGAGCCCGGCCCCCGCCCCCGGCTCGACGTCGTGGGGCTGGTGCTGCTCTCGCCGGCGATGGTCGGCATCCTCTACGGCCTTTCCAATGTGAGCAAAGACGGCGGCTTCTCGCGTTCCGACGTGCTGCTCCCCGCGCTGGCCGGTGTCGCCCTGTTGACCGCCTTCGCGATCTATGCCGCCCGGCGCGGGCCGAAGGCGCTCGTGGATCTGCGCCTGTTCTCCCACCGCCCGGTCGCCTCGGCGTCGGCGTTGCTGTTCCTCACCGGTGCGTCGCTCTACGGCGCGATGCTGCTGCTTCCCCTCTACTTTCAGGAGGTGCGGGGCGCGGATGCTCTGGGCGCCGGTCTGCTGCTGGCGCCGCAGGGCATCGGCACGCTCTTCAGCCGGGCACTCGCCGGGCGTCTCACCGACAGGTTCGGCGCCCGCTGGGTGTCGTTCGTGGGGTTCGCCATCGTGGGGCTCGCGACGGTGCCGTTCGCCTTCGCCACCGCGACGACGAACGAGTGGCTGCTCATGGCGGCACTGGTGGTGCGCGGGTTCGGTCTCGGCGCCGTCATGATCCCGCTGATGACGGTGGCGTTCGTGGGGCTCGACCGGCCCGACGTGCCGCACGCCAGCATCCTCACCCGCATCGCGCAGCAGGTGGGCGGCTCGTTCGGTGTCGCGCTGCTGGCGGTGATCTTGCAAGGTGCGGCGGTCGGGGCGCACGGCCTCGACGGCATCGCGGATGCGTTCGACCAGGCGTTCTGGTGGGCGATCGGCTTCACAGCGCTCGCCGTGGTGCTCTCCCTCCTGCTTCCCGGTCGCCCTGCGCCTGCGATCGCACTGGAGCCGACGCAGCCCTCCGGAGAAGCCAGTGAACAAGTACAGCGTCGGTAGCTAACGGGCACGGCCGGCCGGCCGATAGTCGGCCACGTGACCATCTTGCAAGCCGACACCAGTGCTCCCGAGGCACAGGTGTACGACTTCCGCCGGCCGACGACCCTCGCGCGGGAGCACTCGCGCGTGCTGGAGCTGGCCTTCGAGACTTTCGCCCGCCAGTGGGCGACGCAGCTCACCGCCAAGGTTCGCGTGCTCAGCCAGGTGACCTGCGAGTGGGTCGCGATGCAGACCTACGACGAGTACGCCGCCTCCCTGCCCGCGACGACGGCCATGGTGCTCTGCGAGCTCGACGGCGTCGCGCCCAAAGGCGTCATCCAGTTTCCGACCACGGCGGCTCTGTCATGGGTGAACGTGATGCTCGGCGGCCACGGAGCGCCGACCGAGGGGGAGCGCACCTTCACGCAGATCGAGCACGCCCTCGTTCGCCGCCTGATGGACGACGCGCTCGAAGATCTCCGCTACTCGCTGGGGTCGCTGCTCGTCACGCCGATCGCTGTCGACGCCATCCAGTACAACTCGCAGTTCGCGCAGGCCGCAGCGACGGCCGAACTGATGATCGTCGCCGGATTCGACCTGCGGGTGGGCGACAACGTGAGCAGCGCGACTCTCGCGCTGCCGGCCGTCGTTCTGCTGCCGCAGCTCGGGGAGACGAACCCGACGAGCAGCGCAGAGAACGCGCGCGAACTGGTCGACGCGCAGCTCGCGCACGTTCCGGTCGACGTGTCGCTCCGCCTCGCGCCGGCGAGCGTCAGGCCGAGCGTCGTGCTCGGCCTGGCTGTCGGCGACCTTCTCCCGCTTCCCCATCCGCAACACCGCCCGTTCGACCTCGCCGTCGGCGGCCACCCGGTCGCGGAGGCCGCGCTCGGGGCCAGCGGCTCCCGGCTCGCCTGCGTGATCGTGAGAACAGAGGACTGACATGAGTATGACCGCCACCCGCACCGCCGACACGGCGACCCTCGCGCTCACCGCCGCGCGGGCGCTCGCCGCCGTGCTGCCGACCGGGGCATCCCTCACACCGCGCCTGCACACCACCGGCGGCTTCGCCGGCGCGACCGGTCAGGCCGTCGTCGCCACGTTCGTCGGCGCCCTCTCGGTCGACCTGGCGGTGGTCCTCACCGAGGTGCCCGATCTGGTGGACGAAGCCGCGGACACCGCGCCGGTCGTGGCCGTGCAGGATGTGCTGCAGCCCGCCCTCGAAGCGGCCAGCGACGCGTTCGGCGCCGGGGTGCTCGACGACGCCAGGGTCGAGGATGCCTCCGACCTGTTCGCCGACGACGAGAGCGTCGTGTTCGAGCTCGCCGGTGAGGCCGGCATCGCGGGATGGTTCGCCGTGCGTGTGCGCCAGAGCCCGTCGGACTCCCGCGCGACGGTCGGCTCGTACGCCGGAAAGCTCGGGCGCATCAGCAATGTGGAGATGGCACTCACCGTGGAGATCGGGCGAACCCGCATGCCCGTGCGCGACGTGCTCGCGATGGAGCCGGGCGCCGTGATCGAGCTCGACCGCTCGGCCGGCTCACCGGCCGATGTGCTGCTCAACGGCCGCCTGATCGCCCACGGCGAGATCGTGGTCATCGACCAGGACTACGCCGTTCGCATCACCAAGATCCTCGACGCCGCAGAAGACGTGGACTGACCCGAACCGTGGACACCGTTTTCATCGCTCTCCGAGTGCTCGTCGTGCTCGGGGTCATCGTCGCACTGCTCTGGTATGTGCAGCGACGCATGACCAAAGGCAAGCGCGGCAGCGCCCGCCGGGGCAACGCGGTGACGGTCGTGGGCCGCCAAGGAGTGGGCGCCAAGGCGTCCGTCGTCGTCGTTGACGTCGATGGCACGCGGTTCGTGCTCGGCGTCACCGAGCGCGCCGTGAACGTGCTGCACTCCGGTGACCGCCCGGTCGAGCTCGACGCCGAGGTCACCAAGTTGGCTCCGGTGCGCCAGACCTTCGCGAAGCCGATCGTGCGCTCGTTCGAGCGCTCAGACCACACCCACCACGAGAGCGCCGCCGTGCAGCAGGCGCAGGAGCACAACCAGAAGACGTCGAGGCAGGATGCGTCGACGAGCAAGCAAACCAGGCAGGATGCCGATTACCTGAGTGCGCAAGCCCGCGCATCCGTATTCGACGAGGCCCTCAAGGGCTCGATCCTGTCACCGGCAACGTGGAGGCAGGCGAGCTCGGCGGTGCGGCAGAAGAAGTGAGGGCGGCTGTCGGGCGTCTGGCCCGCTCCCCACGCTTCGGTGTCGCGATCCTCCTCGGGGTGATCGCTGCTGTCGCGCTCGTGCTCGTGTCGTCGAACGTGGTGCACGCGGCCACCCTGCCGATGGTGCCCGAGCCCGTGCCGACGCCCACCGGCCCGGCCGGCCCCGCCGCCGGCACCGGAACCGGCGGTCTGACGATCGACATCAACGGACCGAACGGCACGCCGTCGGCGGCCATCCTGACGCTGCTCGGCATCACGCTGCTGTCGGTCGCGCCCGCCCTGCTGCTGATGATGTCGTCGTTCACGAAGATCTTCGTGGTGCTCGCCCTCACCCGCAACGCCCTGGCGCTGCCGTCGATCCCGCCGAATCAGGTGCTCGCCGGCCTCGCGCTCTTTCTCAGCCTGTTCATCATGAGCCCGGTGCTCGTCGACATCAACAACGGCGCGGTGCAGCCGTATCTGAACGGGCACATCGACTTCACGGCCGCGGTGCACGCGGCAGAGGGGCCGCTGCGGGGCTTCATGCTCGCCCACGTTCGCGAGGAGGACATCGCGCTGATGACCCGCGCGGCGGGCCGGGCCAATCCGGCGAGCCCGGCGGCGGTGCCGATGCTCACGCTCATCCCCGCCTTCATGATCTCGGAACTGCGCGCGGCGTTCATCATCGGCTTCGTGATCTTCGTGCCGTTCCTGGTGATCGACATGGTGGTCTCGGCCGCGCTCATGTCGATGGGCATGATGATGCTGCCGCCGGTCATGATCTCGCTGCCGTTCAAGATCCTGCTGTTCATCCTGGTCGACGGATGGGGTCTCATCATCACGTCGCTGATCACGAGCTATCGAGGCGGCTGATGAACGCGAACGCAGTGCTCGACATCGCTATGCAGGGCCTCATGGTCACCGCGAAACTCGCCGCGCCGATCGTGATCACCGCGCTGGTGGTCGGCTTCGCGATCTCGCTCGTGCAGTCGATCACGCAGATCCAGGAGGTGACCCTGTCGTTCGTTCCCAAGGCGGCGGCGGTCGGTGTCGCGCTCCTGATCTGCGGGCACTGGATGATCTCCGAGATGATCGGCTTCACCCACGTGCTGTTCGACAAGATCCCGCTGCTGCTGGGTGGCGGCTGATGAACATCCCCATCGACCTGGCGTCCATCGAGGCGATCGCGCTGGCGTCGCTGCGCATGGTCGCCTTCATCGTGATCGCGCCGCCCTTCTCCTACAACGGCATCCCGTTGCAGGTCAAAGGGATGCTCGCGATCGGTCTCGGTGTCGCCGTCGCTCCGCGGGTCTCCGCCGGGTATCAGTCGGGGGACATCGGGGTGTTCCTGCTCGACATGCTGCGCGAGCTGGCGGTGGGGGCGACGCTGGGCTTCCTGGTGTTCCTGGTGTTCGCCGCCATCCAGTCGGCGGGCAACCTGGTCGACCTGTTCGGCGGATTCCAGCTCGCCCAGGCGTTCGATCCGCAGTCGATGATCAACGGCGCCCAGTTCACGCGTATGTTCCAAATGACAGCGCTGGCGCTCCTGTTCGCATCCGGGGGCTATCAGCTCATCATCGGCGGCCTCGTGCGCTCGTACGACGCGATCCCGTTCGCTGCCGGTATCGACCTCGCCGATCCCGCGAAGGAGATGGTCAACGGCGTCACCCAGATGTTCCTGGCGTCGGTGCAGATCGCCGGGCCTCTGATCGTCGTGCTGTTCCTCGCGGATGTCGGCCTCGGTCTCCTCACCCGTGTCGCCCCTGCGCTGAACGCGTTCTCGCTCGGCTTCCCGCTGAAGATCATGCTCACCATCGTGCTCGCCGCGATCGTGTTCGTTGCTCTGCCCGGCGTCGTGGACGGACTCACCGGCACGGCGGTCAAGACGATGCTGGGGGTGGGGCCGTGAGCGACGCGCAGGAACGCACCGAGCAGGCCACCGAGAAGCGCATGAAGGAGGCCCGCTCCAAGGGCCGTCTCGGCAAGTCGATGGACCTCACCGCCTGGGTCGGGGTCGGAGCGGCCGCGGTGATGCTGCCGTTCACGATCGACCTCGGCAGCAAGGCCGGACTGGCCCAGGTGTTCTCGATCAAGACCGTCATCGAGAACCCCGACCCGGCCACGGCGCTCGAGATGCTCGGCGAGGGGCTGAACAGCATCCTCGCCACCATCGGGCCGTTGCTCGTCGTGACCGCGCTCGCCGTGATCGCTGCTGCGGCGGTGCAGGGCGGCATCCACTTCAAGAGGTTCGAGGGCAAGTACGAGCAGTTCGACATCGTCAAGGGAATCGGCCGGGTGTTCGGGATGCGCGCCCTCTGGGAAGGCGCCAAGACGCTCCTGAAATCCGGCGTGGTGGCGATCGGCCTGTTCCTCGTGGTGCAGGGGCTGATGCCCGTGCTGCTGATGGCCGGGAGCCTGTCGCTGAACTCGCTGCTCGCGGCGGCGTCGAGCGGGGCAGGCGGGCTGCTGCAGGCGGCCGTGGGCGCCGGACTCGTTCTCGCCGGCCTCGACCTCCTCGTGGTGATGCGGCGCAACCGCAAGCAGACCCGCATGACCAAGCGGGAGGTGCGCGACGAGAACAAGAACTCCGACGGCGACCCCCTGGTGAAGTCGCAGCGGCGGTCGCGCCAGCTCGCGATGAGCCGCAACCGCATGATCGGGGCGATCGGCGGGTCGGATGTGGTGCTTGTCAACCCGACGCATATCGCCGTCGCGCTCAAATACGAGCCGGGCAAGTCGGCACCCCGGGTCGTCGCCAAGGGCGCAGGGAACATCGCGTTGCGCATCCGCGAGAAGGCGGAGGAGGAGCGCGTGCCCATCGTCAAAGACGTGCCCCTCGCCCGGGCGCTGCACAGCGCCTGCCGACTCGGCGACGAGATCCCCGTCGAGCTCTACAACCAGGTCGCCCGCGTGCTCGCGTTCGTGATGACGCTGAAAGCGCGAGGGTCAGCTCACGGCGTGCACACCATGACGGCGCCACCGCAGTCCACCGGGGCGGCGCGCGTGCCGGCCCCGGCATCCTCTCCGTCCCCATCCGTCACGGCTGCCGCCGTAGGAGGTCACTGATGAAGTTCATGAACGGCACCGCCGCCAAAGTCACCGTGCCCATCGGGGTCGTCGGCATCATCATGCTGCTGGTCGTTCCGGTGCCGGCCTGGCTGCTCGACACGCTCATCATCGTCAACATCATGCTGGCGCTGGTGATCCTGCTCACCACGATGTTCGTGAAGAAGCCGCTCGACTTCTCCGTGTTCCCGTCGCTGCTGCTCGTGGCGACGCTGTTCCGGCTGGGTCTGAACGTCGCGTCGACCCGGCTGGTGCTCGGCGACGGCTACGCCGGTCAGGTGATCCAGGCGTTCGGTCACGTCGCCGTCGGCGGGTCGATCATCATCGGCGCGGTGGTGTTCCTCATCCTCATCGTCATCCAGTTCATCGTGGTGACGAAGGGCGCCGAGCGCGTGGCCGAGGTCGGCGCGCGGTTCACCCTCGACGCCATGCCGGGCAAGCAGATGGCGATCGACGCCGACCTGAACGCCGGCCTCATCACCGAAGACCAGGCCAGGGCCCGCCGCGCCGAGGTGTCGGCCGAAGCGGACTTCTACGGCGCGATGGACGGCGCGTCGAAGTTCGTGAAAGGGGATGCGATCGCGGGCATCCTCATCATCGTCATCAACGTGGTGGGCGGCATCGCGATCGGCATGATCCAGCGCGGCATGGAACTCGGCGATGCGGTCAACAGCTACACGCTGCTGACCATCGGCGACGGGCTCGTCACGCAGATCCCGGCCCTGTTGATGGCGGTCTCCACCGGCATGATCGTCACCCGCTCCAACGCCGAGAGCGACATCGGCACGACCGCGAGCGCGCAGCTCAGCCAGTCGCGCAACGCCCTCACCATCGCCGGATGCGCCGCCATCGTCATGGCGCTCATCCCCGGCATGCCGCCCATTCCGTTCGTGCTGGTCGGTGCCGGGCTGATCCTGGCTGCCCAGCGCATCAAGACCACGCAGGCCGCCGCGAAGAAGGCAGCGGCCGCGCAGGCGGCGGTCGCCAGCTCGGGCAAATCGGACTCGTCGGAGGATCTGCTCGAACAGATGCGCGTGCACGCGCTCGAGATCACCCTCGCGCCCGACCTCGTCGACATCGTGAGCGGTGCGTCCGACGACCTGCTCGCCCGCGTGCGCGCGCTGCGCCGCAAGATCGCGCTCGAGCTCGGCATCATCGTTCCGCCGGTGCGCACCCGCGACAGTGCCGACCTTCCGCCCGCCACCTACGTGATCAAGATCGCCGGCGTCGAGGCCGGCCGCGGTCAGGCGCCGTCGGGCCGCGTGCTGGCGCTCGGCGACATGCTCGACTCCCTGCCGGGCACTCCCACTGTCGAGCCGGTGTTCGGGCTCGACGCCAAATGGATTCCGAGCGAGATGCGTCACAGCGCCGAGCTCGGCGGCGCGACCGTGATCGACCGCGTCTCGGTGCTCATCACCCACCTGTCGTCGATCATCACCGGCAACGCCGCCCGCCTGCTGACCCGTGAAGACGTGCGGCAGCTCACCGAAGGCGTGAAGCAGGTGAACCCGTCGGCCGTCGACGAGCTGATCCCGAACCTGCTCACGCTCGCGGAAGTGCAACGTGTGCTGCAGGGGATGCTCGTGGAACAGGTGCCGATCAACGACCTGCCGCGCATCCTCGAAGCCCTGGCGCTGCGGGCGAAGATGTCGAACGACCCGGAAGGCCTGGTGGAGGCGGCCCGCGCATCCCTCGGCCCGGCGATCGTCGCCCCGCACCTCGACGGCGGCGCGCTGCGGGTCATCATGATCGACCCGGGCCTCGAACAGGCGATGCTCGAAGGGCTGCGCCCGTCGGAACTGGGAACGCAGATCGTGCTCGACCCGAACCGGCTCGAAGCGGTGCTCTCGTCACTGCGCCAGACCGCCGCGAACCTCGACGAGTCCGGTGTGAACGCGGTGCTCGTGTGCGCGCCGGCGCTGCGCCCTGCTGTGCGGCGGCTCGTCGCGGGCCAGCTCAGCGGACTCGCGGTGCTGTCGTATCAAGAGGTGACGGCGGTGCAGGCCGCCATCGAGACGGTGGGGGTGGTGCGTGTTGCGGAGCCGATCGCGGCCTGAGTGGGAGGCGCCGGGCGCCGCACCTGCGCCTGCCCCCCTGGGAGAGGCTGGCGGCGACGGCGAGCCCGTGCTGCCGGCGATGTCGACCAGCAGCCTCGCGTTCCAGGCCATCCTCGACGATCTCGTGCGCACGGTCGGCGAGGCGGAGTCGGACGCCGAGCCCCTCCGCGCAGCGTCGGGATCGAGGGGGCCTGACACGCCGTCTCGAGAGGCGTCTAGCGGCGAGTCGGGACCCCTGGATGGCGCACCCGAGTTCGCAGGCGGGGTCGAGTCGCAAACGAGGGGGCCCGGCGCGCCGTCTGGCGGAGCGCCTGGCGGCGTGTTGGGACCCCTGGGTGGCGACACGCGCGCGAGCGCGACCGCCACGACCAGCACGAGCGCAGGCGCGAGCGTGCTCGGGCCCCCACCCGCGGTGTTGCGCGGGCGCGGCGACCTGACGCTGGTGGTCGGGCTGGGCAGCGACGCCGTCGCGGCGGCCCGCACGCTTGCCGCGGCCATCGGCGACGCCGAGGTGCGGCCGGGCGGGTGCTCGCGGGCCGCGGCGCCGCGGGTCGACGACCGCCGCGGAGCGCTCCGCGCGCGTGCCGACGGTGTGCGCCGGGACAGGCCGATCGTGGCCGCCTTCGGGATGGCGCGGGGAGCATCCGAGGTCCCCGAGCTCACGGAGGGCCTCGCCGGAATCGAGCCCGACCAGGTGTGGGTGGCCGTCGACGCTTCGCGCAAAGAGTCCGACACGGCGGAGTGGGTTCGCGCGATCGACGCGGTACTCGCGGTCGACGGGATGCTCGTGACGGGTACCGCTCTCACCGCGACTCCCGACAGCGTGCGCGAGCTCGGCATCCCGATCGGATGGCTCGACGGAACACGGGTCGGGATAGGCTGAGCAAATGCTGGTATTGACGCGGAAGGTCGGGGAGCGCGTGCTCATCGGCGACGACATCGTCGTGACCATTCTCGACTCGCGCGGCGACGGCATCCGCATCGGCATCGACGCGCCCCGGGGTGTGCGCATCCAGCGCGACGAGGTGATCAAGGCGATCACCGAGGCCAACCAGGAGGCCACCGCCGCCGCAGCGTCAGCGGACGATCCCGAAGCGCTCATCAAGAAGTCGCTCGGCCTCTGACCCGCGCGCCCGAGCGACCGGCAGAATGACGGCTATGAAGGCGATCAGAACCGAGCGTGGCCTCGACCGGCTGGTGAACTTCTCCGACGCGACGGTCGCGATCGCGATCACCCTGCTCATCCTGCCCCTGGTGGACGTGGCGACCGAGATGGGCGATCACACGGTCGTCGAGGTGCTCGGCGACCACTGGGGGCAGCTGCTCGGGTTTCTGATCTCGTTCTGGGTGATCGGACGCTTCTGGATCATCCACCACCAGGTGTTCGAGTGGGTCGCCGACTACACGTACGGTCTCGTCTGGGCGAACCTGCTCTGGATGTCGTCGATCGTCTTCATCCCGTTCGTCGCCAACGCGCTGGCCAACATCGACACGACCGACCGGCCCGACCTCTACGCCCTCTACATCGGCACGATGATCGTGACCTCGCTGTCCATGGCGCTGATCGAGGTGATCCTCGCCCGTCAGCCGGAGCTGCTGCGGGAGGACGCGCGCGGTCGCATCGAGTTCGTGCGCGTGTTCGTGCCGTCGGGCATCCTCGTGCTCGCCCTGATTCTGGCCGTCTTCTTTCCCCGCGTCGGCATGTTCTGGCTGCTGCTGCTCTTCGTCGCGCGGCCGCTGACGATGCTGCTGCGACGAGTCTTCCGCGCGCGGGGTTCACAGACGGCGCGCTGAGGGTTAACGTCGCGGTCACAACAGGCAGGAGAACCCATGCGTCCCAAGACCCTTCTCATCCTCGCGATCGCTGCTGCGGCCTACGTTCTCGGCGCGCGCGCCGGTCGTGAGCGCTACAACCAGATCACGAAGGCGGTCACCTCGTTCTGGAACGATCCGACCGTGAAGAAGGCCCGCAAGGATGCGTCGAAAGAGGCGCACAAGGCACGCAAGGCTGTGCAGAAGAAGCTCCGCTGACCTGCCTCGTCGCCCGTCCGCCCTCAGCGCTGGGCTGAGACGGATGGGCGGCGAGCGCTAGCCCGCGTGGCGGGGGCCGGGCTTCGGGTGCTCGGTTTCCGTCACCTTCTCGGTCTCCGTGTAGTCGCCCTGCTCCTCTTCGGTCGAGGTCTCCTGCACGCCGTCGGCGTCGACATAGCTGCCCTCGGTCTCCGACTCCGGCCCGGCGAACTCAGCCGACTCCGTGTACTGCCCGTGAACCGTGCGCTCTTCCGGCCCTTCGCCGTTCGCCTCGGTGTACGTGCCTTCGAGGTTCTCCCGATCGTCGCCGGCCTTCTCTTCGTAGTCGCTCATCTGGCTCCCTCTCGGTTCGTCTTCGAACGGTGCCGCGAACGGCGCTCACCGTCGGGCGTGAGGCGACTCTACGCCCGCGCCCTCCGCCCGGCTAGCCGAACCGGCGCACGTTCGTGCAGTTTCAGAGGAGGTCGATCATCCGCTTCAGGTTCGCCATGTACTGCACCGACGCCTGGTAGTTCGGATGCGTCGCGATCTGCACGAGATACTCGGGCGGCCCGAACTCGTCGGCACCGCTGTCGATGTCGTTCGCGCGATGGCTGTGGTCGGGGAACCCGAGGTAGTCGGTGCGGCGCCACAGGTTGAACCAGGCGACTCGTCCGCTGGGCTGGGTCAGCAGTTCCATCAGGGTCGGATCCTCCGCGTCGGTGGACACGCGCGCACGTGCGGCCAGCACGTCGTCGGCGACGCTGTGGTCTTCGATGACCTGGCGGAACCACGGGTCGGCCCGCCAGAGCGAGGGGCCGGACTGCGGCCTCGTGCCGAGGGCTCCCGGGCCGAAGAGCTCGGGCCAGAACCGGCCGAAGTACACCCGCAGCTGCGTGCCGTACGTCAGAAGGCCCACGTTCTTGATCGCCACGCGCGTGTCGGGCTGAAGCGTCAGGAGGCACGCGACCGCGAGCACCGCGCCGAGGCTGTGAGCGCTGAGGATGACCTTGCGGTCGTTGTCGGCAGACGGCCCCGCCGGTCCGAGCCATTGGAGCACCCGCTGACGGAGTTCCGGCACCACGCGTTCGGCGTAACAGGGAGGCCCGAACGGATGCCCTGCCCGCGGAAGAAAACAGATCAGGTCCCACATGACCCCGAGCGGGCGTTCTTTCGACGTGACCGCGTTCGCGGCCACCATCACCACCGCGGCCACGGCGATCGCCCCGAGCACGCTGACGACGAGCGCCTGATAATTGCGCCAGAGGTCGACGTCGATGTGCACCGTGAGCGCGAAGACGAACGCGACGGCCAGGAGCCCGGCGAGGATGCCCAGGATGGGCTCACCGCGATGGAACATCGCCGCGAACCGACGCGCTCGCAGCATCTTCATCGAGAGCTTGCCGGCATCGCTCACGAAGGTGACCCGGTCATCCGTGTACTCACCCAGCGGGTAGCGCAACGGGCGCCCGCCGCCGGTCTCTGGGGTGGTCAGCAGGGGCACCCGCACCAATCGCAGGAACACCATCACCCCGACGAGGACGAGCAGGATGAGCGCGAGCGGAGGGATCGTCACGCCGAAATCGCGGAACGCCGGTGGCGGGGTCAGCTTGCCGAAGGCCGCTGCGGCCGCCGCGCCGGTGGTGGCGGTTCCCGTCTCCAGCCAGGTCTCCGTGCCGAGAACGAGCAGAGTGGAGAGGATCATCGCGGCGCCGAGCGCGAGCAGCATGAGCACGCCCGGCCCCATCCCGCTCCAGCCCTGGTATCGGTATGTCTTGTGGTGCGCGATGGGTACGAACACGATGAGGGCGAGCAGCGCCAGCACGCACGCGCCCGCGATGACGAAGCAGACCGTGCCGAGGGTGCTGCCCTGGCGTTGGGACACGGCCGTGAGCAGCGCGAGGCCGGCCACCGTGACGAGCACGATCGACTGCCAGCGCGACACACCCCGCCGCCAGCCGAGCGCCGACAGGCAGATCGCCACCATCGCGCCGAGCAGGATGGACGGAGCGGCGACAAGCCCCAGAAACTCCCGGTCGCCCGCCGCCTCGCGGTAGTCGCCGGCGAGTGCGACGACGACAGCGGTGAAGGTGAACACGGCCACAGCCGCCGCGAGCGTCCACCCGGCGAAACGCTCGCGGGTGTGCTGTCGACGGCGCACGTTCCGCTCGCGGCTTTCGGCATCCACGGCCTTCGGAACCGTGTCGGCCGCAGCGGCGATGCGAATGACGACCACCACGAGACCAGCGGCCGCGGCGAGCATCCCGAGGGCGGGCAGGAGGGCCGCCGACAACGGCCCGGATGCCAGGTTCAGGCTCCCGTGCGTCGGGTCGAAGAAGCTGTCGAGACTTCCGCACCCGGCGCTGCCGGCGAAGACGCGGTCCCAGCCGAGCAGCAGTGCGATGAGCAGGAATGCCGCAGCCAGGTGCAGCCACTCGGTCGGCGACCCGACGCGGGCCTGATCCCAGAACCCGTCCGACGCGAGCGGCCGGCGGCGGGTTCCACCCCCCTCGCGCATCGCCTTGACGGTCTCGAAGATGCCGGCTTCGTAGCGCATCCGGGCGTGATGGGAGACGAGAAAGAGCACGACGACGCCGACGATGGGCAGAAGGGCGAGAATGGCGAGCCGTGGCCCGCGCTCCGGCGCGACCGACGCGAAGAAGGCCGTGAGCGGTGTGGGCAGTGCGGGGCAGCCGCGGCGATCGCCGAGACACTGCGAGCCGACGAGATCGAGACTCACCGACGCGAGCGCGCAGGCGTAGAGCAGCGTGAGGCCGAGGGCGAAGACCCGCAGCGACGAGGCCCCGCGCCCCGCGCGCCACTCGTTGCTGCCCTTCTGAACCGGCACTTTGCGCGCCCAGTAGGCCGCGTTGCAGAGCCCGAACGGAAGAAGCAGCAGCCAGGCGACCTGCACGAAGAACTGTCCGAGCACGAACAGCGCACCGCCGTCGGTGCGCGCGAGAGCACCCCACGAATACGCCTCGCGCCGAACGCCGGCCGGAGGCGTCGCCGGGTCGGTCGCGCCCGAGGTGTCAGCGGCGGCGGAACCCTTCGCTATCCAGAAACCGCCCTTGTCATCGCCCTGATCGAGGCGCAGATCTGCTGCGGGAAGGCCGAGCATCTCCGACGGTGGAGTGTTCTTGATCCCATGGATGCGCAACTCGAGAATGCGCGGCTCGTCCTGCTCCGGCTCAGCCATGATGGGCGGAGCCTACTCGCCGTGAGCTTTTCTCGTCTAGCGTTTCGGCCTGGCAGACCGGCGGTCCGCTAGCCTGATCCGAGGGGGCGGTCTCCGCGCCCGTTTCGGTGAGGAAAGGCTTAAACGTGGCGTCTGCAGTCAAGAAGAGAAGCGCACTGGGGCCCTGGGCTCCGCGGGTTCTGATCGCGGCGGTGGTGCTGTCCGCGCTGCTGTCGATCGGGTTCGTGCTGTTCGGGGTGAGCGGCGAGACGCTCGGCCGGGTGCTGAGCACCAACGTCACTCTCGTGGTGTTCGCGCTTCTGGTGTGGGCCGACTCCGTGCTCGGGCGGTACCGGCCCGACTGGTTCGAGTTCTCCTCGCTCGCCGCCGACGCCTACCTTCTGCTCGTCTGGATCGGGGTCATCTGGCTCGGGCCGTTCGGAACGTTCTCGGGCTCCGACACGTTCGCGAACTTCTTCGTGAGCCTCGGAGTGCTGCTCTGGGTGCGGGCGATGCTCGGACTCGGCGACCTGCTGCGACTGCTCTGGAACCGGATGCGCTCGTCGGTGACCGACGTCATCGCGGTGGTCGGGCTCATCGCGATCGCCCTCGTGGCCGTGCTGGTCACCCTGCCCGCGCCGTATCCGCTGCACGACCTGTGGGACCTCGACTTCTACGGCCGCGTCATCGGCGCGCTGAGCATCGTCGCGGGCGGGTGCTTCGTGCTCGTGCCGCTGTGGGCGCTGCTCGGCTCGCGTGGCGAGAAGGCGCACGCGTTCGGTGCTCCGGGAGCCTACGGGCAACCGGTCGCGTATCCGCAGTCGGTTCCTCCGGCCTCTGCGCCCGTCGCTCCCGCACCGGCGCCCGCTCCTGCTGCAGCGCCGGCGCCCGCTCCCGCGCCCGCCCCTGCTGCCGCTCCGAGCATCCCGCCGATGGCGTTGGCCTGGCCGCTGCTGGCTGACGGTCGTCCGGTGCCCGCCGGCCAGGATGGACACCCCGACTTCTCCCGGCTTGCGCCCACCGACCACCTCGCGTGGCCGACCTTCGCCGACGGCAGCCCGGTTCCGGCCGGCCCCGACGGCGCGCCGCTCTACCGCTGACCTCCAGCGGCACCGGACGGACGCAAAACCGAGTGTTGTAAGGTATTGCCAGCACCCGCGACCGTATCGAAGGAGAATCATGGCCGACAGTCTGCCTCGCGCCTCGGCGCTGACCACCGAAGAGAAGGCCGCGCTGACGAGCGGGGCGAGTTTCTGGGAGTCGAAGGGCATCGACCGCGTCGGCATCCCGTCGATCTACCTCACCGACGGCCCGCACGGAGTGCGCAAGCAGCGTGAGGGCGGCGACCACCTGGGCATCGGCGACAGTGTTCCCGCCACCTGCTTTCCGCCCGCGGTCGCGCTCGGATCGTCGTGGGATGCCGAGCTGCTCGAACGCGTCGGCACGGCTCTCGGCGAGGAGGCGAAGGCGGAAGGCGTCGGCGTGCTGCTCGGCCCCGGCATCAACATCAAGCGCTCGCCGCTCTGCGGTCGCAACTTCGAGTACCTGTCGGAAGACCCCATCCTCAGCGGGCGACTCGGCGCGGCCCTGGTGAACGGTCTGCAGTCGCAGGGCGTCGGTGCGTCGCTCAAGCACTTCGCCGCGAACAACCAGGAGACCGACCGGTTGCGGGTGAGCGCAGACATCGACGAGCGTCCCCTGCGTGAGATCTACCTCCGCGGCTTCCAGCACGTCGTGCAGCACGCGCAGCCCTGGACGGTCATGTGCTCGTACAACCGCATCAACGGCATCTACGCGAGCGAGAATCCTTGGCTGCTGACCAGTGTTCTGCGCGACGAGTGGGGCTTCGACGGCGTCGTCGTCTCCGACTGGGGCGCGGTGAACGACCGGGTCGCCGCTCTGGTGGCCGGCCTCGACCTCGAGATGCCGTCGAGCAACGGTGTGACGGATGCGAAGCTCGTCGCCGCCGTCGGCGACGGTTCGCTCGACGAGTCCGTTCTCGACACGGCCGCCGATCGCATGATCGACCTCGTGCAGAAGGCGATCGGCGGCGCGGACTCGAACGCGGACTACGACCGCGAGGCGCACCACGCGCTCGCTCGCGAGGTGGCAGCACGCAGCGTCGTGCTGCTCAAGAACGACGGCGTCCTCCCGCTCGAAGCCGACGCAGGCCGCATCATCGCCGTGATCGGTGAGTTCGCCCGCACACCGCGCTACCAGGGCGCCGGCAGCTCGCAGATCGTGCCGACCAAGCTCGACAACGCGCTCGACGAGCTCCGCGCGCTCGCCGGCTCCACGACCGTGACCTTCGCGCCCGGCTATGTCGTCGGCGATGGCGACGCCTCCGGGCTGGTCGCCGAGGCCGTCTCCGCGGCCGAAGCGGCCGACGACGTGCTCGTCTTCCTCGGGCTTCCGGGGGAGGACGAGTCCGAGGGCTTCGACCGCGACCACCTCGAACTGCCGTCCGCTCAGACCGAGCTGCTGAATGCGGTGCTCGCCGCCAACCCCCGCGTCACCGTCGTGCTCTCCAACGGCGGCGTGGTGCGGGTCTCCGCCTGGGCCGACCGCGCCCAGGCGATCGTCGAAGGCTGGCTGCTCGGCCAGGCCGGCGGCGGCGCCGTGGCCGATGTGCTGTTCGGGGTCGTCAACCCGTCCGGACGCCTGGCCGAGAGCATCCCGCTGCGCCTCGAAGACACCCCCGCGTTTCTGAACTTTCCGGGCGAGAACGGCCACGTGCGCTACGGCGAGGGGCTGTTCGTCGGCTACCGCGACTACGACGCGCGCGACGCCGCCGTCAGCTTCCCGTTCGGGCACGGCCTCTCCTACACGTCGTTCGAGTTCTCGGGCCTGACGGTCACCGAGTCGGAGGGCGGCATCGCCGTCGAGCTGTCCGTCGCCAACACCGGAGACAGGGACGGACGCGAGATCGTGCAGGTCTACGTCGGCGTTCCCGGGTCGGCGGTGAGCCGGCCGCTTCGCGAACTCAAGGGCTTTGCGCCGGTCGCGGTCGCCGCTGGGGCGAGCGAATCGGTGAGCATCGCCATCCCCGCCGAAGACCTGGCCTATTTCGACACCGCGCGCGGCGCCTGGGTGGTGGAGGGCGGCGACTACGTCGTGTCGGTCGGCGCCTCGTCGCGCGATCTGCGCGCATCGGCGACCGTGACGCTGGCGGGCGACGCCGGCCCGGCGAAGCTGACAGCGGAGTCGACGATCGGTGAGTGGCTGAAGCATCCGGTCGGTGGTCAGCTCCTCGGCGGAGCCCTCGCGCAGACCGCCGACGCAGGGATGGGCGCCATGCTCGCCGACCCGTCGATGATGCGCATGGTCGAGTCGATGCCGCTGGGCCGCGTCGCGTCCTTCCCCGGAAGCCCGGTGACCGCGGAACAGCTCGACCAGCTCGTCGCCGCTGCGAACGGAGCGGGCGTTCCGGCGTAGTACCCCGTAGCTTCATCCCGCTGAACCCCTTGCGAGAGCGAGGGGTTCGGCGTTTGTTGGGGTCATGAGCGATCCAACGAAACCGGAAGAACCGATCACGGGTCACGACCAGACCAACGGTCTCGCCGAAGGACTCGAAGGAGACGACGGCGGAGCGGTCGATCCCTCGCCGGACGAGAACGTGATCAGCGAGGCCATCCGTGACCTCGACGATCCGCTCACCGACGAGGAGTCCGCCGAGACGCCGTACAGCGAAGAGGGCAAGCCGTAGGGCAAGCCCGGGAAAGGAGCACGCCGATGTCAGACACCAGCGGACTACCGAACACGAACGCCGACGGCGTCCCCATCGAAGACGAGCCGGAGCGGTTCGAAGGTGGGGCCCCGTCGCAGGGGCAAGAAACGCAAGACGCGCAGGCCGCCGAGCCTGCCGAGACCGAACCGGGTCAGGGCGACACCGCCGCTGAGGGCGCGACGGCCCCTGAGGGTGCGGCGGCCGCTGAGGGTGCGACGGCCCCTGAGGGGGCCGAAGACGTCACGGATGCGTCGACGACCGGAACCGAGGCGGCCGAGCCGCCGCCGGCCGATTTCGATCCGGCGCAGCAACCGTCGAATCCAGACCTGGTGAAGAACACCGAGCCGCCGGACTGACCCCTCCGGCGAGACCCCGCGCGGCTGAGCCGAGCGGGGTCTTCTCGTGTGCGCCGCGCGGGTCTCGCGTCAGGGATGCGGGGCACGCGACGCGTACATCCAGCCCGCCCCTGCCGCGAGCCCGGCCGCGCAGAGCGAGATGCCCGTCACGAGCACGGAGTTGCCGCCGGCTCCGCCGCGCGGAAGTAGGAGACCCGCGATGAAGGTGAGCGCGCCGAGGTTCAGCAGGGCGGCGGATGCCCAGCCCAGTGCCGTCCTCAGCGTCGGTCTCACGCTGGTCATCGTAGCGGCCGTCACTTCTTGTCGATCAGTTCGAGCAGGTTCTTGGTTGCTTTGGCGATCTCGTCGTGGTCGTTCTGTGCTGCCCTGCTCTCGAGCGAGATCACGGCGCAGCGGTGCACTTTCTTGAAATCGCCGAACGGAAAGCTGTAGCGGCCCTTGGTGTCCTCCGACTTGTCGGTGTCGATCCCGAGGTGCCACTCGCTGTAATCGCCATAGCCGTGCTCGTCGATGAATGCGTTCTGAGCGTCGGTGCTGGGCGCGTGTTCGCTCCAGTCGTCGCGGTCGTCGCGCACGACTTTGCCCTCTTCGACCAGCTTGCGGGCGTGGGTCAGCGCTTTGCGGTTGAGTTTGATGGTCATCGGATTGTCACGCCTCTCCTTGATTTCCGGTGGATGCGGGCGCCGGTTCGAGTGCCTCGTTGATGAGCGACGAGACGAGCATCTTCCAGTCGGAGCCTTCGTGCAGCGTCTCGGTGTGCCCCGGCGGGATAGCGCCGAACACCGGCTCGTGCTCCTCCCCTTCGCGGGCGACCCTCACGAGCACGCCGAGCTGGGCGTGCGACTCGTCGAGAACCACCCAGCGCCCTGCGGCCTCCTTCTCGACGTGGAAGATGCGCTCCCGGTACGGAAACCGAACACTGGACATCTCGAGCTCGCTGGCAGACATGGTGACCCCTCTCGGCTGATGCGCGACGATCGCTCAGACGACCGACGTCTAAGAGGCATCAAACGCCCGTGCGTCGCGGGGCGCAAGGGTTGGGCTCCTGCCGCCACCGGAATCCCCGGCCTACCGGCGGCTCGCAATAGGTTGGAACCCATGACCCAGCATGTGCGCAACCTCGACACCGCTCTCGCCCAGATCGCCGAACCGTGGCAGCCGCACCGCGTCGCCAGCGTCAACGACTATGACGTGAAGGTCGTGAAGCTGAACGGCGAGTTCGTGTGGCATTCGCATCCGGAGACCGACGAGCTGTTCCTCGTGCTCTCGGGCCGCCTCACCATCCAGTTGCGTGACGGGGATGTGGAACTCGGCCCGAACGACCTCTATGTCGTACCGCGCGGGGTCGAGCACTGCCCGAAAGCCGAGGGCGACGTCACCGCCGTTCTCATCGAGCCGCAAGGAACCGTGAACACCGGGGACGCGCCCGGCGACCGCACCTCGCCCCTGCGCGAGCTGCCGCCCCTCCAGCCCTGAGGATTCGTGCGAATAGTGCGCTCCCCAGCCCGCCGGCCGCACTTTTCGCACGAACGGACGGGCTGACGGCCGGGCGGACGGGCGCGTCAGAGCACGTCGTCGAGGGCGGCGAGCAGGGCGGCCGGGTCTTCGTAGACGGCGAAGGCGCCGGCATCCGCGAGTTCGTCGGCACCCGTTCCGCCGCTCAGCAGCCCGATGGAGCGGATGTGCGCCCGCGCGGCCGCCTTGAGGTCCCAGATCGCGTCGCCGACCATGATCGCCTCGGAGGGTGTGGCATCCGCACGGTCGAGGGCGACCTCCAGGATGCCGGGGTCGGGCTTCGCCTCGTCCACGTCATCCGCCGAGGTGGTCGCGAACAGCGCGTCCCCCGCGTCGAGAGCCTCGAGAAGCAACTCCAGTTCGTCGTCGGGCGCCGAGGTCGCGAGCACCACCCGCACGCCGCGGTCGGAGAGAGCGCGCAACAACTCGGCGGCACCGGCGATGGGGCGCAGGCGCGGGGCCATCTCCTTGTACAGCCGGGAGTGGATGTCTTTGGCGCGCTCTGTCCAGTCGTCGTCGCGCTCGCCGACGAGGGAGGTCAGCAGCTTGGCCGAGTCCTGGCCGATCGAGCGGTGGATGCGCCAAGCGTCAACCGGCTCGCCGAGTTCAGCGAAAGCGCGCTGCCAAGCGTCGACGTGCAAGAAGTTGGAGTCGACGAGCGTGCCGTCGACGTCGAAGAGTGCCGCAGAAACGGTCATGTTCCCTGTCTACCCGTCGAGCGGCGAGACTCAACCCCTTGCCCATGCCGTCGTTCCGGCGCAGACTCCGCTGCATGGCTGAGACAGAATTCGCACCCAAGACCGCGATCGTCACCGGATCGGACTCGGGCATCGGCCGGGCGACAGCCGTCGCGCTCGCTGAGGCGGGCCTCGATGTCGGCATCACCTGGCACTCCGACGAGGAGGGCGCAGAGGAGACCGCCCGCCTCGTGCGCGAGCGCGGCACGCGGGCCGTCGTCACGAGGCTCGACACGACCGACGCTCCCGCCTGCGGGGATGTGGTCGACTCTTTGGCCGACGAGCTCGGCGGCTGCGACGTGTTCGTGAACAACGCCGGCGTCAACGGTGGGCCGGCCTTCTTCGACACCGATTGGGACACGTGGCGCACCACCGTCGCGGCCGACCTCGACGGGCCGTTCGTCTGCATCCAGCGCATCGCCCGGCGCATGGTCGACGCGGATCGCGGTGGCCGCATCATCGCCGTGACCAGCGTGCACGAGCACCAGCCGCGGGTCGGCTCGTCCGCTTATGACGCGGCGAAGCACGGCCTAGGCGGGCTGGTCAAGACGCTCGCGCTCGAACTCGGCGAGTACGGCATCACCTGCAACACTGTCGCGCCCGGCGAGATCTCCACGCCGATGAACGACGCGGAAGACGAGGACCCGCACGAGGTCGAGCGCCCCGGCATCCCGCTCGGCCGCCCCGGCGACGCGCGCGAGGTCGCCGCCGTGATCGCTTTCCTCGCCTCGCCGCAGGCCGCTTACGTCACCGGCGCATCCTGGACCGTCGACGGCGGGATGCTCCAGATGGGCCCCCAGGCCGGCTCCCACCTCACGACCAACGCCTGGCGAACCCCCTAACCTCCCCCAAAGCAATCGACTCCGGGAAGAATGCTCTCGAACAGCCCGTTCG
>NZ_JBHVYL010000011.1:0-92280 GCF_042880955.1 Leifsonia sp. NPDC058292
CTTGCGCGCCGGATGCGCATCCGGCCCGCAAGGACTCGCCCCTCGGCGTTGTTCGGTGAGACCGTGTCGGTGCGGAAGGCGCCGTCAGACCAGCGAGTCACGCCAGGCGGCGTGCAGCTGGGCGAACCGGCCGGTGCCCGAGATCAGGTCGTCGGGCGTGCCGTCTTCCACGATCTTGCCGTGCTCCATCACCAGCACCCTGTCGGCGATCGCGACCGTCGACAGACGGTGCGCGATGATCACGGCTGTGCGGTCGGCGAGCAGCGTCTGCAGCGCCTCCTGCACCAGCCGCTCACTCGGGATGTCGAGCGAACTGGTCGCCTCGTCCAGGATGAGCACGGCCGGGTCGGCCAGGAACGCCCGAGCGAAGGAGATCAGCTGCCGTTGACCGGCCGAGACCCGTCCACCGCGCTTGTTCACGTCGGTGTCGTAGCCGTTCGGCAGACCACGGATGAACTCGTCGGCTCCGACCGCGCGCGCGGCGTTCGCGATCTCCTCGCGGGTCGCATCCGGCTTACCGAGCGCGATGTTGTCGGAGACCGACCCGCTGAACAGGTAGGCCTCCTGTGTCACCATCACGATGGCGCGTCGCAGGTCTTTCGGATGCAGGTCGCGCAGGTCGACGCCGTCGAGCGTCACCGATCCGTCGGTCGGATCGTAGAACCGCGAGATCAGCTTGGCCAGCGTCGACTTCCCCGCGCCGGTGGAGCCCACCAGCGCGATCGTCTGCCCGGCCGGCATGTCCAGGCTGAAGTTCGGCAGGATGACACGGTCCTTCTTGTAGGCGAACGTCACCTTGTCGAAGTTCACGTGACCCGACGCATCCCACAGGTCCACGGCTTTCACCGGGTCGGGGACGGTCGGCTCCTCCTCCAGCACACCCGAGATCTTCTCGAGCGCGGCCGCAGCCGACTGGTAGGAGTTGTAGAACATCGCCATCTCCTCCATCGGGTCGAAGAACCGGCGGGTGTAGAGCAGCGTCGCCAGCAGCACGCCGATCGCGAGCTGCCCGTCGGCCACGCGGAAACCGCCGACCAGCAGCACGACGCCGACGGTGAGGTTGCCGATCATCACAAGGCCGGGGTCGAAGATCCCGAACAGCTGGATGACGCGCGCGTTGACGTCTCGGTAGTCCTCGACGAGGCCGCCGAACTCCTTCTCGTTGCGCTTCTCCTTGCGGAAGGCCTTGACGGCGCGGATGCCCGTCATGGTCTCCACGAACTGCACGATCAGCTTCGCCGACGCCACCCGCGAGATGCGGAAGAGCACCTGCGACCGCTTCTGGAACCAGCGGGTCAGGAAGTACAGCGGAATCAGCGAGCAGAACAGCACCACGCCGCTCACCCAGTCGAGGGAGAACAGCATGATCGCGATGAACAGCATGTAGAGGAAGCCCTGCACGAGCTGGTTGATGCCCGAGTCGAGAAGCTCGCGGATCGAGTCCAGGTCGCTGGTCTGCCGCGAGATGATGCGGCCGGACGTGTACGACTCGTGGAACTCGAGGCTGAGCTTCTGGGTGTGCAGGAACACCCGCTTGCGCAGGTCGATCAGGATGGACTGGCTGATGCGCGCGCTGAGCACCGTGTACCAGGCGATCAGCACAGCGCCGATCACGCCGGTCAACAGGTACGCGGCACCGGCCGCCGCCAGCGGGAACCAGTCCTGCTTGAGCAGGGCCGGCAGGCCGTTGTCGATGCCGAACGCGATGATCGCGGGGCCCGCGACCTGGCCCGCGGTGCTGACCACGACGACGATCGCGGTCAGTATCAGCCGCAGACGCAGCGGACGCATCAGCGAGCCGAGCAGGCGCAGCGAGCGCCGGCGGATCTGCCGGCTCTCCTCTTTCGTGAAGTCGTTGCGCTCTTCGCCCTCGACTCCCAATACGGTTGCTGTGCTCACAGGTTCACCTCCTGAAGGAGTTCTTCGTTCTGATCGTCTTCCAGACTGGAGATGACGAATCGGTAGTGCTCGCTCGAGGCGAGCAGGTCGTGGTGGGTTCCGACCGCGGTCACGCGGCCGTTCTCCAGGAGGGCCACCCGGTCGGCGAGCATCACCGTCGACGGACGGTGGGCGACGATCAGCGCGGTGGTCGCGGCGAGCACTCGACGGAGCGCTGCCTCGACCAGAGCCTCGGTGTCCACATCCAGCGCCGACAGCGGGTCGTCGAGCACGAGCACCGACGGGTTCGCCGCCACCGCCCGCGCAAGCGCGAGCCGCTGACGCTGGCCGCCCGACAGGCTCAAGCCCTCTTCACCGACCTTCGTCTCCACGCCTTCCGGCAGGTCGTAGACGAAGCCGGCCTGCGCGATCTCGAGCGCCTCGGACAGCACGGCTTGCGCCTCATCCGAGTGCACGTCGAGGTCGTCGCGACCGAGCAGCACGTTCTCGCGCACCGAGGCGGAGAACAGCGTCGCGTCTTCGAAGGCCATCGCCATGCTCTTCCGCAGGTCGTAGCGGGTGAGGTCTCGCACGTCGACGTCGTCGATCCTGATGGAGCCGCCGGTCACGTCGTACAGGCGCGTGGTGAGGGCGGTGAGCGTCGACTTGCCGCATCCGGTGAGCCCGACCAGAGCCATGGTCTCCCCCGGCTCGATTCTCAGGTCGACGCCGTCGAGCAGGTCGGGGTAGCGCTCCGGGGAGTCCTGGTAGCGGAAGTGCACGTCATCGAACACGAGCTCTCCGCGAGGGTTCACGATCTTCTTCGGCTCCGCCGGGTCCTGGATGGTGTTGACCTCGTCCATGACCTCGAAGAACCGGTCGGCCGCGGTGCGGGTGTCGAACGTCATCGACAGCAGGAACCCGATCGACTCGATCGGGAACCGCAGCACGGTCGCGGTCGCGAAGAACGCCACCAGCTCGCCGACCGACAGTTGACCCTGCGACGACAGCCAGACGCCGATCACCAGGCAGATGCCGAACGCCACATCCGGGATCAGCAGCAGCCACAGCCAGATGCCCGCGATCGCCTTGGCCTTCGCGATCTCCGTGCTGCGGAGCTCTTCCGCCTGCGACTCGAAGTTCTTGAGCGCGTGCTTTCCGCGGCCGAACGCCTTCAGCACACGGATGCCGTGAACCGACTCCTCGACGGCGGTCGCCAGGTCTCCGGCCTGATCTTGGCTGCGGCGAGCGATCACCGAGTACTTGGCCTCGAACACGAAGCCGTAGATCCACAGCGGCACCGAGCAGACCAGGAAGATCACGCCGAGCAGCCAGTTCCAGGCGATCAGGATGCCGAAGCCGACGACGATCGTCACGACGTTGACGACGAGCAGCACCACGCCGAACGAGATCCAGCGGCGGATCAGGTTCAGGTCGCTCACCGCCCGCGACAGCAGCTGGCCGCTCGGCCAGCGGTCGTGGAACGCCACGGGCAGGTCTTGGAGTTGCGCGTAGAGCCCGTTGCGCATCTTCGCCTCGACGTGGGTGCCCGGGGTGAGCACGAACCAGCGCCGCAGGGAGATGAACACGGCCTCGGCGGCGCCGAGACCCACCACGAGCAGCGCGGCCGGCCATACCGACGCCGAGTCGCCCTCGGAGAGCGGGCCGTCGACGAGCCAACGCAGCACCTGGGGGATGCTCAAGGCCACGAGGCTCGCGAGCAGCGCGGCGATCATGCCGAGCAGGATGCGCGGCGCGGCGGATTTGGCGAAGGGGAGGATCCGCAGCAGGGTGCGAGCGGTTCCGAGCTTCGCCTTCTTTTCGATTTGAGGGGGGTGCTGATGTTCAGCGACAGACATTCTCGATCCGATTTCTTCTGTGAGTGTGCAGGTTGTGAGCTGTCGGCGGGCTGCCGAAGCAGCCGGTCGGCGCAGTGTCGGTCGGCACTGGTGGACGCCGGTATCGCCGATGCGTCATCGATGACGCGCGTGAGAGGTCGCCAGAGATCCTCGAACGAGGATCAGAGAACCGCAGGGGCCGCGCTTCGGCCCCGACCGTTGTTCGCCGGCGACGTTCGGCCGGAATCGCGTGGAAGCCTGGGACCTACCAGGCCGGGGCGAGATCCGGGGACGCAGCGCCGACAGCGGCGACGGGTTCGAACACGGTCACGGTTCGTGCGATACCTGTCGTTGTCATGGCGTCCTCCTCAGCCCGATGCGATCAATTAGGGCCGCGCCGGCAATTTCTTGCCGCACGGCAGCCCTACAGCCTATGACTGAATCTCAGCTGTGCACAAGAGGGGTTTGAAGAAAGTCGTCAGCGGATGCGGATGGACAGGCAGGTGACGCATCCCTCGAGCTTCTCGAACTCCGAGATGTCGACCTGCACGACCCGGTAGCCGAGGTCTTCGACCAGCGCGACCGACTGCGGCGCCGACGACGACATCAGCACGGTGTCGTCCGACAGCACGACGACGGCTGTGCCGTGCGCTTCGGGAACAGGCAGGAAGCGGTCGAACACCGTGACGTTATCGACGAGCGGCTCGTAGCCGATGACGGTGCCGTCGGGAAGGGCCGTGACGGCGGTCTTGAGGTGCAGCGCCTTGGTGACAGGAACCGCGACCACCGTGTAGCCGAGGGGCGCGACGAGTGCGCGGAGCTGACGGATGCCCTCGGCGTTGGTGCGACCACCGCGGCCGACGTACACGGTCGAACCGACCTTGAGCACGTCACCGCCGTCGAGCGTTCCCGGAGCCTCGATGCGCTCGATCCTCAGGCCCTGAGCGCGGAGAGCAGCCTCGGTTCCCGGCGTCTCGGCGCGTCGTTCGTCGGCGCCGGGGAGAGAGATGACGGCGACGTCGCCGAAGACGATGGCGGTGTCCTCCACGAAGACGGAGTCGGCGAGGGTGTCGGCCGAGGTCACCTCGACCGTCTGCCAGCCCGCCTCGGAGAGCGCGGCGACGTACGCATCCCACTGCTTGTCGGCGAGTTCGGCATCCACGGGCTCGCGCTCGATGTGCGTGATCAGGCCCTCGGAGAGGTTCGTGGCCGGGATGCGCACCAGCGCGACCTTGCGGTCCGTCTCGAACCGGCTGCGGGTGCCTTCGACGATGCGGAACAGCCAGCGCCCGAAGGTCGGCGTGAGCACGGCGATGGCGAGCGCGTACAGCAGGTTCAGGCCGAGCAGCGTTCCGAACACGGCCCCGATGAGCTCACCGCTGAACGGCGATCCGTTCGCTCCGGAAGTGGCGGTCACGAGCGTTCCAACGACGGGAGCGAGCACGCCGGCGATGACGCCGGCGATGAGAGCGGTCCACCAGCGATCGAACGCACCGACCACGCCGGCGATGAAGAGCAGGACGAACGAGAACACGCTCGTGAGCGAGAAGTAGTTGCTCACCGCCACGATGAGCGACCCCGAGGGGGCCGTCGACGTGCCGAGGCTTCCGATGTAGAAGGCGACGATCATCGCGGCGTGCGCGACGATGGCCACCACGAAGGCGACGACAAGGGATGCGATGAGCCGACGGCCCCACGAGATGGTCATGGGAACCAACCCTAGTAGAGCGTTTCTATGCGTTTGCTGTCTCGTGCAGACGCGCCATCGCGATCTCCTCGGCCGCTTCGAGCGTCGTCACCGCGCGCTGTTCGGCGACATCGAAGATCGCGGTGACCGTGTCGCCGATCTCCTCGACGCGTCGCGCGGTCGCCTCAGCGGACGGGTTCTCCTCCCCCATCATCGAGAGGAAGATCACACCGCCGGCATTGACGACGAAGTCGGGCGCCCAGAGGATGCCGCGAGCGGCGAGACGCTGCGCCCCCGACCGCTGCGCGAGCTGGTTGTTCGCCGGCCCGACGACGGCCTTGACCCTCAGCTCGTCGATCACCTGGTCGGTGAGCACTCCGCCCACACCCGCGGGCACGAACAGATCCCCTACGACGGTGTGCGCGACAGCCGGCTCGACCCAGGCGGCGCCGATCGCCTCGGCCAGCGCGCGCTTGGCGGGGTTCACATCCGTCACCGTCAGCACGGCGCCCTCGCCCGCCAACCGCAGCGCGATGATCGAGCCGACGTGGCCGAGACCGAGAACGGTCACACGGCGGCCCGCGACCGAACGGGTGCCGACCGCGCGCTCGAGAGTCGACAGGAGACCGGCGTACACTCCGGCGGCGGTCGCGTCGCTGGGCTCGCCGACCCCGCCCTCCGACGACGGGGTGCCGCAGACGTGTGCCGTTCGGGTGGCGACCGTCGCCATGTCTTCGGCCGACGTGCCGACATCCTCGGCGGTCATGTATGCGCCGCCCAGGCTCTCGACGGCGTCGCCGAGGTCGAGCATCGCCTGGAAGCGGAGCTCAGCGGTGAGCACGGTTCCGCGGGGAACGTAGACGACGCTCTTGCCGCCGCCACGGTTCAAGCCCGCCGCGGCGTTCTTGAGGGTCATCCCCTCGGCCAGCCGCAGGGAGTCGCCGACGGCCTCCGCCCAGCTGTCGTACGTCCACACCCGGCAACCGCCGAGCGCCGGACCGAGCACGGTGGAGTGGACGGCGATGCTGATCGTGAGACCGCTCCGCCTCCCCTTCACGACGTGCAGCGTTTCGTGCGGCAGAGTGTCGCCGGTCGTATCGACCAGGTTCGCGGGCAGGACGGACATCGGTGTCTCCTCGTGGGATCGTGGTTCGTTCGGAGGCCTTCTGGGCCGCCGACCATTCTTCCACGAAGAGGGCGTTCGCGCGCCGGATCCTTCCGCCCGTGGCCGGGCTTGCGACTCAGTGGAAGAAGTGCCGCTCGCCGGTGAAGTACATGGTGACCCCGGCCGCCTGGGCCGCTGCGATCACCTCGTCGTCGCGGATGGACCCGCCGGGCTGCACGATCGCGCGCACTCCGGCCGAGATGAGGATCTCGGCGCCGTCGGCGAAGGGGAAGAACGCGTCCGACGCGGCGACGGAGCCCGCGGCGCGCTCCCCGGCGCGGGTGACCGCGAGGTTGCACGAGTCGACCCGGTTGACCTGGCCCATGCCGACGCCGACGGATGCCCCGTCACTGGCGAGCAGGATCGCGTTCGACTTCACGGCGCGGCAGGCCTTCCAGGCGAACTCCAGATCGGCGCGCGTGCGCTCGTCGGCCTCGTCGCCCGACACGAGCTTCCAGCCTTCGGAGCTGAAGTCGTCGAAGCGGTCGGCGTCTTGCACGAGCAGGCCGCCGGAGAGCTGACGGAACTCGACCGCCGTGCGCGCGTAGTCGGCGGGCAGCTGCAGGATGCGCAGGTTCTTCTTGGTCTGCAGCAGCTCCAGGGCTTCCGGTTCGAATGCGGGAGCGATCAGCACCTCGGTGAAGATGCCCTTCACCGTTTCGGCCATCGCGAGCGTGACGGTGCGGTTGGCCGCGATCACGCCGCCGTAGGCGGACACCGGGTCGCACGCGTGAGCCTTCTGGTGCGCGACGGCGATGTCGTCGTCCACGGCGATCCCGCACGGGTTGGCGTGCTTGATGATCGCGACCGCCGGCTCGGCGAAGTCGTACGCGCTGCGCAGGGCGGCATCCGCGTCGACGAAGTTGTTGTACGACATCTCCTTGCCGCCGAGCTGGGTGGCCTGAGCGATTCCGTGACCGTTCGGGTCGACGTAGAGGGCGCCGGCCTGGTGGGAGTTCTCGCCGTAGCGCAGGGTCTGCTTCAGGTCGGCATCGACGGAGAAGTGCTCCGGGAAGGCGACGGCCGCGGCCCCCGCACCGGTGAGCGCCGCGTCGTCGGCCGACCGCACGTCACCGGCGAACCAAGCGGCGACGGCGCCGTCGTAGGCGGCCGTGTGAGCGAAGGCCTCGGCAGCAAGGGCACGGCGCTGGTCGAACGTGGTGCCGCCGGCCGCGATCGCGTCGACGATCTGGCCGTAGTGGGAGGGCGAGACGACGATCGCGACATTGGCGTGGTTCTTTGCCGAGGCGCGCACCATGGCGGGACCACCGATGTCGATCTGCTCGACCACGTCGTTGCCGACCGCGCCCGAGGCGACGGTCTCGACGAACGGGTAGAGGTTCACCACGACGAGCTCGAACGGTCTGATGTCGAGGTCTTTCAGCTGTGCCTCGTGCGATTCGAGCCGCAGGTCGGCCAGCAGCCCAGAATGGATCGCCGGGTGCAGGGTCTTCACGCGTCCGTCGAGCGATTCGGGAAACCCGGTGACGCTGGCGACGTCGGTGACCTCGAAGCCCGCGTTCCGGATCGTGGAGGCGGTCGTGCCGGTGGAGACGATCTCGACGCCGGCGGAGGCCAGAGCGGTCGCGAGGTCGAGCAGGCCGCTCTTGTCGCTGACGGAGATCAGGGCGCGACGGATGGGAACGACGTCCCGTTCGCGGTACAGGCTGGCGTCGTGGCGAGGTCCACTCATACTCTTGCGAGCTCCTTGAGGTCGATGTGTCCGTTGGCGATGTCGAGAACGGCGTCGACGAGCAGGCGACGTTCCACGGGTTTGATGCGTTCGTGCAGGGCGGCCTCGGTGTCACCGGGCAGCACAGGCACGCGCTCCTGACTGATGATGGGGCCGGCGTCGACGCCGTCGTCGACCACGATCAGGCTGGCGCCGGTCTGCGTGGCGCCGGCGGCGAGCGCATCCCGAACGCCGTGCGCGCCGGGGAACTCGGGAAGGAAGGCCGGGTGCGTGTTGATCAGGAAAGGCGAGAACGCCGCGACGATGCGCGGGGGGACCAGCCTCATGAAGCCCGAAAGGATCACGAGGTCGGGCTGCCATTGCTCGATCTGCTCGAGCAGTGCGTCTCCCCACTCGTCGCGGCTGTCGTAAGAGGTGAACGGCACCGTGAACGACGGGATGCCGAACTCTTCGGCGTGGGCGAGCCCATCCGCATCCCTGTCCGCGCCGACGGCGACGACGCGAGCGGGGAACTCGGCGTCTTCGGAGGCTTCGAGGAGTGCGCGCAGGTTCGACCCGCCGCCAGAGATCAGCACGACAATCGAGAGCACGCGACCAGCCTACCGGCCCCAGCCCGCGCGATCGTCAGACGAGACGGAGTCCCCAGCGGGCGGGCGCGACCCGGAAGATCTGTCGGTAGAGCGCCGTGCCCGAGAGCACACCGAGGGCTATCGCAACGATGGAACCGACCAGGGAGGTGAGACTGCTCGCGTCGATGTCGGTTCCCGCGGCGCTCTGCGTCAACCCGATCAGGCCGGTGGCGCCCGGCACGAGCAGCCAGAACGCCGGGAGGAAGCAGACGACGGCCGGAGGAGCGCCTCGCACCGACTGCACGAGATAGGCGACGACCGTGAGCGCGAACGCTCCGAAGAATCCGCTGAACACACTGCCCACCAGCACCGCGCCGAGGATCTGGCCGCCGTAGGCGACGGCCAGCACGAGGG
The DNA here is from genome assembly GCF_042880955.1 of Leifsonia sp. NPDC058292. Classification (NCBI taxonomy): domain Bacteria; kingdom Bacillati; phylum Actinomycetota; class Actinomycetes; order Micrococcales; family Microbacteriaceae; genus Leifsonia; species Leifsonia sp. NPDC058292. Next base: position 9,245 of record NZ_JBHVYL010000011.1, read on the forward strand.
TCAGGAAGTACAGCGAACGACGCGGGCCGCAGTAGTAGAAGAAGATGCCGAGGGAGAAGAGCACGACTCCCAACCACGGCTGAAAGGCGCCGAGGGGTGGGTGCGACGAGAACAGCGCCACCGACGCCGGAACCCCGGTGATGGTCAGCGCGGCGATGATCCCGAAGGCCAGAAAGAGCAGTTGGGCGATTCCGGACACCAGCCGGCTCGACCCCGCGACCATGTCGCCGGCAGCCAGCTCTTGGATGCCCGTGGTCAGCACGGCACCCGGCAGAAGGGTCACCAGCGGCGGCACAAGCACCTGCAACGGCTCGGCCACGACATGCGGAAACTGCGAAGCCGCAGCGAAGACAATCGTCGCGAGGGCGAAGGCCGTGAGGATCGGGAACAGGATCGCCGCGTACGTGCCCGGTTTGATGAGCAGCTTGGCTATCCCGACGAGCACGCCGAGCATGAACGCATACAGCATGCTGAGCGGGTCGGCGCCGAGGAGCACGAGTCCGACGCCGGCGGCCGCTATCCCGTGGCCGAGCACTCGCAGCGGCATCCGGAACCGCGGTTTCGCCGCGACGATCGCCTCGATCGCCTCGATTCCCTCCGCGGCCGTGATCGTGCCCGCCAGTGCTCGATCGACCACGGCGTACACCCGGGCTGCGCGGTCGAAGCGCACCTCGCCTCCCCAAGGCTCGGCGACCTCGAAGCGCGTCTCCTTCTCCTCCGGCAGGCCCACGAAGATCAGCGTCGGGAACACGATGAGCGCAGCGTTCGGTGACCCCAGTGCGATGGAGACCCGTTTGAGGGTCTGCTGGATGTCTGTGGCGGCCGTGCCGATCGACAGCAGTGCGCTGCCCAATTTCACCAGGAACTCCTGCAGCTGGGCCGACGGGCTCTCCACATACTGCGTCGCCTCGATCGAGCGGGCGTGGAGCTGCAGCCTCGGGATGCGCAACCGCAGACGCCAGGCGTTCATCGTCTCGTCCGCCCTCCTGCCACCAGACCGATGACCGCTACGACGGCGACTTCCGCCGCCGCGATGGAACCGACAAGCCAAGGGTTCGGCCCGACGTCGTGCAGCCGGCCCGGCCCCATCGAGCCCGAAGACCACCACGCGAGAAGCCCGAGCTCGATGCCCGCAACGATACCGACGCCGAGCGCGGTCAGGAAGAGCCAGCGCGTGCCGTGCAGAGCCCGGGCCTCGGCGATCCGGCTACGGAGCACCACCGCCGCGAGAAAACCGGCGATCAGCGGCACGATGATGCCCACGATCCCGAACGAGAACCCGCCCGAGGGGATGACGCCGAACAGGGGCAGCCCGGGTATCGGGCCCAGGTCGGTGCCGAACGGACCGACCGACGAACCGGTGCCGATCGCGAATCCCGGTCCGATCAACCAGGAGGCCAGCCAGATCACGAGATTCGGCAGCAGCGCGAGCTGGCCGATCGTCAGGGCGGCGCCGCCGAGCGCTCCCGACTGCAGCTGCTCGTAGAGGCCGATGATGCTGCCGAAGTTGCCGAAGACGAGCAGCGCGAGAACGAGCGCCGCGCCCGCGATGACCAGGGCAGCGGCAGCCGTTCCCGCTCTGAGCGCGGCACCGGATGCGGCTCGCACGGCCGACGGGACAGCCTCTGTCCACCGTCGCACGGGCTGAGGAAGCCGGGTCGGCGTCGATGCCTCGGCGCGGTCGCTCGCGGCCGGACGGCGCAGCGAGGCGAACCCGAGTCCGCTCAGTACGCCGAGCCCGTACACGAACGGGGGAAGGAGGATGCCCTGCCACACCGACGGCTGAACCGCGGCCGTGCCCGCAGTGAGCGTGACGATGGTCGCGAGAGCGGCGAAGGTGGCGACGGCGCTGACCGCTCCAGTCGCTCGAAACGGCGTCTCGGCCGCACGGAGGCCCGTGCGAACGCCGAGTCCTGCCGTGAGTGCCGCGAACCCGAGCGCGGCGATGGTGACCTGGAACGGCGCGAGCGCATTCGGGAGGCCGAGCGCTGCGCCGAGTTTCGCATCCAGCACGACCGTGAGGTTCACGCCGTGCCCGACGAGCCAGACGTCGACCCCCGAGCGCCAGAAGGTGAACCAGTCGGCGGCGAGGTGGTACTGCGTCGCCCACAGCACAGTGAGGGGAACGAGGCAGATCGCGAGACCGATCGCGACGACGATGGCCGCCTCCAGTGCGGCGAGCAGGGCGACGGTTGTGCGATTCATGACCGAAAGGAGACTACCGTTCAGGGCTCCCCGAGCCGGGCCGACACTTCGCACGAACAGGCGAGGTTCAGCTTCCGGTCACGGAACCGAGATCACGGGAGTGTCTTCGTCGGCCGTCTCCGGCACGATGATGGCGGGGCGTTGCACGAGTTCCAGGATCGCCACGACCACGGCCGCGATGACGAGCGTCCAGATGATGAGGCCCGGTGAGAGCGGGCGCACGAAGAGCACGATCGCAGCGGCGATCACGGCGACGGCGGCACGCAGGAGCGTGCGCTGAGCATAGATCCATTCACCGGTGCGCCCGGTCGAGACGCCGTGGCTTTCTGCGGCACTGCGCACCCAGGCGACCCCTGAGCCGAAGAATCCCCTGAGCCTGCGTGGGAAGGTGAACGGCCCTGAGTACCAGGCGACGACGGCCACGACGATGGCGAGCACGAGCACCGCGACGCCCGTGTCTTTCATCGCCGTCGTCAACGTGTCGAAGACCGTGCGCCCCACACCGGCGGGGAGAAGGGAGGGCGAAACCGACGCGATGAACACGAGTCGGCCGATCGCCAGCCCGGCGACGATCACGACCATTCCGAGGGCGAGCGCCACCGCCGCCCACACGAGCGCGAGCGCCCGGCGCCGGGCGACGAGAACGCCGGCGGCGAGGAACAGCAGGCTGATCCAGGGCAACCACGAACCGGCGGCGACGGCGAGGTTGTAGAAGATCTGGATGGTCGGCAGCGACGACGTCTGAGCCACCGTGATCGTTCGGTCGATGGCGGGGATCTGGGCCGCGAACGTCAGACCACTATCGGAGAGCACCTGCTTCACCCGTTCGACGATCGGTCCCAGCTGAATGCCGAGGGAGCCGTCTGAGCCGACCGCGATAGCTGCTTTGGGATCGTTCTGCATGGTCGCGACGAGCTGGGAGTGACTCAGCCGAAGGGCCTCCTGCCACACCTGGCGGAACGAGTCCGATTCGACGAACGTGCTCACCCCCGACCGGATGACCGACAGGATGCCCTGCGTCGCGGGGCCTTTGAGCGCCTCGAGCGCACGGGTCGCGGCCGGCCCGGTGCCGAGCGAGGTGATGCCGTCGATGACCTGCGAGGTCAGTCCGGCGACGTCGACGTTCTGCTCGATGACATCCACGGTCTGATCCGTCACGAAAGCCTGCACACCGGGGTCGTCGGCCAACGGTGAGTACGCCGCCACGAACGAGTCCGTGTCGGTCAGTTGCACCCGCGCCCACGATGCGACCGCCGAGACCGGCGCCAGAACAGCCCCGATGACGATGAGCACGGTCGCGAGCAGGGTCCAGCCCCAGCCGCGCCGGTGGCGGAGCGGCTCACCGGGGGCAGCGTCGATTCTCCCGTCGAGGCCGTCGATTCCGCCCGCCGGTTCCGCTCCGCCCCGCACCGTCTCGCGCAGGGCGGCGTTCTCCGTCTCGAGCTGCGCGATCTTCGCGAGCAGTTCGGCATTGGTGACCCGTGCCATGTCGACCCCGTTCCCCAGGTGTGCTGCTCACTGTAGCGCCGCGTTCGGCCCCGCCGATACGGCAGAAGCGGGCTCTGTGGAGAAGTTCCACGGAGCCCGCTTCTGGGGAGAGACAGGTTCTACAGGGCGGCGTACACCTCGCGCAGCAGAGCTGCGGTCTCGCTCGGGGTCTTGCCGACCTTCACACCGGCGGCCTCCAGGGCCTCCTTCTTGGCCTGTGCGGTTCCGGCGGAGCCCGAGACGATCGCGCCGGCGTGGCCCATCGTCTTGCCCTCGGGAGCGGTGAAGCCGGCCACATAGCCGACGACCGGCTTGGTGACGTTCGCCTTGATGAAGTCGGCGGCACGCTCTTCGGCGTCGCCACCGATCTCGCCGATCATCACGATCGCCTTGGTCTCGGGGTCCGCCTCGAACGCGGCGAGCGCGTCGATGTGCGTGGTGCCGATGATCGGGTCTCCGCCGATGCCGATGGCGGTCGAGAAGCCGAGGTCGCGCAGCTCGTACATCATCTGGTAGGTCAGGGTGCCCGACTTCGAGACGAGGCCGATCGGGCCCTTGCCGGTGATGTTCGCCGGGGTGATGCCGACGAGCGACTCGCCGGGCGTGATGATACCGGGGCAGTTCGGCCCGATGATGCGGGTCTTGTTGCCCTTCTCCTGCGCGTAGGCCCAGAACTCGGCCGAGTCCTGCACGGGAACGCCCTCGGTGATGATCACCAGCAGCGGGATCTCGGCGTCGATCGCCTCGATCACCGCATCCTTGGTGAACGCCGGGGGCACGAAGGCGATCGACACGTCGGCGCCGGTCTTCTCGATGGCCTCGGCAACCGTGCCGAAGACGGGCAGCTCGACGTCGCCGTGCGTGACGGTCGTGCCGGCCTTGCGCGCGTTCACGCCGCCGACGACCTGTGTGCCGGCCTTCAGCATGAGGGCGGTGTGCTTCGTGCCCTCACCGCCGGTGATGCCCTGCACGATGACCTTGGAATCCTTGTTGAGGAAGATAGACATTCTCGTTCGCGCCCTTACTTCGCAGCCAGTTCGGCGGCCTTGTCGGCGCCTTCGTCCATGGTGAGCGCCAGCGTCACCAGCGGGTGCGCGGCTTCGGTGAGGATGCGGCGGCCCTCGTCGACGTTGTTCCCATCGAGTCGCACCACCAGCGGCTTGTTCGCCTCGTCGCCCAGGATCTCCAGGGCCTTGACGATGCCGTTCGCCACCGCGTCGCAGGCCGTGATGCCGCCGAAGACGTTGACGAACACGCTCTTGACCTGCGGGTCGTTCAGGATGACATCGAGACCGGCGGCCATGACGGCAGCGGATGCTCCGCCGCCGATGTCGAGGAAGTTCGCCGGCTTGACACCCTTGTGCTTCTCGCCGGCATAGGCGACGACGTCGAGCGTGCTCATCACGAGGCCCGCGCCGTTGCCGATGATGCCGACCTCGCCGTCGAGCTTGACGTAGTTGAGGTCGCTGGCCTTGGCCTTCGCCTCGAGCGGGTCTGCGGCGGCCTTGTCTTCGAGCGCCTCGTGGTTCGGGTGACGGAAGCCGGCGTTCTCGTCGAGCGTGACCTTGCCGTCGAGGGCGATGATGTCGCCCTCCTCGGTGAGCACGAGCGGGTTGACCTCGACGAGCGTCGCATCCTCACCCTTGTAGACCTCGTAGAGCTTCACGAACACGTTCGCGACCTTGGCGACCAGCTCATCCGGGAATCCGGCGGCCTTCGCGATCTCGGTGGCCTTCGCCAGGTCGACGCCCTCGATCGGGTCGACCTCGATGCGGGCGAGCGCCTCGGGCTTCTCGACCGCGAGCTGCTCGATCTCCATGCCGCCCTCGACGCTGGTCAGCGACAGGTAGGAGCGGTTGGCCCGGTCGAGCAGCACGGAGAAGTAGAACTCCGTGGCGATGCGGGCGCCGCCGGCCACCATCACGCGGCGGACGACGTGGCCCTTGATGTCGAGACCCAGGATGGCGCGAGCCGCTTCCTCGGCCTCGTCGGGGTTCTTGGCGACCTTGACGCCGCCGGCTTTTCCACGACCACCGACCTTCACCTGCGCCTTGACGACGACCACGCCGCCGAGCTTCTCGGCCGCTGCGCGCACCTCCTCGGGAGTGTCCGCGACGATGCCCGGAAGGACCGGGACGCCGTACTGCTCAAACAGGTCTCTGGCCTGATACTCGTATAGATCCACGGTTATCCAATCCGCTGGTGCCAGGCGCGCTCGTGACGCAGCCTTGTGGTTTCTCCTAGGCGGTTTCGACGCTAAATAGCTCGACGCCGAGATAAATTCGCCAGATAGAACTCTAGCGCTTCAGCCTGAACGCTCGCGCAACGGAGCCCGACCAGCGCGCGTGCTCTCCTCCACATCCGTCGCTCCCGGCGACTTGTCCACCGGTCTGCCGGCGGCGCCCCAGCCGCGCGAACATCCCGCGACCGTGGAACGCATGACACATCGCATCTCATCATTCGTCACGGCGTTCGCCCTCGGCGCGCTCCTGATCCTGTTCGCCGCGCTGCACGGGGCGACGAGCGCCTCCGCGCTCTCCTCGAACGGCCACGGCGTCGGCTACACGTCGAGCTCGGGCTGGTATCTCGGCAGTTACTCCCTCGATGACGGCTCGCGCGCCTTCTGCCTCCAGGCCGGGCGTCCGTCGCCGATCGGGCACGAGTCCGACTACGTCGACGGAGCCGCGCTCGGCTGGTACACCCCTGACCAGTCGGCCCAACTCGCCTACATCTCCCGAACCTGGGCCGCCACCGACGACAGGGTCACCGCGGCCGCCGGTCAGCTCGCCACCTGGATGGTCAGCGGCATGAACGGTCAGAGTCCGGAGTTCTACGCCGCACGAGCCGGTGCAGACGGAGACGCGGTGCTGGCCCGAGCCCGCTCCATGGCAGCCGAGGCGGCTCGCGAGGGGTCGCGCGACGCCACTGCGACGATAACCGTGGATCTCGCCCAGCCCGGCGCTGCGACCGTGCTGGTCGACCTCACGGTCGACAAGATCTCAGGGCCGAGCCTCCTCGCTCCCGCCGAGCACACCGGCCGCATAGAGCTGGTCGACGCGGCCTTCGCCGACGGCAGCACGTCGACGATCGCGCCGAACGGCACGGCTCTCCCGATCACGCCCACAGGCACCGATCCGACCGTCACCGTGTCGGCCACGTCCGCGTTCGACGGGCTGCCGTACGGCGACAGCATCCGTGTCGCCGTCGCGCGCGACGACGCACAGGCGTTGCTCGTCGCGATACCGGCCACGACTTCCGCCCGAGCCGAGGGCGGCGACACGGGGGTCTCACCGCTGCCGTTTCAGCCGCGGGTCAGCACCGTGACGAGTGCTGCGGAAGCAACAGCCGGCGCGACGATCTCAGACCATCTCACGGTTGACGTCGAACCGGGCGACGGCCGCCTCGACACGTGGGGCGTGCTGGCCGACGGCGATGCGGTCACCCCGATCGAGGCGATCGTCGAAAGCACGCTGCTCGGTCCGTTCGCGACTGAGATCACTCCCGCGCCGACAGCCCCCGACGATGCTCCGGTCGTCTGCACGGTCGAGGTCACCGTCACGGGCCCCGGAGAGTACGAGACGCCGGGATGCGTTCTTCCCGGCCCCGGAGCATACGTCTGGGTCGAGAAGATCGATCCGGCTCGCACGGGCGACGATCTCGGCGGCGATCGGATGCTCCCCTGGCGGTCGCCGTTCGGCGTGGCCTCGGAGATCACACTGGTCGCGGCTCCGCCTGCCTCCCCGGCTCCGCCGAACGACGCGACACCGAAACCGGCGAGCCTCGCCTCGACCGGCACGGACGTGAACGGCGCCGTGCTCGCGGGCGCCGGCGTGCTGGGGGCGGGAACCGCGCTGCTCGGGTTCTCGAGAGGCCGACGACTGAAGAAGCACCGTGCAGCTCGAGCCGACCGCTGACTCGGCGAGCGTCATGACGAGAGAGCGCTCGGCGCGAGACTCCACCGCCGCCGCTTCTCCCGGGATCACGCAGGAAGAGGCGACACAATGTCCCGGTGAGCACACCATCCGCCGGCCCTGGGATAACCGCGCGGGACATCGCTGCCGAGGCCCTGTACCTCGCCGGTGGCGGTCGTGCGCTGCTGCTCCAGATCGCCCACCCCGCGGTCGGCCGAGGGGTCGCGGAACACAGCGATTTCGCGAACAGGATGCTGGAGCGACTTCACGCCACGATGACCTTCGTCTATGCCTCGGTCTACGCGACTCCCGAAGAGTTCGCCGTGGTGCGACGATCGGTCAATCGGGCTCACGCGCCTGTTCGTGCGGACGCCGACCAGGCTGGTCCCGCCTACAACGCGTACGACCCGGAACTGCAGTTGTGGGTGGCCGCCACGCTGTACGACACGATGATGACGCTGTACGAACGATTCTTCGGCGCGCTCCGGCCCGACGATGCCGACCGGGTGTACCGCGAGTTCACCGTTCTCGGTTCGGCACTGCAGGTGCCGAGCGACCGCTGGCCCGCCGATCGGGACGCGTTCCGCGTGTATTGGAACGGAATGTTGACCACGCTCCGCTCGACCGACGCCACTCGTGCCGTCGCCCGTCAGATCCTCCACCCGCGAGGGGTTCCGCTCTGGTTGCGCGCGCTCTTCCCTCAAGCGCGTCTGGTGACCGCCGGCCTCCTGCCGCCGACCGTTCGCGACGATTTCGGTCTCGACTGGAACGACGCGACGCAGCGACGCTACGACCGCTGGATGCGGTGGGCCGCCTCCGTGTATCACCGCGTGCCGCGCTCGTGGCGCGTCCGCCCGAAAGAGCTGTACCTGCGCCGACTTCGTGCGCAAATAGCGGCGGGCGGCGAGTAGCGGCCAGGGCGGGCGCCCGCGGTTCAGCGCGAGCGGCGCCACCGCTCGACCGCCGGCATCCTCTCTATACCTTTCGCGGCGAGAACGAGAAGCATGCCGACCCCGGCGCCGAGGATCGTCTCGAGCACACGGTCGACCACGAGCACGTTCAGCGGTGTGGGGGTGGCGAGGTGGGAGACGGCGAGCGCCATCGGCGTGATGAACACCAGCGCGGAGCCGTAGTGGCGGCCGACGAGAATCTCGGCGAAGACCTGACACGCGACGATCACGAGAATGAGGAACAGCGGAGGAGGCGACCAGAAGAGCAGAAGAGCCGTGACCCCGACACCGACGATCGTTCCCACCACGCGGTGAATCGAACGCGAGATCGAGTGGGCGGCACGCGCTGGCGGGATGACCGCGACGAGGCTCACGACGGCCCAGTACACGTGACCGAGCCCGAACGAGAGCGCGATACCTCCGGCGATCACCACTCCGAGCACGTTCTGTGCCACCGTGATCCAGACGAGCGGATCGGTGATCGCCGTACGGTCGACGCGAGGGCGCCGGGCGAGCTCCTTCCACGGGAAACCGCGGAAAAGGCCGTGCGGGCGGGCGCGGCGCAGTGTCCAGCCCGACATCGTCAACAGCCACGCGAACACGGCTGTCAGCGCCGCGAGCCCGAGGCGAAAAGCGATCTCGTCCGCCGGGGTCGGCACGGCGGCGCAGACCAGCAGGGCGAACACGAAAAACAGCGGCTGAGCCGGAACCAGCTGAAAAGTGGTGACGATCAGCGTGCCGCCGGCCACCACGATCAAGAGCAGCACGACGAGCAACCAGAACGGCTCACCGAGCGCCGCGACCACCGTGCCCAGCACGATGCTGACCAGCACCGTGCCGCCGCCGACCGTCAAGCTGCGAACGCGGAGGCGATACGGCTCGTTGCGCCCGTACAGAGCGGTGAACGCACCGAACGTCGCATACGCCGCCAGGTCGAGCCGGCCGACGAGGAGCAGCAGCAGCAGGGGAACCGCAACCGCGAGACCAGCACGCATGCCGACCTCGACGTTCGGAGAAGACAGCACGGTCGACAGCGTGGGGCGCGGCCGGCCCGAAGAACCCGCACCACGGGGCGCGACGGCCATCACAGTTTTTCGATAGGGGCGATCTTGATGAGGAGCTTCTTCGCGCCCACCTTCTCGAACTGCACGTGGGCGACGCGCTTGGGCCCCACTCCCGTGACATTCGTCACGCGACCGTCGCCGAAATCGGTGTGGCGGATGCGGTCGCCGGCGACGAGTTCGAGGTCACCGTTGTCGCGCACCTGCCCGGTCACCCGGTTGGGCCACTCCGCCTTCGGGCGCGCCGACGCGCCACCGGAGAATCCACCCGAACTCGGGCTGTCGTTCCAGCGCGAGCCGGAGCCACCGGAGCCGCCGGAATCGCCCGAACCAGAACCGAGCCCCGGCCGCCGCGCATTGAGCGCCCGCGACTGCGTGCCGCCGCGGCCGTTGGCCATACCGGGAGACTGTTTCCACTCGATGAGGTCGGCGGGGATCTCCTGCAGGTACCGGCTCGGCATGGCCACCGCAGTCTCGCCGAACTGCGCGCGGGTCATCGCCAACGACAGGAACAGACGCTTCTTGGCCCGGGTGATTCCCACGTAGAAGAGCCGCCGCTCCTCGGCCGGCCCGCCCGGCTCGCTCGCCGACATCCTGTGAGGCAGCAGATCTTCTTCGATACCCGTGAGAAAGACCGCGTCGTACTCGAGCCCCTTGGCGGTGTGCAGGGTCATCAACGAGACCGTTCCGCTCGAGTCGTCGATCTCGTCTGCGGCGGCGACCAGCGACACCTCGGTGAGGAAGTCGATGAGCCCGCCGTCGGGATTGTTGCGCGCGAACTCCCTGGTGACCGCGACGAGCTCGTCAACGTTCTCGGCGCGTGCCTCGTCTTGCGGGTCGCGGCTGTTGCGCAGCACGTCGAGGTAGCCGCTCTTGTCGAGCAGGAAAGTCAGAACGTCGGCGACGGGCGAGACGCCGGCAGGGTTCGCCGGGTCGACCATTGTGGTCGCCTCGTCGAGCAGACCGGCGAGCTGCAGGATGGCCGCCGTCACCTTGGGACCGAGACCGAGGGAGCCCGCGTCGCGCATGGCCTGGCGAAAGCTGATGCCGTTGTCGTCGGCGTAGCTGCCGAGCTGCGTCTCCGTCGCCGGGCCGATGCCGCGCTTCGGGGTGTTCAGGATGCGCCGCAGGGCGAGCGTGTCATCCGGATTGGCAACCGCGATCAAGTAGGCCATCGCGTCTTTGATCTCGGCCCGCTCGTAGAACTTGGTGCCGCCCATGATCCGGTACGGCAGCGCCGATCGGATGAAGATCTCTTCGAGCGCTCGGGTCTGCGCGTTGGTGCGGTAGAAGACCGCGATGTCTTTGTAAGCCATCCCGTCGCCGTGCAGCTTCTCGATCTCGTCGGCGACGAACTGCGCTTCGTCGTGCCCCGAGTATCCGGTGAAGCCGATGATCTTCTCGCCGTCGCCGACGGCCGTCCAGAGCTTCTTGTCTTTACGGTCGAAGTTGTTGGCGATCACGGAGTTCGCGGCACTGAGGATGTTCTGGGTCGACCGGTAGTTCTGCTCGAGCAGAATGACCTTCGCACCCGGGAAGTCGCGCTCGAACTCCACGATGTTGCGGATGTCGGCGCCGCGGAAGGCATAGATCGACTGATCCGAGTCACCCACGACCGTGAGCGAAGCCCCGGGGATGACGCCGATCGCGTCGCGCATGGACTCCACGTGGTGCCCCTGCGCTTCGAGCTCGTCGGCGATCGCCGGCGCGATCGGCATCGTCAGCTCGCGGATGAGCGAGTACTGGGCGTGGTTCGTGTCTTGGTACTCGTCGACCAGGATGTGCCGGAAGCGCCGTTGATACAGGGCGGCGACCTTCGGGAACGCGCGGAACAGGAAAACGGTCTCGGCGATGAGGTCGTCGAAGTCGAACGCGTTGGCCGCGCGCAGCTGCCGGGTGTACTGGCGGAAGATCTCGAGGAACATCACCTCCTGCGGGTCGCTCAGATTGGCCGACCGCGCATAGGTCTCGATGTCGGTGAGCTCGTTCTTGAGCTTCGAAATGCGGTTGGCGGCGCCTGCGACCGTGAATCCCAGGGTGTCGGCGTCGAGTCCCTTGATGATCCGCTTGAGCAACGCGCGCGAGTCGCCGGAGTCGTAGATGGTGAAGCTCTGGGTCTTGCCGATCGTCTCTGCCTCGCGCCGCAGGATGCGCACGCACGCCGAGTGGAACGTCGAGATCCACATGCCTTGGGATGCGCCGCCGAGCAGAGCCTCGACGCGCTCGCGCATCTCGGCGGCGGCCTTGTTGGTGAAGGTGATGGCGAGGATCTGACTCGGCCAGGCCTCCCGGCTCTGGATCAGGCCTGCGATGCGACGCGTGAGCACGCTCGTCTTGCCCGACCCCGCACCCGCCACGATCAGCAGCGCTGCGCCACGGTATTCGGCCGCTTCGCGCTGCTGCGGGTTCAACCCGTCGAACAACGCGTTGCCGCCCGGGCCGGCCGAGCCGTGACCCCCGGCGCGGAAGCTCGCGCCGTCGTTGACGGAGTGCCCCGGGCCCTGCCGACCGTCGAGGATGATCGGGGTGGCGGAGTTGGTGGAGGAGGGGTCGGAGAGGCTCGTCATGTCTTCAACGATTTTAGCCTCCACCACCGTCATCCGAGGCCGCGGGCGCTCAGCGTCCGTCGCGCACGGCCACCGCGAGGTCGGGCTGGTCGACGAACACGCCGTCGACGCCCGAGCGCATGACGGCGGCGAACATCCGCTCCCAGTCGCCCCAGGCCGTATCCGGGCCCTCGACCCGGAACTCCGGTCGCAGGAACGGATTCTCCGGCCGCAGCGTCCAGCAGTAGACCCCGAGCCCGGCGGCGTGCGCGGTGTCGACCAGATCGGAGGTGAGCGCCGCCTCGTCCTCCTCGTCATCGAGGGCTGCCGACACCGTCCGCTCCGAGAGCACCAGTGCCGTCTCGACGCTGATGCCGTCGACACGATCGGCTGGACCCCCTGCCGACAGGGCGTACAGCCCCATCTCGGTGAGGTCGTGCCGGTATCCCCTGGCCGACGACCCGTCGACGGCCACCCGGTCGGCCGGAGCGCCATCGTCTTCCAGCAGATACACCCGCCGGCCACGGAAGCCCCGGCGGTACAGCTGCGTCAGCACCGTCTTCTCGAAGCTCTCGACGACCAGTTCCGGATTGTCCGTCCAGCCGGCCTCCGCCAGCTCGTCGCTGAACAGTTCGTCGAGCGGCAGACCGATCGAGGAGAAGTACGTGGCGTGCTTCAGCTCCGCGACGATGCCGAGCAGCCGTGCCGCGTCGTCGGAGGCGGCGTCGACCAAGCCGAACAGGTCGCGCATCCGGAGCAGAGGATAGCGCCCGTCGAACGTCGAACTGGTCTGCCGGATGCCGCCGAGCCTTTCCTTCGCGCGCAGCGTGGCGAGTTCCGCCCAGGTGAAGTCTTCGGTGAACCAGCCGGTGTGCTCCACACCGTCGATCTCTTTCGTGGCGCGCCGATCGGCGAACTCGGCGTGATCGGCCACATCGGTCGTGCCCGAGATCTCGTTCTCATGGCGCAGAACGAGAACGCCGTCTTTGGTGGCCACGAGATCGGGCTCCACCGCGTCGGCGCCCAGGCGGAACGCGAGGTCGTAAGCGGCCGCGGTGTGCTCAGGACGATACCCCGACGCACCCCGGTGCCCGATGATCAGCGGGGACGAATGCGCACGCATGCCCAGATACTAGCCCGCGGCGATTCAGCCCAGATAGACGCCCAGAGCGTCCAGCAACCCCCTGGTGCCCGTCTCCCGTCCCACACCGTCGGCCCAGAACTGGTCGAAGAAGACTCCGTGCTCGGTGTGCGTGAAGCGAGTGCCGTCGGCGATCGGCTCGAACTCCAGCGAAGCCACCGATGTCGACATGTGGATGCCGTCGAGCCACATGTCGTAGGTCGTGACGATCCGCACGTGCTCGACGATGTCGGTGTACGTGGCGACATAGCGCGACACGGGCCCGTTGTGGAACGTGCCTTCGGCGATGTCGCGGCCTCCGACACGGAAGTCGAAGGCCCACTCGCCGGGCTCCATCGCGTCTCCGGCACCCCACCACCGCAGCTTCTCCTGCTCGTCGGCGAACGAACCCCAGACCCTCGCGACCGGTGCCGGGTAGTCGCGGGTCAGGGTGAACTCGGCGCGGGCGAGTCGGCGTTCGATCGTCATTCGGGTGTCCTATCGGCTGAAGGTGATGTGGATGGTGCCGCTCTCGGCGACGTCGGTCTTCACCGTGTGCGTGAGGTCGAGGCTCGGCAGCTCGTCCCACAGACGGGTTCCGCGCCCGAGAACGATGGGCGCGACGGTCAGGTGCAGATCGTCGACGAGGCCGGCGCGCAAGAACTCCCGCGCCGTGCCGACTCCCCCGCCGACCCGCACATCCGCGTCGCCGGCGGCCGCTACGGCCTCGGCGAGCACATCCTTGATCGAGCCGCTGCGGAAATGGAACGTCGTGCCGCCCGCCATCGGAATGGACGGGCGGGGCGCCGTGTGGGTGAGAACGTAGACCGGGCTGCCGAACGGCGGCGTGTCGCCCCACCACCCCTTCCAATCGGGGTCGTCGGGAAACGCGTGCAGACCGAACATGGTGGCCCCCATGATCTCGGCGCCGACGCCCTCGAAGAACGCGGCGGCGTACGCATCGTCAACGCCCGTCGTTCCGGCTCCGCTGGTGTCGCCGAAGACGCGCTCACGGAACGTGCGGGTCGCGGTGTATGCGGCCGTCAGCCGCCCCCAGTCCGGTCCCATCGGGTCTTCGACCGGCCGGTCGCCCGTCGATGTGCGGCCGTCGAGCGAGAGGAACAGGTCCATGCGAACGCGGGTCATTTCAGGTCTCCTTGGTGGTGGTGCGGACGAGATGGATGCCGAGCCGGTCGGCCTGGTGCTCTGCGGGCGTTCGTTGCTCGCCGAGCCACAGGTGCAGCACGTCGAGCGATCCCGGCCGCAGACTCACCGTGCGAACGCGTCCGACCTTCTGCGACGTGACCACTCTCGCATCCTCGAGCACGCGCACGTGCTGCAGGAGCGAGGGCAGGGCCATCGAGAACGGCGCGGCGAGTTCGGACACGACGGCCGGCGATATCGCCAGGCGTTCCACGATGGCTCGGCGCGTGGGGTCCGCGAGGGCGCGGAGCACGGCGTCGAGACGATCATGATACTTAGGCACTTACCTAAGTAATCAGACGCGACGGGTGTTCGTCAAGAGGCTGTCGGTGACAGAATCATCGCGTGCCCGCTCCCGACCAGCCCGCCCCCGACAAGCCCGGCGGCGCGCCCGCACGCTGGGTCGAACCCACGAGCATCCTGCCGTTGCAGTGGGGCTCCTACCGCTCACGACTGCTGTTCGGGCTCGGGATGATCGTCGTCGGCACCGGCCTCGTGCTCGCGACGACCACCTACAGCCTCCTGCTCCTGCTGGCCGGCTCGCTGCTGCAGCCGGCGGGGTGGGCCGTTCTGCCCTCGACGATCGGTCGCAGGGTGGCCGTGGTGCTGCCGGTTCTGGGGTTCACCTGGCTCATGCTCGGCGGCTCCGGATTCGCGTGGTGCTTCGTCGTTCCCCTCGCGGCGTGGCTGCTCGTGCGTCTGCGGCCGCTGATCTCGTTCACCGTGCTACTGCTCCCGATCATCTCGAGCATCGTGCTCGCCCGAACGGTGCCCGACTACTCCGTGGGCTGGATCTCCATCCTCGTGAGCACCCTCGTCATCGTGGCGGCCGCCTGGCTCGCACGATGGATCGCGATCGTCGCGAGTTCAAGGCAATCTGTCAGAACTCTCAGAACATAACTCGATAGATTGGGCTGACAAACTCGGTCTTCCCAGACCCACCAAGTGAGCAGAGGAACCCATGGCAACGTCCAACCCGGCATTCTCGCAGAGCCCGGCCTTCCAGAACCAGGCGACGTTGAGCCCGGAGAAGCTGCAGGAGATGTACGAGTCTCCGTCCGCAACGTCGGTCGAGACCGACCGCATGACGGTCGAAGACACCATTCGCAAAACGGCGGTGGCTTTCGGTGTCCTCCTCGTGGGCGCCGTCATCGGATGGCTCGTGCCCTTGCTTTGGATCGTCGGGCTCGTGGGTGGCCTGGTGCTCGCCTTCGTCAATATCTTCCACAACCGCAAGAAGCTGCCCTCTGCCGGGCTGACCCTTGCATATGCGGGTGCGGAGGGCCTCCTCGTCGGCGGCTTGTCCTCCATGTACGAGTCGCTCTTCGACGGGGTGGTCGTTCAGGCGGTCATCGGCACGATCGTCGTCGTCGGGGTGACCCTCGCGCTCTTCGCGAGCGGCAAGATCCGCGCATCCGCGAAAGCGACGAAGGTCTTCTTCATCGCGTTCGCCGGGTACTTCCTCTTCTCGATCATCAACTTCGTCCTCATGCTGACCGGTACCGTCAGCGACCCGTGGGGGCTTCGTGGCAGCTTCCACATCCTCGGAATTCCGCTCGGGCTCGTGATCGGCGTACTCGTGGTCATCATGTGCGCGTACGCGCTCGTGCTCGACTTCGACGCGATCCAGCAGGGCGTCAAGAATCGTGTGCCCCGCGCCCAGGGGTGGGCCGGAGCGTTCGGCATCATGGTGACGGTCGTGTGGCTGTACCTCGAACTGCTGCGCATGTTCGCGATCGCGCGCAACTAGCGCACCGCAACACGAAGGGGCCGGGATGCGTTCGCATCCCGGCCCCTTCGTCGTTCACGGGAGTACTACTCCCATTCGATCGTTCCCGGCGGCTTCGACGTGACGTCGAGCACGACGCGGTTCACGCCGTCGACCTCGTTGGTGATGCGGTTGGAGATCTTGGCCAGCAGGTCGTACGGCAGGCGCGTCCAGTCGGCCGTCATCGCGTCTTCGCTGGAGACGGGCCGCAGCACGATGGGGTGGCCGTAGGTGCGGCCGTCGCCCTGCACACCGACCGAGCGCACGTCGGCGAGGAGCACGACGGGGCACTGCCAGATCTCGGAGTCGAGGCCGGCGGCGGTGAGCTCGGCGCGCACGATCGCATCCGCGTCGCGAAGCAGCTCCAGACGCTCGTGCGTGACCTCTCCGACGATCCGGATGCCGAGGCCAGGGCCGGGGAACGGCTGGCGCCCCACGATCGCCTCGGGCAGACCGAGTTCGCGGCCGATCGCGCGCACCTCGTCTTTGAAGAGTGTGCGCAGCGGCTCGACCAGCTCGAACTGCAGGTCTTCGGGCAGACCGCCCACGTTGTGGTGGCTCTTGATGTTGGCCGTGCCCGACCCGCCGCCCGACTCGACGACATCCGGGTAGAGGGTGCCCTGCACCAGGAAGCGGATGGGGTCGCCCTCGGCCGCGGCCTCGAGGATGAGGTCTGCTTGAGCCTGCTCGAACGTGCGGATGAACTCACGCCCGATGATCTTGCGCTTGGTCTCCGGGTCGCTCACGCCGGCGAGGGCGTCGAGGAACTGCTTCTCGGCATCGACCGTGATGAGCCGCACGCCGGTGGCTTTGACGTAGTCCTCCTCGACCTGGCGGCGCTCGTCTTTGCGCAGCAGCCCGTGGTCGACGAAGACGCAGACCAGCTGGTCGCCGACCGCTTTGTGCACGAGTGCCGCGGCGACCGCGGAGTCCACGCCTCCCGAGAGGCCGCAGATGACCTTGCCGGTGCCGACCTGGGCACGGATCGCTGCAACCTGGTCGGCGATCACGTTGCCGCTGTTCCACTCGGCAGGGATGCCCGCCGCGCGGTGCAAGAAGTTCTCGAGCACGGCCTGGCCGAAGGTGGAGTGCTTCACCTCGGGGTGCCACTGCACGCCGTAGAGCTTGCGCTCGTCGTCGGCGAAGGCGGCCACCGGGGTGGAGTCGCTGGATGCCAGCACCTGGAATCCCTCCGGCGCGCGGGAGACCGAGTCGCCGTGGCTCATCCAGGTGACCTGCTCAACCGGCTGGCCGTCGAGCAGGATGTTCCCGTCGGTTCTGGCCGACTCGCTGATGCGCACGGCGGTGGAACCGTACTCGCGCAAGCCGGTGTGGGCCACCTCGCCGCCGAGGGCGGTCGCCATGACCTGGAACCCGTAGCAGATGCCGAGCACGGGAACGCCGAGGTCGAAGATGGCGGAGTCGAACTGCGGAGCGCCCTCCTCGTACACGCTCGACGGGCCGCCGGAGAGCACGATGCCCGACGGGTTCTTCGCGACGATCTCGGCCGCCGTCACCGTGTGCGGCACGATCTCGGAGTACACGCTCGCCTCGCGCACCCGGCGGGCGATCAGCTGCGCATACTGCGCGCCGAAGTCCACGACGAGAACGGGCCGGTTGTCTACGGGCTCGGTGCTAATTTGATGCCTCCACGAGGGTCGCTTCTTCGGCCTCCCGGCCGGCCAGATAGGTCTTCACCTGCTTCGTGATTCGCGCTTCGACGAAGAACGACAGGAATGGGATGACGCCGCCGAGGGCGATCGCCACGAAACGGACGAAGTTCCACCGCATCAGGCTCCAGAGCCGGAAGTCGGAGAACAGGTAGAGCACGTACAGCCAGCCGTGGGCGACGAGGATGCCGATGCTGAGGTTGACGCCGGTCGGCGGCTGACCGATCTGCCCGTCGGGGCTGTAGGGCACGAACGCCAGGAAACCGTAGTTGCCGAACGCCCAGAACTCGTACCCGAAGGCGTACTTCAGCAGCATCTCCGCGCAGAGCAGCAGCAGCATGATGCCGGTGATGTACGCGCACACCTGGTAGAGCCGGAGCGCCCCCCGGATCTTGGGAAAGGCTTCGGGCTTGGGGGCGAGGGGCATGGTCTTATTCTACTTTCCCGAGTGGAGCGGCGGATTCGCCCTCCAGCTCAAGCAGTTCGTCTTCCTTCTCCTTGGCGTCCTTCACGAGGCGATACCAGAAGAACACCGCGAACCCGGCGAAGATGATCCACTCGGCCGCGTAGAAGATGTTGAGCCAGTTGAGCGTGCGCTCCTGCACCGGCGGCGGGGAGTCGATCTTCACGAGGCCGGCGGGCGGCGTGGCCTCGACGACGTAGGCGGAGTAGACGTCGCGGCCGTCGACACCCGACCAGAGGTTGTAGAGCGCCGCCACCGACATCGTCGTCATCCGGGTCGGGTGGCTCTTGTCTTTTGGCACCTCCGGCGCCTCCGTCGGCACCAGTCGCCCGACGATGGTCTGCTCGGTCTCCGGCGCGGCGGCGAGACGCGCCATCGCCGCCTTGGCCGTCTTCTCGTCCGCAGCCCACCCACGCGCGACGGCGAGGGCGACCGGCGACGACGAGGCATCCGCGCCGCCGATCGTGACGTGGGCGACCACCCACCAACCCGCGGTGCCCTTGTTGAGGCGACCTTCCAGCAGCTGGTAGTCGGTCGGCACGAACGAGCCATCGAGCGTCACCAGCTGCCCGGTGGCCTTGTCGGTGATCGGTCCGCTCGGCTGGGCCACCTGGCTGAGCGGGAGCACGGTCTCGCTCGGGGCGTCGATCACCTTGCCCGCGTCGATCGCACGTTCCAGCTGCCATTGCCCCAGGGCGGCAAATCCTGCGGCCAGAGCCAGCGCGAGCACGAGCGCACCGATCCAGCGCGGTCGCAGCATCATTCTGAACAGCGTGGTCTCGCCGCTGCCGGTCGTCTCGCTAATGGTTCAATCCCGCTTTCGGTCCCCGGTGATGTCCTGCTGCTGCATGGCCTGCTCGACGACCCGGTCGATGGCGTCCGTCCTGTCGGCGATGCGGTCGTCGGAGTCGAGCCCGGCCGTCGCCGCCTCGACGAGCGCGATCTCCTCGTCGAACATGGGGTCTGCCTGGTTGCCTGCGTCGTCGTCGCGCCTTGCGGCTCGCTTTCGGGACGATCGGCCCGTCCGCAGAATCATCGCACCGATCTTCTCTGAATTTGCTGCGAGCACGGGGCCGATGACGGCCATGACCAGCACGTAGAGACCGGCGAACGGCTGGATGCGCTCGTCGAGCCCGGCGCTCAGCGACAGGGTCGCGAGGATGAGCGCGAACTCGCCGCGGTTCTGCAGGATCACGGTGGTGTTGATGCCGGCCTGAACGCCCAGCCCGTTGATCCACGCGACGAGCTGGCCGGCGCCGATGTTCAGCACGATGGTGAGCACCACCGCGAGCAGCACCGGGATGACGACGTCGGGGAACTTCGCCGGGTTCAGGGCGAGGCCGAAGTTGAGGAAGAAGAACGCGGCGAAGACATCCCTCAAGGGGATCGCGATCTGCTCGATCTTGTTGCGGAACTTGGTCGCGCCGAGCACCAGCCCGATCAGGAACGCGCCGATCGCATCCGTCACCCCGAGAACCTCGCCGATGCCGGCGAAGAGCACGGCGAAGCCGAAGAAAAGGATGGTGAAGAGCTCGTTGTCTTTGGTGTGGAACAACCGCGAGACGAAGCGGCCGCCCCAGCGCGCGATCGTGAACATCACGACCAGGAACGTGAAGGCGATGGCCAGCTTGCCGACGATCGGCCAGAAGTCCGACTCTCCGCTCAGCACCACCGAGACGATCGCCAGATAGATCGCGATGAAGATGTCTTCGACCACGGTGACGCCGAGGATCATCGGCGTCTCTCTGTTCGCCAGACGATTCAGTTCGATGAGCAGTTTCGTCACGATGGCGCTCGACGAGGTGGCCGTCATGCCGGCCACGATGAGCGCCTCCCGCGTTCCCCAGCCGAGCATGAAGCCGAACACGAGTCCGACACCCATGTTGACGACGATGTACGAGCCGCCCGAGATGATGAGCTTGCCGAAGTTGCCGAAGAACTCGTCTTGATCGAACTCGAGCCCCAGGTTGAACAGCAGCAGGATCAGCCCGAAGATGGCGATCAGCTCGATGTAATGGCTGTCGAAGTCGAGGGGGAACCAGCCGGTGTGCGGGCTCGCCAGCAGACCGACCAGCATGTAGATGGGGATGGCGGGGAGTCCCACCAGTTTTCCGAGGCGCCCGAGCACGTAGGCGACGAGCAGCAGGATGCCGAGAACGATGAGGTCAGCGCCGAGGTGCATGCCTATCCTCCGGGCGGCGCGTCGACGGTGGAGCGCACGGGCAGTTCGCCGGACCGGAAGAACGTGAACGCCTTGGCGACCTTCTCGGGCGACCCCGCCACGACGAGCGTGTCGCCGGGGAACACCTTGAAGTCTTGCGAGGGGGCGGGATTCGCGGACTCGTTGCGCACGACCGCCACGACGGTCAGGCCGACGATCCCCCGATCGGCCGGGCTGCCGAGAGGCTGACCCGCGATGTAGTCGTCGTAGTCGACGGAGAACCAGTCGATGCTGAGCCCGGGGATCTGGTCGAGCGCCGTGAGCGACTCGGTGATCTGGGTTCCGCCGAGCAACTCGGCGAGCGTGCGCGCCTCGTCCTCACTGAGGCGGAGCGAGACCTTCGTCACGTCGGCGCCGTCTTCGTGATCAGAGAACGTGATGAGGTCGTTGTGCCCGGAACGGTGCGCGATGACACCGACCTTGCCGCCATCGTCGGTGACGAAGGTGTGCAGCACCCCGACACCGGGCAGCTTGACCCGTCGAACGTCAACCATTTTGCGTCTCCAGAAGATTCGAGGGCGGTCATACAAGAGTACCGGAGCCGCCTGAGGGCGGCTCCGGTCGTGATGGTGTACGGGCGCGACCTACGCGGTCGCCTGCCCGTCTGCCGCCGGCTTGCGAGGCGCCCGGGCGCGGGTGGCCGCCCGCGCGGCCTTCGCCGCTTTCGCCGCCGCGGCGTCCACATCCACGATGTCGGGGGCTTCGAGCCGGATGCGGTCGGCCGACTCGTCGTCGGGCTGCAGCTGGCTGGCGCGCTCGGCGGCGACGCGCTTGAGGTAGGTCTGCACCTCGCGCTCTGTGCGGGCCTTGTCCCAGCCCAGCACGCCGGCCATCAGACGCGCGGCGACCGGCGCGGCCGAGACGCCCCTGTCCCAGGCCTCGATCGAGATGCGGGTGCGACGGGCGAGCACGTCTTCGAGGTGCAGGGCACCCTCGTTCGCGGCGGCGTACACGACCTCGGCTCCGACGTAGTCGTCGGCGCCGGGAAGCGGCTCGGCGAGCGACGGGTCTTCCCGGATGAGGTCCAGCACGTCGGCCGCGAGCGTTCCGTAACGGTTGAGGAAGTGCTCGATGCGTGCGACGTGCAGCCCGCTCTCCTGCGCGATCCGGGAGCGGCGGTTCCAGGCGGCCTGGTATCCCTCGGCGCCGACGAGCGCAATGTCTTCCGTCGTACTCTTGGGGATCTTGCCGTCGAGCGCGTCGACGGCCGCGTCGATCGCATCCTTCGCCATCACGCGGTAGGTGGTCCACTTGCCGCCGGCGATGACGACGAGCCCCGGCACCGAGTGCGCAACGAGGTGCTCGCGGGAGAGCTTCGACGTCTGGTCGGACTCCCCGGCGAGCAGCGGTCGGAGGCCCGCGTACACGCCCTCGACGTCTTCGCGGGTCAACGGCACGGCGAGCACGGAGTTGACGTGCGCCAGCACGTAGTCGATGTCGGCGGCCGTGGCGGCGGGATGCGCCTTGTCGAGATGCCAGTCGGTGTCCGTCGTTCCGACGAGCCAGTGCCGGCCCCACGGGATCACGAACAGAACGCTCTTCTCGGTGCGGAGCAGCAGCCCCATCTTCGACTGGAACCTGTCGCGCGGAACGACCAGGTGGATGCCCTTCGACGCGCGCACCTTGAACTGGCCGCGCTCCCCCACCATCGCCTGGGTGTCGTCCGTCCAGACACCCGTCGCGTTGACGACCTGCTTGGCACGGATCTCGAACCGCTCGTCGGTCTCCAGGTCATGAGCCTGCACGCCGACGACGCGCTCGCCGACCTTCACGAAGCCTTCGACCCGCACCCGCGAGGCGACGTGGGCGCCGTAGTGCGACGCCGTGCGGGCGAGGTTCGCCACGTAGCGGGCGTCGTCGACCTGGGCGTCGTAATAGGTGATTCCGCCCACGAGGGCATCGGAGGCGAGGCTCGGGATGGCGCGCTGCACCTGGCGCTTGCTGAGGTGACGGTGGTGGGGCACGCCGGGAGGACGCCCGCCGGTGTAGGAGAAGATGTCGTAGAGCATCATGCCGGCGCCCACGTAGAACCGCTCGATCACACGCTTCTTGAGCGGGTAGAGGAACCGCACGGGCTTCACGAGGTGCGGCGCGATGCGCTGCAACAGCAGACCGCGCTCGATGAGCGCCTCCCGCACCAACCGGAAGTCCAACTGCTCCAGGTAGCGGATTCCGCCGTGCACGAGCTTCGACGACCGGCTCGACGTGCCGGAGGCGAAGTCTCGCGCCTCGACGAGGCCGACGGTGAGCCCGCGCGTCACCGCGTCGAGCGCGCTGCCCGTGCCGACGATCCCACCGCCGACGACGAGGATGTCGAGCTCGGTCTCCTTGAGCGCCGCTATCGCATCCGCGCGTTCGGCCGGTCCGAGGCGCGTAGCCCCCGAGACGGACGGGTTGGAGGTGGTTCTGGTCGTGACCATCTTTCTCTCCCTCTCCCGGCCCTCTTCGGCCGGGTGATCAACGCGCGTTGTACGGCGCGACGACGACTTCGACGCGCTGGAACTCCTTGAGATCCGAATATCCCGTGGTGGCCATCGACCGGCGCAATGCGCCGACCAGGTTCGCGGTGCCCTCGGCGACCGGAGCCGGACCGTAGAGGATCTCCTCCAGCGGAGCGACCTGACCGACCTCGACGCGGTTCCCGCGCGGCAGTTGCGCGTGGTGCGCCTCGGCACCCCAGTGCCAGCCGCCGCCGGGGGCGTCGGTGGCCCGTGCGAGCGTCGAGCCGAGCATCACGGCATCCGCACCGCAGGCGATCGCCTTCACGATGTCGCCCGAGCTGCCGAGGCCGCCGTCGGCGATCACGTGCACGTAACGACCGCCCGACTCGTCCATGTAGTCGCGGCGGGCGCCGGCCACGTCGGCGACCGCCGTGGCCATCGGGGCGTGGATGCCGAGCGTCGAACGCGTCGTCGACGCCGCGCCGCCGCCGAAGCCGACGAGAACGCCGGCAGCGCCGGTGCGCATCAGGTGCAGGGCCGCGGTGTAGGTTGCCGCGCCGCCCACGATGACGGGCACATCCAGTTCGTAGATGAATTTCTTGAGGTTGAGGGGTTCGGCGTTCTTCGACACGTGCTCGGCGGAGACCGTGGTGCCGCGGATGACGAACAGGTCGACGCCGGCGGCGACGACTGTCTCGTAGAGCTCCTGCGTGCGCTGCGGCGAGAGCGCGCCGGCGACCGTGACGCCGGCCTCCCGGATCTCGGCGAGGCGGCTCGTGACGAGCTCGGGCTTGATCGGCTCGGAGTAGATCTCCTGCATCCGGCCCGTCGCCTTGGCCGCGGAAAGACCGCGGATCTCGGCGAGCAGGGGCTCGGGGTCTTCGTAACGGGTCCAGAGCCCCTCGAGGTCGAGCACCCCGAGGCCGCCCAGCTGGCCCATCATGATGGCCGTCGTCGGCGAGACGACCGAGTCCATCGGAGCGGCGAGGAAAGGGATGGAGAACTGGTACGCATCGATCGACCACGAGACGGACACGTCTTCGGGGTCACGAGTGCGCCGACTCGGCACCACCGCGATGTCGTCGAAGGCATAAACGCGGCGAGCGCGCTTGGCGCGCCCGATCTCAATCTCCATACTCACGAACTCAGTCTATGGCGAGGCCGAGGGGGATGCGCCCCCGGGCCGACCCGGGCAGAGTGGAGCCATGACGATCGAAGCCGACTCCCTCGAGAAACTCCGCACCAGGACGAGCGAGAAGTGGCGGGCCTATCCCGACGACGTTCTCCCCCTCTTCGTTGCCGAGATGGACTACCCGTTGGCGCAGCCGATCGCCGACGCCCTGATCGCCGCGGTGCGCCGATCCGACACCGGGTACATCGGTCCCGACGGCCGCGCGAAGCACGCTTTCGCCGAGTACGCCGGCGACGCCTGGAACTGGGCGGTCGACCCCGCTGGTCTGACGACGTCCACCGACATCAGCACGGTGATCGTCGAATCCCTGCGTCTGCTGATCGAACCCGGCGACCGGGTGGTGATCACGCCTCCGGTGTACCCGCCGTTCTTCGGGATGGTGACCGAGGCCGGCGGCGTCGTCGACGAGGTGCCGCTGACCGTCGGCGACAGCGGGTGGGCGCTCGATCTGACCGGGCTCGAGCGTGCGTTCGCTTCGGGAGCGCGGGCCTTCCTGCTCTGCAATCCGCACAACCCGCTCGGCCTCGTGCACACCGCGGCCGAACTCTCGGCCGTCGCCGACCTGGCCGCACGCTACGGCGTTACCGTGGTCAGCGACGAGGTGCACGCGCCGCTGACGCACTCCGACGCATCCTTCACCCCGTTCCTGTCGGTGTCCGACGCCGCAAGGGAGGTGGGCATCGCCGCCCACTCGGCGAGCAAGGCATGGAATCTCGCCGGGCTCAAGTGCGCGCTCTTCGTCGCGGCGAGCGAGCGCACCCAGCGCATCCTCGACCGCCTCCCCTTCGAGGTCGAAGAGCGCACGAGCCTGTTCGGCGCCATCGCCACGCAGGCCGCCTTCCGCGACTCACGGGACTGGCTGCGGGATGTGCTGGTCGCGGTCGAAGACAATCGAGCGTTGCTGACCCGCCTGCTCGACCACTACCTTCCCGAGGTCCGTTACCGCGAGCCCCAGGCCAGCTACCTGGCCTGGCTCGACTTCCGCGCGCTCGATTGGGGAGTCGACCCGAGCGCGCTCGCACTCGACGAGGCGCGTGTCGCGTTGGTGCCCGGTCCGGACTTCGGCGAGCAGGGTCGCGGCTTCGCTCGTCTGAACCTCGCCTGCTCCCCCTCGGTGCTCACCGAAGCCGTCCTCCGCCTGGCCGCCGTCACCCCCTAGCGCTTCGAGGTCAGCGGGAGCGGGAGACGCGCGACTCGTCCCAGACGGGGGCGTCGGATTCGTAGACGGCGCCGTCGGCGCCGAACACGAGGAAGCGGTCGAATCCGCGAGCGAACCAGCGATCGTGGGTGACGGCGACCACCGTGCCCTCGAAACCGCGGAGCCCCTCCTCCAGCGCTTCGGCCGAGACCAGATCGAGGTTGTCGGTCGGCTCGTCGAGCAGCAGAAGCGTGGCGCCCGACAGCTCGAGCAGCAGAATCTGCAAGCGTGCCTGCTGACCGCCCGACAACGACTCGAACGTCTGCTCGCTCGACGACGCCAGGCCGTAGCGGTCGAGCACCCGGCTGGCGGCATCCCGCGGCAGTCCGTCACGGAAGTCGTCGCCACGATGCAGGATCTCCAGGAGCGTTCGACCGACCAGCTCGGGATGCTCGTGCGCCTGAGCGAACAGACCGGGCACGACCCGCGCGCCCAGCTTGGCCACTCCGGTGTGCGGCACGGGTGTCCCCACCTGGTCGGCGGAGGCGAGATGACCGGCCGCCGGGTCGGGATCGGTGCCGCCCGACGCCAGCAGACGCACGAAGTGCGACTTGCCCGAGCCGTTCGAGCCCAACACGGCCACCCGCTCACCGAACCAGATCTCGGCGTCGAACGGCCGCATGAGACCGGTCAGTTCGAGGTCGAAGCACTCGACGACGCGGCGTCCTGTCCGCGCGCCGGTCAGCCGCATCGTGACGTTCTGCTCGCGCGGGCGCAGCTGCGGCGGGCCTGCCTCCTCGAACTTCGCCAGGCGCGTCTGGGCCGCTCGGTAGGCGGGCGCCATGTCGCTGTTGTACTTGGCCTTCTCCCACATCCGCAGCACCAGTGCCTTCAGCTTGGCGTGCTCCTCATCCCACCGGCGCCGCAGCTCCTCCAAGCGCGCCATCCGGTCGTCGCGCGCCTGGTGGTAGCCGGCGAACCCGCCGCCGTGGGTCCAAACGGTGTTGCCGGCCGCGCCGAGCTCCAGGGTGATGATGCGGTCGGCGGCGTTCGCGAGCAGCTCCCGGTCGTGGGAGACGAGTAGCACCGTCTTCTGCGTCGAGCGCAACTGCTGTTCGAGCCAGCGCTTGGCGGGCACGTCGAGATAGTTGTCTGGCTCGTCGAGCAGCAGCACCTGCTCCGGCCCACGCAGCAGGGCCTCGAGTGCGAGCCGCTTCTGTTCGCCGCCGGACAGCGAGCGCAGCCCGCGGAACTGCGCACGCTCGAACGGGATGCCCAGCGCCGCCATCGTGCAGTGGTCCCACACGACTTCGTGGTCGTATCCGCCCGCGTCCGCGTACTCGGCGAGCGCCGTAGCGTACGCGAGCTGGGTGTCGGTCTCGTCGCGCTCGACGATCGCGTCCTCCGCGCGCGACAGTCGCTCCGCAGAAGACCGCACCACCGGCGGCGCCACGGACACGAGCAGGTCGCGCACGGTGCGCTCGTCGCGCACGTGCCCGACGAACTGATCCATGACCCCGAGACCGCCATCGATCCCGATGCTGCCGGCATCCGGTTTCAACTCGCCGCGGATGATGCGCAGGAGGGTCGACTTTCCCGCCCCGTTCGCGCCGATCAGGGCCGAGACGGAACCCTCGCCCACGCGGAACGATACGTCGTCGAGCAATGGCCTGCCATCGGCCAGCGAGTAGCTGACGGCCGAGACGTCGATGTAACCCACGGAAAATCCCTCATCCGATGCGAGCCCCGCAACAGGGCGCCCGCGTCGAACGAGCCTTCCAGCCTACACGGTGTGCGGGCGCTGGCGGCGGGGCGTCAGCTGCGGTAGTTCGGCGCCTCCACGACCATCGCCACATCGTGCGGGTGCGACTCCTTGAGCCCGGCCGGGGTGATGCGCACGAACTTGCCGCGCTCCTTCAACTCGGGGATGGTGCGGGCGCCGACGTAGAACATCGACTGACGCAAGCCACCCAGCAGCTGGTAGGCCACAGCCGAGAGAGGCCCGCGATACGGAACCTGACCCTCGATGCCTTCGGCGATCAGCTGCTCGTCGCTCGGCACATCCGCCTGGAAGTAGCGGTCGCGGGAGTAGGAGGTCTTCTTGCCGCGGGTCTGCATCGCGCCGAGCGAGCCCATGCCGCGATAGTTCTTGAACTGCTTGCCGTTGACGAAGACCAGGTCTCCGGGCGACTCCGCGGTTCCGGCGAGCAGCGAGCCGAGCATGACGGTGTCGGCGCCGGCGACGAGCGCCTTCGCGATGTCGCCCGAGTACTGCAGCCCTCCGTCGGCGATCAGGGGCACGCCGGCCGGCCGCGCCGCGAGCGACGACTCGTAGACGGCGGTCACCTGGGGAACCCCGACACCCGCGACGACGCGCGTGGTGCAGATCGAGCCGGGCCCGACGCCGACCTTGATCGCGTCGGCTCCGGCGTCGATGAGCGCCTGGGCGCCGGAACGCGTGGCCGCCTGTCCGCCGATCACGTCGACGTGAGCGGCACGCGGCTCGTGCTTGAGACGGCTGATGATGTCGAGCACGCCGCGGCTCTCGCCGTTCGCCGTGTCGACGACGATGACGTCGACGCCCGCGTCGATGAGGGTCATCGCGCGTTCCCAGCCGTCGCCGAAGAAGCCGATGGCGGCGCCGACGCGCAGCCGGCCCTCTTCGTCTTTGGTGGCGTTGGGGTACTGCTCGCTCTTGTCGAAGTCTTTGACGGTGATGAGCCCCCGCAGACGGCCGTCGGCGTCGACGAGCGGCAGCTTCTCGATCTTGTGCTCGGCGAAGATGGCGACCGCGGAGTCGGGGTCGATCCCGACCGGCGCGGTGATCAGCGGCATGCGGGTCATCACGTCGCGCACGTAGGTGGTGGTGCGCTCGAACGGCGACACGAAACGCATGTCGCGGTTGGTGATGATGCCGACGAGGGTGCCGTCCGGCTCGACCACGGGCAGCCCGCTGACGCGGAACTGACCGCAGAGGGCGTCGACCTCTTCGACGGTGGCGTCGGGGGTCGTGGTGACGGGGTTGGTGATCATGCCCGACTCCGACCGCTTGACCTTGTCGACGTGTGCCGCCTGGTCTTCGATCGAGAGGTTGCGGTGCAGGATGCCGATGCCGCCCTGCCGCGCCATGGCGACGGCCATGCGCGACTCGGTGACGGTGTCCATCGCGCTCGACAGGAGCGGCGCGGAGACGGAGATGCGCTTGGTGAGCCGGGACGAGGTGTCCACCTCACTCGGGATGACGTCTGTATACCCGGGCAGGAGCATCACGTCGTCGTAGGTCAAACCGATGAAGCCGAACGGATCGTGCTGATCCATTTCACCCCTTATGAGTCGAGTGGATATGAGGATCCGCCCGCCACCAGCGCCAACGGATATTCAACTCTAACGGCAGAACCTTGGGGTTCTATTCCAGGATCACTCGATGGTGGCGACGTCGAGCGCGACCTGGCGACGACCCGACCGGGCGGCCACGATCATGTCGACGGTCAGGATGAGCAGTGCCAGCCACACGATGCCGAACCCGAGCCAGCGCTCCGGCGGCATCGCCTCGTGCAGGATGGCGACGCCGACGAGGAACTGGATGAACGGGGCGAAGTACTGGATGAACCCCATGTAGACCAAGGGCAGCCTGCGGGACGCTGCCGCGAAGAACAGCAACGGCACGGCCGTGATCACTCCGGCTCCGACCAGCAGCACCGTGTGCCAGACGCTGATCGTGCCGAGCGTGATGCCGACGGTCGCACCGACGACGATGAGTTGCACGATCGCTACGGGCGTCAGCCACATGGTCTCGAGGGTGAGTCCCGAGACCGCGTCGACCGAGCCGCCGACGCGCTTCTTGATCAGCCCGTAGAAGCCGAACGAGAAGGCCAGGAGCAGGGCGATCCAAGGCAGCGATCCGTACCCGATGGCGAGCACGACCACCGCGACGACACTCACCCCGACGGCCACCCACTGGGCGACGCGCAGCCTCTCCCGCTGCACGATCACTCCGAGGAAGACGGTGACGATCGGGTTGATGAAGTACCCGAGCGCGGCCTCCACGACGTGCCCCGAGACCGTCGCGAGCACATACGTCTGCCAGTTGACGTAGATGAGTGCTCCGGCGGCGCCCATCGTGAACAGCACCCGCTTGTTCGTCAGCAACGCACCGAACACCCGCCACTTGCGGGTCACCGTGAGCAGGATGGCGCAGAAGACCAGGGAGAACAGCACACGCCACGCGACGATCTCGAACGCGCTGGCCGGCACGAGCGACAGGAAGTAGATCGGCAGGATGCCCCACAGCACATAGGCCGAGATGGCGTAGATCAGGCCCGAGCGCCGGTGTTCGGTGAGGGGCTTCTCTTCTGCTGGCTGAACGCTCTGGGACACTCCACAGATCATACGCATGCAGAAGGCCCGGATGCGTTACGCATCCGGGCCTTCTGTCTCGCTGACTTCTGAGGTCAGCGCACGACCACTGCGAGAACGTCGCGAGCGGAGAGCACGAGGTACGTCTCGTTGGAGAAGGTGACCTCGGTGCCGCCGTACTTGGAGTAGAGCACCTTGTCGCCGACGACGACATCGAGCGGCACACGGTTGCCGTTGTCGTCGATGCGACCGGGACCGACGGCGATGACCTCGCCCTCCTGCGGCTTCTCCTTGGCGGTGTCGGGGATGACCAGACCCGAGGCAGTGGTCTGCTCAGCCTCGACCTGCTTGATAACGATGCGATCCTCGAGCGGCTTGATGGAGACCGACACGGTTGACCCCTCTTTCTGACTTCTTGACTAAGACTTGAGTTAGCACACTCACAGTGAGAGTGCTAAAAGGAGTTTAGAGGGTTCGTTAGCAGTCACGCAACGTGAGTGCCAAGAGGTACCGTGATCACATGGATCGGTCCGAGTTGCTGGAAGTGCTCACCCCCGAGGGCCTGAGGCTGCTCGATTCGCTGCCGCCCTACCATTCTGAGCGCGATGTTCTGAAGATGGTCAGCGACCTTCGCAAGGCGGGCCACTCCCCTGCGCTCGTCGCCGCGGTGCTCACTCAGGCGAGGCTGCGCTCGAAGGCTCGCGTCAAGTTCGGCGAGTTCGCCGGCCGGATGCTGTTCACCGAGGCCGGTCTGGAGCAGGCTACGCGTCTGCCCGTCGCCGCCCGGCACGCCACCCGGTTCGCGGCCGCAGGACTCACCAACGTCGCCGACCTCGGCTGCGGGATCGGCGGTGACGCGATGGCTTTCGCCGGGCTGGATCTCGACGTGACGGCCGTCGAGGCCGACGAGGTCACGGCTGCAATCGCGAGCTTCAACCTGGCTCCGTTCGGCAACGCCACCGTGCTGCACCAGAGCGCGGAGAAGACCGACCTGAGGGGCATCGACGGCATCTTCCTCGACCCCGCCCGCCGCACCGCCGGCCACGGGCAGACCTCCCGCATCACCGACCCCGACGACTACTCGCCCTCGCTCGGGTTCGCGTTCGAACTCGCCACCGGGCGGTCCGTCGGCCTGAAGCTCGGGCCTGGTCTCGACCGCGACCTCATCCCGTCGAGCGCCGAGGCGCAGTGGATCTCGATCGACGGACAGCTCGTCGAGATGGGCCTGTGGTTCGGCGCGCTGACCCGGCACGGCATCCGTCGCGCCGCGCTCGTCGTCGACGGAGACGACACGGCCGAGCTCACCGCAGGCTCCGACAGCGAAGACGCCGAGACGACCGACCTCGGCGAGTACGTCTACGAACCGAACGGAGCGGTCATCCGGGCGCGCCTGATCGGCGACCTCGCGCGCAGCCTCGGCGCGGGGATGCTGAGCGACGGCATCGCCTATCTCACCTCCGACGAGGCGAAGAGCACGCCGTTCGCCACGGGATTCCGCGTGCTCGACACCCTCCCGTATCAGGAGCGCGAGCTGAAGCGTGCACTCAAGCAGCGCGGCATCGGCGTGCTCGAGATCAAGAAGCGCGGCGTCGACGTCGATCCTGCGGCCCTGCGCAAGCGCCTGTCGCTCACGGGTCAGAACTCGGCGACGGTCATTCTGACCCGCGTCGCCGGTAAGCACACCGCCCTGCTGGTGGAACGCCTCGAACGCTGACCGTCCGCCACGGGCGCAGCACCGACGAAGGCCGGGCACGCTTGCGCGTCGCCCGGCCTTCGCCGACTGAGTGACTCAGTAGCTGTAGGTGGAGCGTGTCGCCGAGAACGCGACGACGAAGAAGATGATCACTGCCCAGATGATGAGCGAGAACGCGATGCTCACGAATCCGGTGATGATGCCCGTGAGCCAGAAGCCCTTGGCGGCCGGTTCCTTCTTCTTGCCGATGAACCCGAGGATGACGGCGGCGACACCGAACGGGAAGCCGATGCCGTAGACCCAGCCGAGCACGACGCCGATGATGCCGCCCACCATGGACAGGATGCTGAGGATCGGCGACTTCGCCTGCGGGGCGTACGGCTGTGCGTAGCCGGGGGCGGGCTGACCGTAGGCCGGTGCGCCGTACTGCGGCTGGCCGTAGGGCTGCTGCTGACCGTAAGGCTGCTGCGGCTGCTGTCCATACGGCTGCTGCGGCTGCTGTCCATACGGCTGCTGCGGCTGCTGACCGTACGGCTGCTGCGGAGCCTGCTGGCCGTACGGCTGCTGCGGCGGAACCGGCGGCGCGGGCGGCGCAGGAGGCGCGGGCGGCGTGGGCGGAACCGGGGGAACGTTGCCGGTCTGATCGGCGGAGGCGTTGGGGTCCGCCGGGTCGGCGGGCACGTTCGGATCGGTCATGAGGCCAATCTCCTTAGGTAGAAGGACTGCTGAGCGCTGCCATGGTGGCAGGCGGCTCGGGAGGTGTCAACGAATGGCCTCCCCGCACAGCCGCATCCCCACACTATTGCTTCGGGCGCTTCGATCGGCGGAATAGCCCCGAAAACGGCACCGCGGTACCACGCAGGAAAGCGCTGGCCGGCTCAGCGGACGACGTGGATGTCGGTCACCGGAAGCGTGGAGTCGGCCGCGAACGTCAGGCCGCTCGGCTCCCGCCCCGCCATGATCAGCTGGGCTCCGAGCGCCGCGATCATCGCCCCGTTGTCGGTGCAGAGCGAGAGGGCGGGGATGCGTAGCGCGACCCCGGCATCCGCGGCCCGCTGCGCCGCCACCTCGCGCACGCGTGCGTTCGCGACGACCCCGCCGCCGAGCAGCAGCCGGGGAACGTCGTGATCCCGGCAGGCGGCCATCGCTTTCGTGAGCAGCACGTCGACCACGGCCTCGCGGAAGCTGGCCGCCACGTCGGCCACGGGAACGGGCTCGCCCGCATCCTGCCGCTGCTCGACCCAGCGGGCGACGGCCGTCTTGAGCCCCGAGAACGAGAAATCGTACCGGTGCGCTTCGAGGTCTTTCGGCTTGGTGAGCCCTCGGGGAAAGCGGATCGCCTTCGGGTCGCCGCCGACGGCGACGCGGTCGATCTGCGGGCCGCCCGGATACGGCAGGCCGAGCAGGCGGGCGACCTTGTCGAACGCCTCCCCCGCCGCGTCGTCGATCGTCTCGCCGAGCAGCACGACATCCGAGACGAGATCGCGCACGAGCAGCAGAGAGGTGTGGCCGCCCGACACGAGAAGCGCGATCGTCGGCAGCTCGACCGGATGGCCTGGGCCGCCCGCGGCGTCGAGCAGGTCGGCGCCGACGTGGCCGACGAGGTGGTTCACGGCGAACACCGGCTTGCCCAGAGACACGGCGAGCGCCTTGGCCGCCCCCACACCGACCATGAGCGCGCCGGAGAGACCGGGGCCGCTGGTGACGGCGACGGCGTCGATCTCGGACAGCTCGATGCCGGCGTCCGCCACGGCGGTGCGGAGGGTCGGCGTCAGCGCCTCGAGGTGCGCTCGGGCCGCGACCTCCGGAACCACACCGCCGTAGCGCGCGTGCTCGTCCATCGACGACGCGATCGTGTTGGACAGCAGCGTCGTGCCGCGCACGATGCCGATCCCGGTCTCATCGCACGAGGTCTCGATGCCGAGAACGAGAGGGTTCGTGCGATTCATGCTGTCGTCGTCTCCGGAGTCGGGATGGTGAGACGCATCACGATCGCGTCAACGCCGTCGGGCTGGTAGTAGCGGGGGCGCACGCCGATCTCCTCGAAGCCGAGGCCGCGATACAGCGTCTGGGCGCTGGGGTTGTCCGCCCGCACCTCGAGGAAGACCTCGCGGGCGCCGCGCTTGCGTGCCTCGCCGACGAGCGCCAGCATCAGCGCGCGACCCAGGCCGTTGCGACGCGCTCGCGGCGCGACGGCGATGGTCTGGATGTCGCCCTCGATCGCCCCCCGCGGAGCCAGCAGCCCGGCGTACGCGTCGATGCGCTCCGGCTGCTCGGGCTCGAAAGCGACGAGGTAGTAGCCGTGCTCGCCCGCGATCTCCGCGCGCATGGACTCTTCCGACCACGCATCGCTCACGAACGTCGATCGTTCGAGCTCCATGATCGGCTCGACATCGTCGATGGTCGCCCGGCGCAGCTGCCACGCGGCTCCCGAGACCGTGCCGGTCACGCGCTCACCCGTTTCGGCCCGGCCGAGAGCGTCACGTCGGGCGAGCGGAGGTACAGGGGTTCGTCGGGCGCGAAAGGGCGACCGTTCGCGTAGAGGAGTTCGGCGAGCATCCCGAGGGCGCCCGCGGAGATCTGGTGCGCGTCGAAGCGGGTGAGCGAGGGATGCGGCAGGGCGTCGGGCTCGCCCAGACCGGGCCCGTCCTCCCGGATGGGCAGGCCCGTCTCGTCGACGCCGACGTAGGCCGACCAGTACAGCTCGCGGCGGCGCGCATCCGTCACCACGAGCAGCCCTCCCTCCTGACCGGCGGCGTAGCGCTCGAACGCGACCGCGTCGTGACTCACGACGGGAACGAGCGGCTTCGCGGCGCCGAAGGCGAAGGCCTTGGCCGCGGCGATGCCGACGCGGAGCCCGGTGAACGGGCCGGGTCCCATCCCGGCGACGACGCCCGACAACGACGAGACCGCGACTCCGGATGTGCGGAGCACCTCGTCGATGAGCGTGCCGATCACCTCGGCGTGACGCATGGTGTCGGCCTCGGAGGCCTCGGCGAGCACCCCGCCGTCACGGTCGACCACCGCGACGCTGGTGCCGGCTGAGGTGTCGATCGCGAGAAGCATGGTTCCAGCCTAGGCGAGCCAGCGGGGCCCGTAGCCGGTCACGGTGACCCGGCGGGGCTCCTCGGCGTCGAGGGCGTCATCGCGGTCGGCGTCTTCGATGTCCTCGTCTTCCGCCGGATCGTCGTCCGCCGGCAACGGAGCCTGCTCCGAGCCGCCCGTCGGGCGCACGATGTCGATGTCGAGCCACGACTCGGCGACGCCGTCGAGCATCCCGCTGCCCCACTCGACCACCACGATCGAGCGCGCGAAGTCGATGTCGAGATCGTCCAGTTCGAGCGCGCTGCTGAGCCGGTAGGCGTCGACGTGCACCAACGGCGCTCCCCCGACGAGACTCGGATGCGTTCGGGCGAGCACGAAGGTCGGGCTGGTCACCGGGCCGCGCACCTGCAGACCGTCGCCGATGCCGCGGGTCAGGGTGGTCTTACCGGCGCCCAGCGGGCCGTTCAGCACCACGAGATCGCCCGCGCGCAGGATCCCCGCGAGCTCGATGCCGAGCGTGTGCATGGCAGCGGAGTCGGGGATCACGCGGGTGGTCGGGGGCCACAGGCCAGTCATGACGGCTCCGGGTATGTGCGGCGCACGCGAGCCCCGATGCGGGTCACGATCTCGTAGTTGATCGTGTCGGCTGCGGCCGCCCAGTCTGCGGCAGACGGCGCCCCGGTGACCGGGTCGCCGAAGAGTACGACCTCATCTCCGACCTGCACCGCGGCGTCGCCCACGTCGACCACGAACTGGTCCATCGCGACGCGCCCGCTGATCGTGAAGGTCTTCTCGCCGATGCGCACCGGCGCGCGGCTCGACGCGTGACGCGGGATGCCCTCTGCATAGCCGAGCGGAACCAGGGCCAGCGTCGACTCGCTCGTGGTGCGGTACGTGTAGTCGTAAGAGACCCCGGTGCCCGCCGGCACCCGGCGCACGGCGGCGACGCGACCGCGCAGGGTCATCACGGGTGTGAGGCCGAGGTCTGCGCTCGAGGCGTCTTCGAAAGGCGAGAGGCCGTAGATGGCGATGCCGAAGCGCACGAGGTTGAACCGTGCCTCCGGGATGCGGAGCGCGGCGGCCGAAGCCGCAAGATGCCGTAGCTCCGGGCTGAGACCGGCGGCTTCTGCGGCGTCGAGGCCGCGGGTGAAAGCTTCGACGGCAGCGGCGTCGTCGTCGGGCGACGCGTTCGAGACGTGGCTGAAGATGCCGCGCACGCGCACATCGCCCGCTCCCTCGAGCTCCGCCGCGCGGGCGAACACCGCAGCCCACTCGGGCTCGGAGATCCCGTTGCGGCTCAGTCCGGTCTCGAGCTTGAGCTGCACGAACGCCGGGCCTTGCTGCCGTCCGGCGGCGACCGACGCGCGGCGCGCTTCGGCGACCGCGTCCAGGTGAGCGATCGAGCTGATGCCGAGGTCGATGCCCGCCTCGATGGACGGCCCGAAGTCGATGCCGGGATCGTGCAGCCAAGCGAGCACCGGGGCGTCGATCCCGGCTCGCCGCAACTGCAGCGCCTCCGTCACGTCGGCCACGCCGAGCCAGTCGGCGCCGCCGGCCAGCGCAGCGCGTGCGCACTCGACCGCACCGTGACCGTAGGCGTTCGCCTTGACCACGGCCATCACGTGCTCGGTGCCGACGACCTCCCGGAGGTGCGCGACGTTCGACGTGAGCGCGGCGAGATCGATGACCGCTTCGCGGAAGACGGGTGAATCAGCCACGGTCGTCCCGTTCGGCGACCACGAACGCGGTCGCAACCCCCGCATCGTGGCTCATCGTCACGTGGATGTGGGAGATCCCGCGAGCGCGCACATCCTGTTCCACCACGTTGTGCAGCACGAAGCCCGGGTTGCCCTCGCCGTCGGCGACGATCTCCATGTCGTGCCAGCGCACGCCCTCCGAACCGCCGAGGGCTTTGATCAGTGCTTCCTTCGCTGCGAAACGCGCGGCGAGCGAGTGCACCGGAAGAAGCCGCTCCGCCTCGGTGAAGAGCCGCTCCCGGAGGCGTGGCGTGCGGTCGATGGCCCGCGTGAAGCGCGCCAGATCGACCACGTCGACCCCGATGCCGGCGATCATGAGCGCGCTTACTCGACCGTGACCGACTTGGCCAGGTTGCGCGGCTGGTCGACGTCGAGGCCCTTGGCCGCCGACAGCTCCATCGCGAAGATCTGCAGTGGAACCACCGCGAGCAGCGGCTCGAACAGGGGCTCGGCGAGGGGGATGCGGATGACCTCGTCGGCGAAGGGGAGCACAGCGGCGTCACCGGCCTCGGCGATCGCGATCACGCGGGCGCCACGGGCGCGGATCTCCTGGATGTTCGAGACGACCTTCTTGTGCATCTCGTCGGAGAAGCGAGGGCTCGGCACCACGACGAACACGGGCTGGCCCGGCTCGATCAGCGCGATCGGGCCGTGCTTGAGCTCGCCCGCCGCGAATCCCTCGGCGTGGATGTACGCGAGCTCTTTGAGCTTGAGCGCACCCTCGAGCGCGATCGGGTACCCGACGTGACGGCCGAGGAAGAGCACCGAGCGGGTGTCGGACATCCAGCGGGCCAGCTGTGCGATGGTCTCGTGCGATTCCAGCACGGTCGCGATCTTCTCGGGCACCGCGGCGAGCTCGTCGATGGCCTCGCGCTGTACGGCGTCGGTCAGTGTGCCGCGCACGCGCGCCAGGTGGAGGCCGAACAGGTACAGGGCGGTGATCTGCGCCACGAACGCCTTCGTCGAGGCCACGGCGACCTCGGGGCCGGCGTGCGTGTAGAGCGCGGCGTCCGACTCGCGCGGGATGGTGGCGCCCTGGGTGTTGCAGACCGAGATCGTCTTGGCTCCGGCGTCGCGGGCGTACTTCACGGCCATGAGGGTGTCCATGGTCTCGCCCGACTGGCTGATCGAGATCACCAGCGTGCCCTGGGAGATCACCGGCTCGCGATACCGGAACTCGTGGCTCAGCTCCACCGAGACGGGAACGCGGGCCCACTTCTCGATGGCGTAGCTGCCGACCATCCCGGCGTAAGCGGCCGTGCCGCAGGCGATGATGGTGATGCGGTCGACGCCGGCGAGCGCGTCGTCACCGAGCGTGTCGAGCTCCGGGATGTGCACGGTGCCGTCGACGAGGCGGCCGCGCAGGGTGTTCGCCACCGCATCCGGCTCTTCGGCGATCTCCTTGGCCATGAACGACGACCAGCCGCCCTTCTCGGCCGCCGACGCATCCCAGGCGACCTCGAACGGCTCGACCTCGACGGGAACGCCCCCGAAATCGGTCACCGTCACGGAGTCGGGCGTGATCGTCACGATCTGGTCTTGACCGATCGCCATGGCATTGCGGGTGTACTCGACGAAGGCCGCGACGTCGGAGCCGAGGAAGTTCTCGCCGTCACCGAGCCCGATCACGAGCGGGGAATTGCGGCGGGCGCCGACCACGACGTGCGGCTGGTCCTTGTGCAGGGCGAGCAGCGTGAACGCGCCCTCGAGCCGGGAGACGACACGGCGGAACGCCTCGTTCAGATCGCCGGTGGCGTGGTACTCGCGGCCGAGGAGGACGGCTGCGACCTCGGTGTCGGTCTCCGACTCGAACGTGAAGCCGTCGGCGAGCAGCTCGTCTTTGAGCGTCGCGAAGTTCTCGATGATGCCGTTGTGGATGACGGCGAGCCTGCCGTCGTCGCCGAGGTGAGGGTGGGCGTTGACGTCGGTCGGGCCGCCGTGGGTCGCCCAGCGGGTGTGCCCGATCCCCGTGCCGCCGTTCGGGATGGGGTGGCTCTCGAGCTCGCCGACCAGCGCGGACAGCTTGCCCGCCTTCTTGGCGGTGCCCAGCTCACCGTTCGGGCCGATGACCGCGACACCCGCGGAGTCGTACCCGCGGTACTCCAGACGCTTCAGCCCGCCGAGGAGCACCTCGAGGCTCTTATCCGTTCCGACGTACCCGACGATTCCACACATGCAGCCGATTTTAGCCTGGGCGGACACCCTAGACTTGACGCCTATGGCGGAGCACGGCGCAGCACAAGGCGGATCCACAGGCAACGGCGAGTCGTCCCCCTTCGTCGAACTGTCGCGAGCCGACTGGGCCGATCTCGCCGAGAGCACGGAGCTCCCGCTCAAAGAGACCGAGATCGTGCAGTTGCGCGGGCTCGGCGATCCGCTCGACATGCGCGAGGTCGAAGAGGTCTATCTGCCGCTCAGCCGGCTGCTGAACCTCTATGTCGGTGGCGCCAAACAGCTGCACCGGGTGACCAGTCAGTTCCTTGGAGAGCGTGCGGCGAGCACGCCGTTCGTGATCGGCGTGGCCGGGTCGGTCGCTGTCGGCAAGTCGACCATCGCCCGCCTGCTGCGCGAACTGCTGTCGCGCTGGGACGACACTCCTCGCGTCGAACTCGTCACGACCGACGGCTTCCTCCTGCCGAACGCCGAGCTCGCCCGTCGTGGGTTGATGGAACGCAAAGGGTTTCCCGAATCGTACGACCGTCGCTCGCTGCTGCGGTTCGTCACCGCGGTGAAGAGCGGCGCCGCCGAGGTGCGGGCGCCCTTCTACTCGCACCTGAGCTACGACATCGTGCCCGACGCCGAGATCGTCGTGCGCCGCCCCGACGTCCTGATCGTCGAAGGGCTCAACGTGCTGCAGCCGGCGGGGGGCGGCAACCGTCTGGCGGTGAGCGACCTCTTCGATTTCAGTGTGTACGTGGACGCGCGCACCCGCGACATCGCACGCTGGTACGAGGAGCGCTTCCTCAAACTGCAGCGGGGCGCGTTCGCGAATCCCCAGTCGTACTTCCACCGGTTCGCGGAGCTCACCGAGGAGCAGGCGCGCGGGCGAGCGGCCGGCATCTGGAGCAGCATCAACGAGCCCAACCTCACCCAGAACATCCGGCCGACGCGCTCGCGGGCGAAGCTGGTGCTGCGCAAAGGCGCCGATCACACGGTCAGCTCGGTGCTGCTCCGCAAGCTCTGACGTCGTCCGACCTGAGGCATAAGAGCCACAGGTTTGTGAACTCTGGTCATGGCGGCCTGTGTGCCGTACTCATGAGGTATGCCAGCCCCTCGCTCCCGCGCCGCCGAGCTGTTCGGCGAGCGGGTGCGCAAAGCGCGGCTCGCGCTCGGCTTCAGCCAGGAGCACATCGCCAACCTCGCAGACATGCACGTGACCAACTACGGTCGCATCGAACGCGGAGAGGCCAACTCGGAGTTGCACACGATCGTGCGCCTGGCGACAGCACTCGACACCGATCCCGCCGAACTGCTGGCGGGACTCTACGGCGCGGGGATGCTCCCCGGTCGCACGCGCGCGTTCTCCGTCACCGACTTCATCGCGGCACAGAAGGCCGCCGACGACTAGAGGGCCTAGCCGGAACTGGCTGTACAAACCTGGGTCGTTGTTGACGCGGGAGAGAGCTCCGTCGTCCCGGGCGCTTACGAGGGGCGAGTCCTTGCGGCCTCAGCCCCTTTCCCGCCCGCAACAACGCGCCCCTCGCCCCTCGCCCGGCGGATCTTCCGCGCGTCGCGGGCCGGACGCCGGACGCCGGACGCATCCCGGCAAGCACCCACAAAAACGAGGGGTCCCAACACGCCGTCTGGCGCAGGCGCCTCACGGCGCGTTGGGGCCCCTCGATGGGAGTGCGGCAGCGGCAGGGGCGGCGCTGCTCTCGAAGGCCTCGTGATCGACCGAATCAACTACGGTCGAGGTCAGAACAGCTAGAGGGCCAGCCGCTCGCGCACGACGTCGGCGAGCTCGTTGGCCAGCCGTTCCGCCGTGCCCTGATCGGCGGCTTCCACCATCACGCGCACGAGTGGTTCCGTGCCGGACGGCCGCAACAGCACGCGCCCGGTGTCGCCGAGCGCTGCCTCCGCCGCCTGAACGGCGGCCTTCAGCACTTCATCCGTGTGCACGGCGTGGTGGTCGACGTTCTTCACGTTCACCATCAGCTGCGGGTAGACCGTCATCGCCTGGGCGAGCTCGGCCAGCGACTTGTGCTGGCGGGCCATCTCGCTGAGCAGGTGCAGTCCGGTGAGGATGCCGTCACCCGTCGTCGCGAAGTCGCTCATGATGACGTGGCCCGACTGCTCGCCGCCGAGCGAGTATCCGTGCTCGTTCATCTCCTCGAGCACGTACCGGTCACCGACCGCCGTCTCGACGATGCGGATGCCGTTCTCTTTCATGGCGAGCTTGAGGCCCAGGTTGCTCATCACCGTCGCCACGAGCGTGTTGTCGCGCAGCTTGCCGCGCTCCTTCATGCCGAGGGCGAGGATGGCCATGATCTGGTCGCCGTCGACGACGTTGCCGTTCGCATCGATCGCGAGGCACCGGTCGGCGTCGCCGTCGTGGGCGATGCCGACGTCGGCTCCGGCCGCGAGCACGGCTTCGGCGAGGTTGTCGAGGTGGGTGGAGCCGACCCCGTCGTTGATGTTCATGCCGTCGGGCGAGTCGCCGATGACGGTGACGCGGGCGCCCGCGTCGGTGAAGACCTCCGGCGACACACCGGCGGCGGCGCCGTGCGCGCAGTCGAGCACCACGTGGATGCCGTCGAGACGGTGCGGAAGGCTCGCGAGGAGGTGCACGACGTACCGGTCTTCGGCGTCGGCGAATCGGCGGATGCGCCCGACCGCCGCACCCGTGGGAGCGAGCTTCTCGAGGCCGAGGTGCTCCTCGATGCGGTCTTCGACCTCATCCGGGAGCTTCGTGCCGCCGCGGGCGAAGATCTTGATGCCGTTGTCGGGCGCCGGGTTGTGGGATGCGGAGACCATCACGCCGAAGTCGGCGTCGATGTCCGAGATCAAGAAGGCCGCTGCCGGGGTGGGGATGACTCCCGCGTCGAGCACGTCGATTCCCGAGCTGGCGAGCCCGGCGGCGACGGCGGCCGAAATGAACTCGCCCGAGACTCGAGGGTCACGGGCGACGATCGCCACCGGACGTCTACCGGCGGCACGCCGCGCCTCGGCGCTGCGGCCTCGCGTCAGAACAGCAGCAGCTGCCTGAGCGAGACCGAGCGCGAGGTCGGCGGTGAGGGATCCGTTCGCGAGTCCGCGGACTCCGTCGGTACCGAAAAGGCGGGGCATGTACCGAAGCCTAAGCGTTGGGAACGCTTAGCGCTTGGAGAACTGCGACGCCTTGCGGGCCTTCTTGAGACCAGCCTTCTTGCGCTCGATGACGCGAGCGTCACGGGTGAGGAAGCCGGCCTTCTTGAGGGTGGCGCGGTTGTTGTCGCGGTCGATCTCGTTCAGCGCACGGGCGATCGCCAGACGCAGAGCGCCGGCCTGACCCGAGGGGCCGCCGCCGGTGATCTTGGCGACCACGTCGTACCCGCCGATGAGGTCGAGAACCTTGAACGGGTCGGTGATGAGCTGCTGGTGCAGCTTGTTGGGGAAGTAGTCGGCGAACTCACGGCCGTTGACCGTGATGGTGCCGGAGCCCGGAACGAGCCGCGCGCGGGCGATGGCCTGCTTGCGGCGGCCGACGGCCGCACCGGGAACGGTGAGGACGGGGCGCTGGGCCTGGGGGGCCTCGCTTGCCGGGGTCTCGGTCGAGTAGGACTCGACGTTGTCGGCCTGGGCCGACTCGATGCTGTCTGCGATCTTCGCCACGATGGTGATAATCCTTTGTCTCTAAGTCTTAAAGGTCTGCTGGCGCGCTTACTGCGCGACCTGGCCGAGGGTGTACGGCTTCGGCTGCTGGGCGGCGTGCGGGTGCTCGCTTCCCGTGTAGACCTTCAGCTTGCGGAGCTGGGCGCGGCCGATCGAGTTCTTGGGGAGCATTCCACGGATGGCCTTCTCCACAGCGCGGGTCGGGTTCTTCTCGAGGAGCTCGGCGTAGGTGACAGCCGACAGGCCGCCCGGGTAACCCGAGTGGCGGTATGCCTTCTTCTGGGCTGCCTTGGAGCCGGTGAGGGCGACCTTCTCCGCGTTGACGATGATGACGAAGTCACCGGAGTCCATGTGCGGGG
The DNA here is from genome assembly GCF_042880955.1 of Leifsonia sp. NPDC058292. NCBI lineage: Bacteria > Bacillati > Actinomycetota > Actinomycetes > Micrococcales > Microbacteriaceae > Leifsonia > Leifsonia sp. NPDC058292. The sequence goes on from NZ_JBHVYL010000011.1 coordinate 51,643, forward strand.
CGAAGGTGGCCTTGTGCTTTCCACGGAGGAGAGCGGCGGCGTGGCTGGCGAGACGACCGAGCACGACGTCGGTCGCGTCGATGACGACCCAGTCGCGCTGGATCTCGTCTGCTTTCGGGGTGTAAGTGCGCGTCACAGTAGTGGCTGCTTTCTGTATCGAACGGAGGTGTTCGTGAATCCCGCTCCAGGACGGTTGTCGTCTCGAGGAGACGGAAACCGATCAATCGGAGGGCTCACGTTCGTGGGTCGTGCCGCAGTGGCACAGACACCAAAGATCAATAGTACGCGAGCCCGCCCATCGCGGTCAATTCGGCCCGCGTCGCGTCGCGTCCCGCCGCCTCCCGCCGGAGAATCCGGCACATCCCGGCCCATTTCTCCGGCACGACGGTCGACACGCCGCACCCCCGGCCGAGTTCTCCGGCGCGAGCGCTACAGCGAGCGCATCGCCCGGGTCTGCTCCGCGCGGATCGCGAGGCCGATGTCTTCGGGGTAGCCGACCTGGGTGAGGGTCAGCCCTCTCGCGGGCATCACCCGGAAGGCGCTCGTGCGCTTGCGTTCGTCACGCAGGGTGACGAGATCGGATGCCCGCAGCTTTCCCTCCCCCACCGTGACGCAGCCGCCGACCAGGGCGCGAACCATGCTGTGGCAGAAGGCGTCGGCCTCAACCGACGCGATGAGCACGCCGTCGGCATCGCGGGCCCAGGCGAAGTTCAGGAGGGTCCGGATGGTCGTCGAGCCGGTGCGGGGCTTGCAGTAGCTCGCGAAGTCGTGGAGGCCCAGAAGGCTGACTGCTGCTTCGTCCATGGCGGGGAGGTCGAGCTCGGTCGGTAGCCAGGAGGTGCGGTGACGCTGCAGCGGGTCGCGCAGCGAGATACTGTCGGCGACCCGGTATTCGTAGCGGCGCCAAATGGCGGAGAACCGGGCGTCGAAGCCCGCCGGGGCCACCGACGCCCTCGTTATGACGACGTCGGGCACGGGGCCGAAGATGCCGTTCAGCCGGCGCGCGAGGGTCGTGCCCGCATCCGTGGGGGCGGCATGTCCGCGCGGCTTGAGCAGCGTCTTCACCTGGTCGGCGGTCAGATCGGCGTGGGCGACCTGACCCCGGGCGTGCACCCCGGCATCCGTTCGGCCGGCGACGATGAGCTGCGGTGCGCCGCCGTGCCTGCGGAAGATCGTCGCCAACGCCGCCTCGATCTCGCCCTGCACGGTTCGCAGCCCGGGCTGGATCGCCCAGCCGTTGAAGTCGGTGCCCTGATAGGCGATGTCGAGCCGAAAACGGGTTGTCGCCGGGGTGTCCACACACCAATTCTAGGGAGGCGGAGAACTGTCAGCGGGCGTTGTTATCGTGGAGGTTCTCGTCGCTCGACTCGACCCCGATGACTCCACCTGTGACTTCCAGCCTGACTTCCCCCGCCCCTCCCCCTGCCCCACCAGAGCTCTCCCTCCACCCGGAGATCTCCCTGTCCCGCCCCGCCGTCGGCGCCAAGCGGTTCGCGGGATTGGACGGCCTTCGCGCCGTTGCCGTCGCCGCCGTGCTGGTCTACCACCTGTTCCCCGGCATCCTGCCAGGCGGCTTCATCGGCGTCGACGTGTTCTTCGTGATCAGCGGATTCCTCATCACGAGTCTGCTCATGCGCGAGCGCGCCCGCACCGGGAGGATCGGCCTCAAGCGCTTCTGGGTGCGCAGAGCGCGACGTCTCATGCCCGCGATCGCCGTGCTCGTGGTGGTGTGCTCGACGGCGGCGCTCGCGATCGGCGGCGACGTGCTCGTCGGCCTCGGGCGTCAGGTGCTGGGCGCGGCGACGTTCAGTGCCAACTGGCTCTCGATCGCGGCGAACAGCAGCTACTTCGCACAGGACGCGCCCGAACTGTTTCGGCATCTCTGGTCGCTCGCCGTCGAAGAGCAGTTCTACCTCGTCTGGCCCATGGCGATCCTCGCGCTCGCGCTGGTGCGCTCGTGGTGGGTGCGGCTCGCGATCGTCGGCTCGATCGCCCTCGCATCCGCGGCCGCCATGTTCGTGCTCTACACACCGGGCGGCGACCCGACGAGGGTCTACTTCGGTTCGGACACCCACAGCTTCGGGCTGGCCATCGGGGCAGCTGTCGCCATCCTGGTCTCGCGGATGCGCCCGATCGACCTGGATGCCGGCGAGACCGCCATGCAGGCCTTCACCCGTCGCGGTCTGCCCGCACTGGGCCTCGCGTCGTTCGCCGGCGTGCTCTGGGCCGCCTGGGCGATGCACGACGACGCAGCGTTCACCTACCGCGGCGGACTCGTCATCGTCAGCGCGCTGACGGGCATCGTGATCTGGGCTGCCGTGTCGCCGGGCTCCTGGCTGGGCCGCGCGCTCGACGCGCGCCCGCTGCGCTACGTCGGCACGCGGTCGTACGGCCTGTACCTCTGGCACTGGTCGGTGTTCGTGCTCGTCTGCGCCATCATCCCCGACGAGAACGACCCCTCGGTCGCCGCGCTCGTCGGCCTGGGCTCGCTCGCGATCGCGACCGCCGCCACCCTTCTCTCGTATCGCTACGTCGAGCTCCCGATCCGCCGACACGGTGTTCGCGGAGTGGTGCGGCTCGGCGCGCGACGGATGCGCGCCTCGGCCGGTGCACGAACCGCCGGCATCGCCACGATCACCGTCGCCACACTGTTGACGGTCGGCACCGCCGCCGCGATCGTGCTGGCCCCCACGGGCACCGGGGCGCAGGGTTTCATCGAGAACGGCAAGGCGTCTCTCCAGAACCAGCCGCAATCGCAGCATCCTGCGACGCATAGGCCGCCGACCGGAGACTGGGAGACGCTGCGGGTGCCGCCCGACCCGCATCCCGTGGCCACCGGGCCCGACATCTCGGCCTTCGGCGACTCGGTCATGCTCGCCTCCGCGCCCGCGTTGCAGGAGAGGTTCCCGGGCATCTCGATCGACGCGGTGGTGTCACGCCAGATGAGCAAGGCGCCGGACCTCGTTCAGCACGCGAAGGCGGCCGGGTCCCTTCGCAAGGTCGTGCTCGTGGGCCTCGGCACCAACGGATCGATCTCCGCCGATTCACTCGAGCGCTTGCGCCAGACGATCGGCGACGACCGCCGACTGGTGCTCGTGTCGGTGCAAGCCCCGCGTTCGTGGACCCCCGGCGTGAACGAGACGCTTCGCGCTTTCGCCGGCGAGCATCCGAAACAGGTCGTCATCGCCGAGTGGCAGCAGTCGATCGCCCCGCATCTCGATCTGCTCGCCGACGATCAGATCCATCCGGGCATGAAGGGCGGCCGAATCTATTCCGACGCCCTGCACAGTGCACTCCTGCGCCTCGCGGAACGCTCCCCCGTGCGCGTTGCGAATCCCTGGGACAAAGCGGGCCCGCGCCCCCAATAGGCGGACTGCCCGGCCGCCCGGGTCGGGTCAGAATTCTCGGGTGAGCGCCAGCTCCGAGGTGGTGGGGCGAAATCCGGAGCGCGTGTACAACCCGAGTGCGCCCGTCGGGCTCTCCGAGTCGACGTCGAGCGTGACCCTCTCCCAGCCCTGGTCGGCGCAGGCACGCAGCACGCGGCCGAGCAGCGAGGGAGCGATCCGTCGCCCGCGCCAGGCCCGTCGAGTGCCGACGAACCCGATGTAGGCGCCCGTGAATCCCTGAGCCGTCCAGTCGTCTTCGTTGACCTGGCAGAGCACGAAGCCGACCACCTCGGTTCCGCTGTCGCCCTCTGCGAGAGCGACAAAGGAGACATCCGGCCGGAAGCTCCCGTCGCGCCACGCCTGCCACTGCTCCGGGCTCATCGGCTGACTGGCCCAGTGATCGCGGAAGGAGTCGGTGATGGCCGCGTGCGTCGCCTCGACCAGGTCGTCCGAGAACGGCACGATGCGGATGCCGGGGTGCGGCTCCACCTCATCGATCCGCTCGCTGAGGTCTCGCTCCAGGGCCACGAAGTAGCGCGCGATGGAGAAACCCGCGCGCTCCAGCAGTCGCACGTTCTGCGGCGCCCGCTCGTCCGCATAGGCGAGAATCCAGGCCGGCAGTCTTTTCTCTGAGGCCGCGAGCTGCTGCTGCGCACGAGTCTGCGACCAGGCGAGGAGCTCACGGCCGATGCCCTGACCGCGGTGGTCTGGATGCACGCCGCCGCGCAGGAAAGACCGAACGAGGGTCCTCTGCAACGGAGGCATCACGACGAGGCCGACCGCCATGAAGGTTCCGTCGGCCGCGACAGCGATGATCGAATCGGTCGAGAGGTCGACGAACGAGTACCCGAAGTCCTCCTCCGCCTCCTCACGCGACGTCAGATAGTTGGGGTGGTCGGCGCCGTCGATCGCCTGCATCAGCTGCCAGACCGCCTCGACGTCGTCCGCCGTCGCTGCCCGCCACTCGGCGACCAGCGGATGCGCGGGGCGGTAGCTCGCCGGTGCGGTGAGACGCTCGTTCACCGGCTTCAGGTCGTCGGGTGCAAGGTTGTCGGCCATGCGCTCCACTGTATCCGCGTGTATCCACGTCGAGATCTCGGGGCTCGCTGCCCGAACAGCAGAAGGCCCCGCATCCGAGAACGGATGCGGGGCCTTCGAACCTGCGGAGGGTGTTACGCCTTCTCGGCCTCAGCCTCGGCGGTGGTCTCCTCGGAGGCAGCGGCGTCGCCGGTGCTCTCCTCGACGACCTCGGCCTCGGTGGCCTCGGTCTCGGCGGTGGCCTCGGCCGGCGCCTCTTCAGCGACGGGCTCGGCGACCGGAGCGGCCTTCGTGGACGACTTGGTCGACTTCACCTTCGGGGTGACGGGCTCGAGAACGAGCTCGATCTGCACCATGGAAGCGTTGTCGCCCTTGCGGAACCCGAGCTTGGTGATGCGGGTGTAGCCGCCCTCACGCTCAGCGACCAGCGGAGCGATCTCGGTGAAGAGCTCGTGCACGACGGTCTTGTCGTGGATGACGGTGAGCACACGACGACGGGCGTGCAGGTCGCCGCGCTTCGCGAACGTGATGAGACGCTCGGCGAGCGGACGAAGGCGCTTCGCCTTGGTCTCGGTGGTCTTGATGCTCTTGTGCGTGAAGAGCGCAGCCGCCAGGTTGGCGAGCATCAGACGCTCGTGCGCGGGGCCGCCTCCGAGGCGGGGGCCCTTGGTGGGCTTGGGCATGATCGGTTATCTCCAGTTTGTGAAAGTCGTCAGTGGTGATCTGTCAGGGCTCGTCGCGAAGACGAATCTCAGACGTTGGTCTCGTCTTCTTCGTAGCCGCTGTAGAAGTGGGCGCCGTCGAAGCCGGGAACCGAATCCTTGAGCGAGAGGCCCATCTCGGTGAGCTTGTCCTTGACCTCGTCCACCGACTTCTGACCGAAGTTGCGGATGTTCATCAGCTGCGTCTCCGAGAGCGACACGAGCTCGCTCACGGTGTTGATGCCCTCACGCTTGAGGCAGTTGTACGAGCGGACCGACAGGTCGAGATCCTCGATCGGCATCGACAGCTCGGAGCTGAGAACGGCGTCGACCGGCGCGGGGCCGATCTCGATGCCCTCGGCAGCGGTGTTCAGCTCGCGGGCGAGGCCGAACAGCTCGGTCAGCGTGCGGCCGGCCGAAGCGATGGCGTCGCGCGGGCTGATCGCGGGCTTGGTCTCCACGTCGACCACGAGGCGGTCGAAGTCGGTGCGCTCACCGGCACGGGTGGCCTCGACGCGGTACGTGACCTTGAGAACCGGCGAGTAGATCGAGTCGATCGGGATCTGGCCCGCCTCGCTGTACTCGTTGCGGTTCTGGGTCGCCGACACGTAGCCGCGGCCACGCTCGATGGTCAGCTCGACCTCGAACTTCGCCTTCTCGTTGAGAGTGGCGATGACGAGCTCGGGGTTGTGGATCTCCACACCGGCGGGCGCCGAGATGTCGGCGGCCGTGACCTGGCCGGAGCCGGTCTTGCGGAGGTAGGCGGTGATGGGCTCGTCGTGCTCGCTCGAGACCACGAGACCCTTGATGTTCAGGATGATCTCGGTGACGTCTTCCTTCACGCCCGGAACGGTGCTGAACTCGTGCAGAACACCGTCGATGCGGATGCTCGTCACGGCAGCGCCGGGGATCGAGGAGAGGAGCGTGCGGCGAAGCGAGTTGCCGAGGGTGTACCCGAAGCCGGGCTCGAGCGGCTCGATGACGAACCGCGAGCGGAACTCCGAGATGTTCTCTTCGGCGAGCGTAGGACGCTGTGCAATCAGCACTGTTTATTCCTTTCGGCTAAGTGTCCGCTATATGACACTTGCGTTAGATCGCGTGCGAGGGATGGCGTCGGCGAAGCCGGCGGCATCCCTCGCTTGCGAGAAAATGGATACTGCTACAGCTACTTAGACGCGGCGACGCTTCGGCGGGCGGCAACCGTTGTGCGCCTGCGGGGTCACATCGTTGATCGAACCGACCTCGAGGCCGGCGGCCTGAAGCGAGCGGATCGCGGTCTCGCGGCCCGAGCCCGGACCCTTGACGAAGACGTCGACCTTCTTCATGCCGTGCTCCTGCGCCTGACGCGCGGCCGACTCGGCGGCGAGCTGTGCGGCGAACGGGGTCGACTTGCGCGAACCCTTGAAGCCGACGCCACCGGATGACGCCCAGCTGATGACCGCACCGGTGGTGTCGGTGATCGAAACGATGGTGTTGTTGAACGTCGACTTGATGTGGGCCTGGCCCACGGCGATGTTCTTCTTCTCTTTCTTGCGCGGCTTGCGAACGGCCGACTTGGGTGCTGCCATGATTTCTCCTGAATCCTAAAGGCGAGGCTGCTGGCTAAGGCCTAGCGAGCCTTCTTCTTGCCGGCCACGGTGCGCTTCGGGCCCTTGCGGGTGCGAGCGTTGGTCTTGGTGCGCTGTCCGCGGACCGGGAGGCCCTTGCGGTGGCGAATACCCTCGTAGCTGCCGATCTCGACCTTGCGGCGGATGTCGGCGGCGACCTCACGACGAAGGTCACCTTCAACCTTGAAGTTGCCTTCGATGTAGTCGCGGAGGGCGACGAGCTGGTCGTCGGAGAGATCCTTGACGCGGATGTTGCCGTCGATGCTGGTGTCGGCGAGGGTCTTGAGTGCCCGCGTGCGTCCGACGCCGTAGATGTAAGTGAGTGCGACCTCCACGCGCTTTTCGCGCGGGATGTCAACGCCTGCTAGACGTGCCATTGTGGCTTGCTCCTGTGAGTGTGTGGAGGTCTGCAGCAACTCCGGTGCCCCGGCCTCCAACCGGGGGTGTCCCCTGCCGAAGCAGGTTCTGGTGTTGCCATCGTTTCTTTATTGAGTTGTGAGCGACCGGCGGGATTCGCATCCCACCGGTCGCCGGCTGCGATCAGCCCTGGCGCTGCTTGTGGCGCGGGTTCTCGCAGATGACCATGACCCGCCCGTTACGACGGATGACCTTGCACTTGTCGCAGATCTTCTTGACGGAAGGCTTGACCTTCATAGTTCTCTTACCTTTGTTCGCTGTCCTCGTACCTCGCCCGGGGCAACCCGATGGCGTGGCCGTTACTTACAGCAGCCTTTACTTGTAGCGGTAGACGATCCGGCCGCGGGTCAGATCGTAGGGGCTCAGCTCTACGATCACTCTGTCCTCGGGGAGGATTCGGATGTAGTGCTGACGCATCTTGCCGGAGATGTGGGCAAGAACCTTGTGGCCGTTCGTCAGCTCGACGCGGAACATCGCGTTGGGCAGCGCTTCGACAACAGATCCTTCGATCTCGATGACACCGTCTTTTTTGGCCATAGCCTCACTGTCGCTAAAAGTAATGATTGCTGGTCGTGCGTTGATTGTGATGTCGGCACGCGAAAAACGCGGTCAAGACACCAAGGATCAATCTTAGGTCATTGCCCGCGAATTCGCGAATCCCTGTGTATCATCCCCGTTCGCTTTGCGCGATCGGACGAGGCGGGCGATCAAGCGATCGGAGTCGGGACGATGCCGAGCGGGGCGAGACGCGCCGCGCCGCCGTCTTCGGCGGTGAGCACCCAGATGCCGTCCTTGTGCACGGCGACGCTGTGCTCCCAGTGGGCGGCCGCCTTGCCGTCTTCGGTCGCGACAGTCCAGCCGTCGTCTTTCACGTACGTGTCGGGGCCGCCGAGAACCACCATCGGCTCGATCGCGACGACCAGGCCCGGCTTCACCTCCGGCCCCTTGGCGCGCACGCGGTAGTTGAACACGGGCGGTTCCTCGTGCATCCGCCGGCCGATGCCGTGACCGATGTAGTCGGTGAGGATGCCGTACTCGCCTTGGGAGAGGATGTAGTCTTCGACGGCCTCGCCGACCTCGTTGAGATGGGAGGCCGACGCGAGGCGCGCTATCCCCCGCCAGAGCGACTGCTCGGTCACGTCGGAGAGCTTCTGCCGCTCCGCGACGAGCTCGGGGCGCGCCGGGTCGGGCAGCACGAACGTTCGGGCCGCATCCCCGTTCCACCCGTCGAGGATGGCGCCGCTGTCGATGGAGACGATGTCGCCGGGCTGCAGGATGCGCGAGCCCGGGATGCCGTGCACGACCTCGTCGTTCACCGACGCGCAGACCGTGTGGTGGTAGCCCTGCTCGAGCTTGAAGTTGGGCTTGCCGCCGGCCGCGAGGATCGCCAGCTCCGCGAGCGCGTCCAGTTCGAGCGTCGAGAGCCCTGCGGCCACCGTCTGCTGCACGGCGTCGAGCGATGCCGCGGTCGCGAGACCCGGCGCCACCATCAGCCTCAGCTGAGCGGGCGACTTGTACAGGGAGCGCTTGAAGACCAAGGAGACTAGGCCACCGACTCGTCGCGCTCGGAGACGGGAAGGACGCCCCGCTCGCCGAGCGCCGACTTGATGCGGCCGGCGACATCGTCGACGGCTCCGAGGCCGTCGACCTCGATCAGCAGACCACGGTCGCGGTACACGTTGATGAGCGGCGACGTCTCTCGCAGGTAGACCTGCTGGCGGTGACGGATGGCCTCCTCCGAGTCATCGGCACGGCCCTGCTCCTGCGCACGCTTCGTGAGGCGGGAGACGATCTCGTCCTGGTCGGCGACCAGCTGCACCACTCCATCGAGCTTCTGCCCCTTCGACGCCAGGAGGTCGTCGAGGTAGTGCACCTGCTCCAGCGTGCGGGGGTAGCCGTCGAGCAGGAACCCGGCCTGAGCGTCGTCCTCTTCGAGACGACCCTTGACGAGCTCGTTGGTGAGGGAGTCGGGAACGTAGTCGCCCGCGTCCACGATCGCCTTGACCTGCACGCCGAGCGGCGTCTCGTTCTTGATGTTCGCGCGGAAGATGTCGCCCGTCGAGATGTCGGGGATCCCGTAGGTGCTGGTGATGCGCGCTGCCTGCGTGCCTTTACCGGCGCCGGGGGGTCCGACGATCAGGAGACGGGTCATCGCAGCAGCCCTTCGTAGTGCCGCTGCTGGAGCTGCGAGTCGATCTGCTTGACCGTCTCCAACCCCACACCGACGATGATCAGGATCGAGGTACCGCCGAACATGAAGTTCTGACTGGCCCCGATCAGCGCGAACGCCACCAAGGGGATCAGCGCGATCAGACCCAGATAGATGGCACCGGGGAGGGTCACTCGAGTCAGAACGTAGTCGAGGTACTCGGCGGTCGGACGCCCGGCGCGGATGCCCGGGATGAAGCCGCCGTACTTCTTCATGTTGTCGGCGACCTCTTCAGGGTTGAACGTGATCGCCACGTAGAAGTAGGTGAAGCCCACGATGAGGAGGAAGTACAACAGCATGTAGAGCGGGTGGTCGCCCTTGGTGAGGTAGTTGGTGATCCAGGTCACCCACGCCGCCGGAGCCTGACCGGCCGCCGGCTGGTTGAACTGCGCGATCAGGGCGGGCAGGTACAACAGCGACGATGCGAAGATCACAGGCACGACACCGGCCATGTTGACCTTGATCGGGATGTAGGTGTTGTTGCCGCCGTAAGTGCGCCGGCCGACCATCCGCTTGGCGTATTGCACAGGGATGCGCCGCTGCGATTGTTCGACGAAGACCACCGCCATCACGATCAGCAATCCGATGGCGATCACCACGATGAGCAACTCGATGCCCTGCGACTGCGCGATGGCGATCAGCGAGGTCGGGAACTGCGCCGCGATGGACGTGAAGATCAGCAGGGACATGCCGTTGCCGATGCCGCGCTCGGTCACGAGCTCGCCCATCCACATGATGAGGCCCGTGCCGGCGGTCATGGTGATGACCATGAGCATGATGGCGTACCAGGAGTCGTCGGTGATGAGCTGCGTGCACTGGGAGACCGCGGTCGTTCCGAACAGTGCGCCGCTGCGGGCGACGGTGATCAGCGTGGTCGACTGCAGGACGCCGAGCGCGATCGTGAGGTAACGCGTGTACTGCGTGAGCTTGGCCTGACCGGCCTGGCCCTCTTTGTAGAGGGTCTCGAAGCGCGGAATGACCACACGCAACAGCTGCACGATGATCGACGCGGTGATGTACGGCATGATGCCGAGCGCGAAGATCGAGAGTTTGAGGAGCGCGCCACCCGAGAACAGGTTGACGAGCGAGTAGAGGCCGGAGGTGTCCTGATTAGCGTTCAGACACGCCTGCACGTTGCCGAAATCGACGAACGGCGCCGGGATGAACGATCCCAGACGGAAGAGGGCGATGATACCCAGGGTGAAGGCGATCTTCCGGCGAAGATCTGGCGTGCGGAAGATCCGCGCGACGGCGCTAAACAAGTTGCGTCCTGCTTTCCTGTAAGGAGTCAGCCGGGTGACCAGATGGCCTGATCACCCGACTGCACTACTTTACGGGGTCATTGCCGGAACCTGAGATTCCGAGACCCGGGTGACTACTTGACGGACCCACCTGCGGCGACGATCTTCTGCTCGGCGGAGCCGGAGACCTTGTCGACCACAACGTTCAGCTTAACCGCAATGTCTCCATTGCCGAGAACCTTGACCTTCTCGTTCTTGCGAACGGCGCCCTTGGCGACGAGATCGGTGACGGTGACGTCACCACCCGACGGGTAGAGCTCGGCGAGCTTCTCCAGGTTCACGACCTGGTACTCGACGCGGAAAGGGTTCTTGAAGCCGCGAAGCTTCGGAGCCCGCATGTAGAACGGCAGCTGGCCACCCTGGAAGCCGGGGCGCACCGAGTAGCGCGCCTTGGTTCCCTTGGTACCGCGACCGGCCGTCTTACCCTTCGAGCCTTCACCGCGTCCGACGCGGGTCCGGTCCTTCTTGGCGCCGGCGGCGGGGCGGAGGTGGTGGACCTTGAGCACGTGCTCGCGGTTCTCCGTGGTCTCAGCCTTTTTCGCTGCGGGCTTGTCGGCCTTGGCGGCGACGGTGTCGTCCTTCGAAGAAGCAGCAGCCTTGGGTGCGGCAGCCTTCGCAGGCGCCTTCTTCTCGGCGGGCTTCTTCTCGGCGGGCTTCTTCTCGGCGGCCGGCTTGTCGGCGGCAGCCTTGGCAGGAGCCTTCTTCGCAGCGGCGGCCTTGGGGGCCGCAGCCTTCGCAGGCGCCTTCTTCTCGGCGGCCGGCTTGTCGGCGGCAGCCTTCTTGGTTGCTTCCTTTTCGGCGGCGTTCTTAGCGTCGGCCATTAGTCAATCTCCTCGACCTTGACAAGGTGAGCGACGGTGTTGACGTACCCGCGGTTCTGCGAGTTGTCCTCGCGAACCACGACGTCACCGATGCGCTTCAGACCCAGGCTGCGAAGCGTGTCGCGCTGGTTCTGCTTCTCACTTATTTTGGATTTGATCTGCGTGATCTTCAGACGAGCAGCCATCAGGCACCTGCCTTCGCGGTCGCGGCGGCCTCAGCCAGCGCTGCCTCGGTACGAAGCAGACGCGCGGGGGCGACCTGGTCGTAGTCGAGCCCACGACGGGCTGCGACTGCACGGGGCTCCTCGAGCTGCTGCAGCGCCTCGACGGTCGCGTGCACGATGTTGATCGTGTTCGACGAACCGAGCGACTTGCTGAGCACGTCGTGGATGCCGGCGCACTCGAGCACGGCGCGCACGGGGCCACCGGCGATAACACCGGTACCGGCGGCGGCGGGGCGCAAGAGCACCACACCGGCTGCGGCCTCACCCTGCACCGGGTGCGGGATGGTGTTTCCGACGCGGGGGACGCGGAAGAAGTTCTTCTTCGCCTCCTCGACGCCCTTCGAGATCGCGAGCGGCACCTCACGGGCCTTGCCGTACCCGACACCGACCAGACCGTTGCCGTCTCCGACGACCACCAGGGCGGTGAAGCTGAAGCGACGACCACCCTTGACGACCTTCGAGACGCGGTTGATGGTCACAACGCGCTCGAGGAACTGGCTCTTGTCTGCGTCGCGGCTACCGCGATCACGGTTGGGGTTGCGCTCACGACCGCCGCGGCGAGCCTCACGAGGCTCGTTCTGCGTGCTGGTTGTGGATGCGGCGGTCTCCACCGGCGCGGCTGCATCCGAGGCCACAGTCTGCTCCTTGTTGTTCTGTACGTCGCTCACAGGTTCAATCCACCCTCTCGAGCTCCTTCGGCGACAGCTGCGACGCGACCCGCGTACTTGCTGCCACCACGGTCGAATACGACGGCGTCGATGCCCGCAGCCTTCGCGCGCTCGGCGACGAGCTCGCCGACCTTGCGGGACTTGGCGGTCTTGTCACCGTCGAAGCTGCGGAGGTCTGCCTCCATCGTCGAGGCGGACGCCACGGTGCGGCCCTGGCTGTCGTCGACGACCTGCACGAACACGTGACGGGCCGAACGGGTGACGACGAGACGGGGACGGAGCGCGGTGCCCTCGACCTTCTTGCGAAGGCGAGTGTGGCGGCGCGAACGCGCAGCGGACTTGCTCTTTCCTCTGGTTCCGAGAGCCATGGTTACTTACCAGCCTTTCCGGCCTTGCGGCGGACAACTTCGCCGGCGTAGCGCACACCCTTGCCCTTGTAGGGCTCGGGCTTGCGGATCTTGCGGATGTTGGCGGCGACCTCACCGACAGCCTGCTTGTCGATCCCGCTGACGGTGAGCTTGTTGTTGCCCTCCACCGTGAACGTGATGCCCGCAGGCGGCTCGACGTTGACCGGGTGCGAGAAGCCGAGAGCGAACTCGACGCCCGCGCCCTTCTGCGCCACGCGGTAACCGGTGCCGACGATCTCGAGTCCCTTGGAGTATCCCTCGGTGACGCCGATGATCTGGTTGTTGATCAGGGTGCGGGTCAGGCCGTGGAGCGAACGCGAAGCGCGCTCGTCGTCGGGGCGGGTGACGAGCACCTTGCCCTCTTCCAGCTTGACCTCGATCGGGTTGGCGACGGTGAGCGAGAGCTCACCCTTCGGACCCTTGACGGTGACGGCCTGGCCGTCGATCTTCACATCGACCCCGTTCGGGACGTCGATGGGCAGTCTTCCAATACGCGACATGTCGAACTACCACACGTAGGCGAGGACTTCCCCACCCACGCCCTTCTTCTCAGCCTGCCGGTCGGTCAGAAGACCGGAGGACGTGGACAGGATGGCGACGCCGAGCCCGCCGAGAACCTTGGGGATCTCCGTCGACTTCGCGTACACGCGGAGTCCGGGCTTCGAGACGCGCTTGATACCGGCGATGGAACGCTCGCGGTTCGGGCCGAACTTGAGGCTCAGCGTGAGGGTCTGTCCGACCCGTGCGTCCTCGACGTCCCAGGCGGCGATGTAACCCTCCGCCTTCAGGATGTCGGCGATGTGCGCCTTGAGCTTCGAGTGCGGCATCGACACGGTGTCGTGGTGCGCCGAGTTCGCGTTGCGCAGTCTGGTCAGCATGTCTGCGACCGGATCTGTCATTGTCATTGCAGATGTTTCCTTTGTTCACCAGGTTTCGTTCAGCCGTTACACGACTGACGACCTGTGGTGGAAGCGGGCCGGCCGGTTCGGCCGGCCCGACAGGGTGAGGACTAGTTGGCGGCCTCGTTGGAACGGAAGGGGAAGCCCAGCTGCTTGAGCAGTGCGCGGCCCTCTTCGTCGTTCTTCGCGGTGGTCACCACAGTGATGTCCATTCCGCGAACGCGGTCGATCCTGTCCTGGTCGATCTCGTGGAACATAGCCTGCTCCGTGAGACCGAAGGTGTAGTTGCCGGTTCCGTCGAACTGCTTGTCCGACAGACCGCGGAAGTCGCGGATACGGGGAAGTGCGAGCGAGATCAGGCGGTCGAGGAACTCCCACATCCGGTCGCCGCGCAGTGTGACGTGCGCGCCGATCGGCTGACCCTCGCGCAGCTTGAACTGGGCGATGGACTTGCGGGCCTTCGTGACCTGCGGCTTCTGGCCGGTGATCTTGGTGAGGTCGGCGACCGCACCATCCATGACCTTGCCGTCGCGAGCAGCCTCGCCGACACCCATGTTGACGACGATCTTCACGAGACCCGGCACCTGGTGCGGGTTGGTGAAACCGAGGTCCTTGCTCAGCTGAGCCGAGATCTCGTTCTTGTACTTCTGCTTGAGACGCGGCTGGATTTTGCCAGCAGCGGTTGCAGTGTCTGCCATTACAGGTCCTTACCTGACTTCTTGGCGTAACGAACGCGGACCGTCTTGGAGACGCCGTCCTTCGTCACAGTCTCGGAGCGGAAGCCGACGCGGGTCGGCTTCTTGGTCTCGGGGTCGATCAGGGCGACGTTCGACACGTGGATCGGAGCCTCGTGCGTCTCGATGCCGCCGGTCTTCGTGCCACGCTGCGTCTGTCCGACGCGCACGTGCTTGGTGACGAAGTTGACGCCCTCGACGATGACGCGGTTCTTCTCGACCTGAACCTCGATGACGCGACCCTGCTTGCCCTTGTCGCCGCCACGGGCCTGGCTCGCACCAGAGATGACCTGAACCAGGTCGCCCTTCTTGATGTTCTTCGCCATGACTTAGATAACCTCCGGTGCCAGCGAGATGATCTTCATGAACTTCTTGTCGCGGAGCTCGCGACCGACCGGTCCGAAGATACGGGTGCCGCGGGGGTCACCGTCGTTCTTCAAGATCACTGCGGCGTTCTCATCGAACTTGATGTACGAGCCGTCGGCGCGACGGGTCTGCTTGACCACGCGCACGATGACAGCCTTGACGACGTCGCCCTTCTTGACGTTTCCGCCGGGGATCGCGTCTTTGACCGTGGCGACGATCGTGTCGCCGAGGCCCGCGTAACGACGGCCGGAGCCGCCGAGCACACGGATGGTGAGGAGCTCCTTGGCACCCGTGTTGTCAGCGACCTTGACTCGGGATTCCTGCTGAATCACTTGGCCTTCTCCAGAATCTCAACCAGGCGCCACCGCTTGGAGGCGCTCAGCGGACGGGTCTCGTTGATGAGAACGAGGTCGCCGATGCCGGCGGTGTTGTTCTCATCGTGCGCCTTCACCTTGGAGGTGCGGCGGATGACCTTGCCATACAGGGGGTGCTTCACGCGGTCTTCGACCTCGACGACGATGGTCTTGTCCATCTTGTCGCTGGTCACGTAGCCGCGTCGGGTCTTGCGGTACCCACGGACGAGGGCCTCGTCGGCCACCGTCTCCTCGGCCTTCTTGGCCTTGGTGGTCTCAGCCATTACTTGGCCTCCTCAGTCTCGGTGGCGTCGTCGGCGGCCACCTCGGGGGCGGTCTCCTTCTTGGCCTTGGTCTTCGCGGTCTTCTTCTCGGCCTTCGGAGCGGCGACCTCGGCAGGAGCCGGCGTGGGCCGGATGCCGAGCTCACGCTCGCGGATGACCGTGTAGATACGAGCGATGTCGCGCTTCACGGCGCGCAGGCGGCCGTGGCTTTCGAGCTGACCGGTGGCCGACTGGAAGCGCAGGTTGAACAGCTCTTCCTTGGCCTTCTTCAGCTCGTCGACGAGTCGCTCGTCTTCGAAAGTGTCGAGCTCAGCGGATGCGAGCTCCTTGGATCCGATCGCCATTACGCGTCGCCCTCCTCGCGCTTGATGATGCGTGCCTTGAGGGGCAGCTTGTGGATTGCACGGGTCATGGCCTCACGAGCGAGCTGCTCGTCGACACCCGAGACCTCGAAGAGGACCCGGCCCGGCTTGACGTTCGCGACCCACCACTCGGGCGAACCCTTACCGGAACCCATGCGGGTTTCGGCCGGCTTCTTCGTGAGCGGACGGTCGGGGTAGATGTTGATCCACACCTTTCCACCACGCTTGATGTGACGCGTCATCGCGATACGAGCGGACTCGATCTGACGGTTGGTCACGTATGCGGGGGTCAGTGCCTGGATACCGAACTCACCGAAGCTGACTTTCGTGCCACCAGTGGCCTGGCCGGAACGGCCGGGGTGGTGCTGCTTGCGGTGCTTGACTCTGCGTGGGATCAACATGGTTATGCCTCAACTCCTGCCGCCGCCGGCGCGGTCTCGGCCGGGGCGTTGGTGCGGCCGCCGCGACGCGGACGGTCGTTGCGCTCGGGGCGGGTCGACTTGGTGTTCGCCTGCTCGCGAGCGAGTTCCTTGTTCGTGATGTCGCCTTTGTAGATCCACACCTTGACACCGATGCGAC
The DNA here is from genome assembly GCF_042880955.1 of Leifsonia sp. NPDC058292. NCBI lineage: Bacteria > Bacillati > Actinomycetota > Actinomycetes > Micrococcales > Microbacteriaceae > Leifsonia > Leifsonia sp. NPDC058292. The sequence goes on from NZ_JBHVYL010000011.1 coordinate 67,999, forward strand.
CGAACGTGGTCTTGGCCTCGTAGAAGCCGTAGTCGATGTTGGCGCGAAGCGTGTGCAGCGGCACACGGCCTTCGCGGTAGAACTCCGAGCGGCTCATCTCGGCGCCGCCGAGACGACCGGACACCTGGATGCGGACACCCTTGGCGCCGGCGCGCTGGGCACCCTGCAGGCCCTTGCGCATCGCGCGGCGGAAGGCCACACGTGCGGAGAGCTGCTCGGCGATGCCCTGGGCGACGAGCTGAGCGTCGGCCTCGGGGTTCTTGACCTCGAGGATGTTCAGCTGGATCTGCTTCTTCGTGAGCTTCTCGAGGTCGGAGCGGATTCGCTCGGCCTCGGCGCCACGACGACCGATCACGATGCCCGGACGGGCGGTGTGGATGTCGACGCGGACGCGGTCACGGGTGCGCTCGATCTCGATGCGGGACACGCCCGCACGGTCGAGCGACGTCTGCAGCAGACGACGGATCTTGACGTCCTCGGCGACGAAGTCGCTGTAACGCTGGCCCGGCTTGGTGCTGTCGGAGAACCAGCGCGACACGTGGTCGGTGGTGATTCCCAGACGGAAGCCGTATGGATTGACTTTCTGACCCATTACTTGCTCGCCTTCTTCGCGGTGCTCGCCTTGGCTGGCTTGGCGTCCTGAACCTCGTCCGGCGTCGCGAGGACGACCGTGATGTGGCTGGTGCGCTTGTTGATGCGGAAGGCACGGCCCTGAGCGCGCGGCTGGAAACGCTTGAGGGTGGTGCCCTCATCGACGTATGCGCTGCTGACGTACAGGTCCTGCTCATCCAGGTAGGTGTTCGAGGCGTCTGCCTTGACCCGCGCGTTGGCGATGGCCGAGGCGACGAGCTTGTACACCGGCTCGCTCGCACCCTGGGGGGCGAACTTCAAGATGGCCAAGGCCTCCTGTGCCTGCTTGCCGCGGATCAGGTTGACGACGCGACGAGCTTTCTGGGGGGTTACGCGGATGTGTCGCACGCGGGCGATCGACTCCACCATTTCTCTCCTCCTTACGTCACCGCGTTAGCGGCGACGACCCTTCTTGTCGTCCTTCACGTGTCCACGGAAGGTGCGGGTGGGCGCGAACTCGCCGAGCTTGTGCCCGACCATGGTCTCGGTGACGAACACCGGGATGTGCTTGCGACCGTCGTGCACCGCGATGGTGTGACCCAGCATGGCCGGGATGATCATCGAGCGGCGCGACCAGGTCTTGATCACGTTCTTGCTGTTGGCCTCGTTCGCCGTGACGACCTTGCGAAGCAGGTGGTCGTCGACGAAGGGGCCCTTTTTGAGACTGCGTGGCATCTTCTACTCCTACTTACGCTTCTTGCCGGCGGTACGGCGACGAACGATGAGCTTGTCGCTTTCCTTGTTGGGGTGGCGGGTGCGGCCTTCTTTCTGGCCCCACGGGCTGACCGGGTGGCGTCCACCGGAGGTCTTGCCCTCACCACCACCGTGCGGGTGGTCGATCGGGTTCATCGCGACACCGCGGACGGTCGGGCGAACGCCCTTCCAGCGCATACGGCCGGCCTTGCCCCAGTTGATGTTCGACTGCTCGGCGTTGCCGACCTCGCCGATGGTGGCGCGGCAGCGGGCGTCGACGTTGCGGATCTCGCCCGACGGCAGACGGAGCTGCGCGTAGGGGCCGTCCTTGGCGACGAGGCGAACCGAGGCTCCGGCGGAGCGGGCCATCTTGGCGCCGCCGCCCGGCTTCAGCTCGATCGCGTGGATCACGGTACCGGTCGGGATGTTGCGAAGGGGCAGGTTGTTGCCCGGCTTGATGTCCGCGCCTGCACCCGACTCGACGACGTCGCCCTGAGCCAGCTTGTTCGGGGCCAGGATGTAGCGCTTGGTGCCGTCCACGTAGTGGAGCAGCGCGATACGTGCGGTGCGGTTGGGGTCGTACTCGATGTGAGCGACCTTCGCGTTCACGCCGTCCTTGTCATTGCGACGGAAGTCGATGACACGGTACTGGCGCTTGTGGCCACCACCGATGTGACGGGTCGTGATGCGACCCTGGTTGTTGCGGCCACCGGTCTTCGACAGCGGACGGAGCAGCGACTTCTCAGGCGTCGAGCGAGTGATCTCGGCGAAGTCTGCAACGCTCGAACCGCGACGACCGGGGGTCGTGGGCTTGTATTTACGAATAGCCATTGTCTGTTTTCCTCTAGATCCCGGCCTTAGCCAACTGCCGTGAAGATGTCGATGGAACCGGACTTCAGCGTGACGATCGCACGCTTCGTGTCCTTACGCTTGCCCTGACCGAACTTGGTGCGGCGAGTCTTGCCCTGACGGTTCAGGGTGTTGATCGACGCGACCTGCACCTTGAAGATGCTCTCGATGGCGAGCTTGATCTCGGTCTTGTTCGAGCGCGGGTCGACGAGGAAGGTGTACTTGCCTTCGTCGATCAGGCCGTAGCTCTTCTCGGAGACGACCGGGGCGATGATGACGTCGCGCGGATCCTTGTTGACGGTGGCCATTACGCGTTCACCTCTTCCTTCTTGCTCTTGGACGCGATGAAGGCCTCGAGTGCGCTCTTGGTGAAGACGATGTCGTCACTCACGAGCACGTCGTACGCGTTCAGCTGGTCGTAGTGCAGCACGTGCACGGTGGGGATGTTGCGGACGCTCTTGGCGCTGACCTCGTCATCGCGCTCGAGCACGATCAGAACGTGCTTCGAGGTGGCGACGGTGCCGAGGTACTCGACGACTGCCTTGGTCGAGGGGGTCTCGCCCAGGGCGAGCGACTCGACGGCGTGCAGGCGGCTTCCGCGGGTGCGGTCGCTGAGCGCTCCGAGGAGGGCTGCCGCGATCATCTTCTTGGGGGTGCGCTGCGCGTAGCTGCGGGGCACCGGTCCGTGGACGATGCCACCACCGGTCATCTGAGGTGCGCGGATCGAGCCCTGACGAGCGCGACCGGTTCCCTTCTGCTTGAACGGCTTGCGGCCGGCACCGGAGACCTCACCACGACGCTTGGTCTTGTGAGTGCCCTGACGTGCGGCTGCGAGCTGTGCCACGACCACCTGGTGGATGAGCGGGATGTTGGTCTGGACGTCGAACAGGTCGGCGGGAAGCTCGACCGAGCCCGCCTTCTTGCCCTTGACGTCGAGGACGTCAATAGAGGTAGCCATGCGACTAGGCCCCCTTCACTGCGTTGCGGACGAAAACGATGCGGCCACGGGCGCCGGGAACGGCACCCTTGACCAGCAGCAGGCCCTTCTCGGCGTCGACGGCCTGAACCTTGAGGTTCAGGACGGTCACACGCTCGCCACCCATGCGACCAGCCATGCGCATGCCCTTGAAGACACGGCTCGGGGTCGAGGAGGCGCCGATGGAACCCGGCTTGCGGTGGTTGCGGTGCGAACCGTGTGAAGCGGAGACACCCTTGAAGTTGTGGCGCTTCATGACACCGGCGAACCCCTTACCCTTCGACGTTCCGACGACGTCGACCAGCTGGCCGGCCTCGAAGGTCGCGTCGACGGTCAGCTCCTGGCCGGCGCTGTAGTCAGCGGCATCGGCGGTGCGGACCTCGGTGAGGTGACGGCGCGGCGTGACGCCGGCCTTGTCGAAGTGACCGGCGGACGGCTTCGTGACCTTGCGGGGGTCGATCTGGCCGTAAGCGATCTGCACGGCGTTGTAGCCGTCGACCTCGGGGGTGCGAACCTGGGTGACCACGTTCGGGGTGATCTCGATCACGGTGACGGGGATGAGCTTGTTGTTCTCGTCCCACACCTGGGTCATGCCGAGCTTCTTGCCGAGCAGGCCCTTGGAAGTCTTGGTCTCGATAGCAGACATGTTCCCCCCTAGAGCTTGATCTCGATGTTGACGTCGGCGGGGAGGTCGAGACGCATGAGCGAGTCGACGGCCTTCGGCGTCGGGTCGATGATGTCGATGAGCCGCTTGTGCGTGCGCATCTCGAAGTGCTCGCGGCTGTCCTTGTACTTGTGGGGCGAACGGATGACGCACACCACGTTCTTCTCGGTCGGAAGCGGCACGGGGCCGACGACGGTCGCGCCCGCACGGGTCACGGTGTCGACGATCTTGCGCGCCGAGGTGTCGATGACCTCGTGGTCGTACGACTTAAGCCGAATGCGGATCTTCTGTCCCGCCATGTCTGACTCACTCTCTTGTTATGGCGTCTTACGAGCCGAGGCTCGCATTGGACGCGGGCGGCGGACGTTCAAGAACGCCGCCAGGTTGCAACCACTTTTCTTCTGTCAACTCACCGACCGGCCGTAGACATAGGTGACCCATGTCTTCGAAGGTGGTCGATTAAGCTCTGTTCTGCTACCCGCGGCCTAACCATCTGCCGCTGATCGGATGAACGACCTCGCGGTGGGCTATGCACTGCCTGGCAGTGATCCGGTTCGGGCACACGCTTGAACGCACGTTCCGGAATGTTGAACTAGACAAGTTTGCCAGAGTATCCGCATTGCTGCAACCCGGGCGTGTCGCGTTGGGCGTGTCGGACGCAGGAGAGGGGCCGGGCTACTGCCCGGCCCCTCTCGAGTGGCGCCTCGCGCCGTCACTCTCTAGCTGTTGCCAATGGTTCCGCTCAGGCGGTTCCCGAACTCTCCGTCCGAGGCCCGTCCAGCGGCTTGGCCTGGTTTGCGAGGTTTGAGGTATCCATACGCACTCCCTTCGTCGGAGGTCCGTTCGGAATGAACGGTCCATCCATTCTGCGCCGGTCGCGCCGTGTGGTAAACCCCTAACCCGCGTGCGGGCGGCGGCGGCGCATCCAGAGCATGAACGCTGCGCCGAGGGCGATCAGGATCGCTCCGCCGACGAACGGCATGGTCACATCACTGCCCGTCGCGGCCAGGCCCGTCGAGCCTCCGGCCACCGTGGTGGTGGTCACGGGCGGGTCGCAGTGCGTCGACGACGGCGGGTAGGTGACGGCCGACGCAGTGGTCGGGTTGATCCTCACCTCGACCACCGCTCCGTTGCGCATGTCGTAGAACGGTGCGGCAGGATCGAGCACCCAGGTGCCGTCATCCAGCTGACGCCATCCCGGCCAGGCGTTGCCCTTGCCCGAGGCGTCGACCCCGGCTCCCGGCCAGAGCTGGGTTCCGGTGATCGCTTCGCCGTTCGTCCACCCTGCAGGAAGCGGGATGTAGTTGACCTGCTGGGCTCCGTCGGCGATCAGCCCCGCCTGGTCACCGGCCTCGATGGCCGGGTTGCGGGCTGCGTAGCCGTCGGCGGTCCACCAGATCAGCGCGATCGTCGGTGCGGCCGTCAGGTTGTACGGCGTCAGCGAGTACGAGACGACGGGGGCGTCGTTCACGCACAGGGCCTGTGCCGCGACTGCGATCGACTTGACCTTCGTCGTGTCGGTGGAGCAGTTGTCCGCCGGGTTCGAGTCGGGCTCCGTGCTCTTCACGCACGCCTGGTTGTCGATGTTCGGGTACGGCGAGTCGCTGTTCGCCCGAACGAGGTCGCCGACCGTCGCCTTGAACGTGAGCACTGCCGTCGCATCCGGTGCCAGCGAGCCCGCGTAGGTGAGGCTCAGCGTGCCGCCGGTGAGCACGGCGGTCCAGCCGGGAGGAGCGACGAGTGAGCCGTCGACGTAGGTCAGGCCGGCCGGGATCGGGTCGCTGACCGTGATACCGGTCGCCGCGTCCGTTCCCTTGTTCGACACCGTGAGCTGGTAGTCGATGACGTCGCCCTTACCGGAGTCGACGACACCGCCCTCGCCACCGTCGGCCGCAGAGTGCGTCTTCAGGATGCTCAGGTCGACCGACGGCACGTGGTGCGTGGTCTCGCAGCTCGGCGAGCCGGGCTGCGGCGGTCCGTACGGCGGCGCCGGCGGGCAGTACCCGCCCGGACCGGGCGTCACCACGTTGTCGATGACGACACCGGCGGCGTCCTCGTCCACCGTCACGGTGAACGACACGGTCTTCGTCTCGCCCGGTGCGAGATCGGGCACCTGCCAGGTCAACGCGGTGCCCGACAGGCTGAGGGATGCGGGGAGCGAGCCGCTCAGCTTCGCGTGGTCGAGAACGCCGACCAGGGAGTCCGTCGCGGTCGCGCCCGTGATCGACCCGTCGGAGTCGTTGTCGGCGCTCAGGGTGTAGACGATCGGCTGGCCGGCCTGCACGGTCGAACCGCTGACCGGGTCGGACGTCTTGGTGAGCAGCCAGTGCGGCGTCGGGTGGTCGGTGGTGCAGCTGCCGTCGCAGACGCCCCCGGGCGGAACGGTCAGCACGTTCTTGATGTGCACGCCGTACGCGCCGTCATTCACCTTGACCGTGTATGTGAGGCTCAGCGAGTCGTCGAAACCGGTGATCGTCCAAACCAGGTTCTTTCCCACGATCTCGGCCGTGCCCTGCGTGGGCGTGAGGTCGCCGACCAGCGTCGCGTTGTTCAGAACCCCCGACATGTCGTCGGTGATCACGAGCGAGCTCGGCAGCTTGCCTCCGGTGTACTGCACGTCGAGCGTGTACGAGATCTCCTGCCCGGGCTCGACGGTCGTTCCGGAGACCGGGTCGCTCGACTTGGAGACGGACCATGTGGCGGGCTGCTCGCGATTGACCACGACGCAGCGCACGTTCTGATGTCCTGGAACGTTCACGACGAAACCGAGCGCACCGGCGTTGACGACGGTGCCGTCGGCGTAGGTGCAGACGGCGTTCACGCCCGACTGCTGCGCGAGGGTGTAGCCGTCCTGCTGGGTCTCCGTGACCGTCACCGGCACCGAGGACACTCCGGCCGGCACTGTGAGCGTGTAGGTCACCGAGCCCGTCGAGTCGTCCGTGGTGAGCGACTGAGGGCTGTAGAGGAGGCCCGTGCTCGAGGCCGTGAACTCCCAGCCGCCGGGCGTGCTGTCGATGAGCTTGCCGTTCGCGTCTTCGAGGTGCTTCACCACGGTGAGCGTTCCCGTGGAGGAACCGCTCGACGGCGGCGGGCTCGACGGCGCGGACGACGGGACCGCGCGCGCTGCCGTCGGCGGGTTCGACGACGATCCGGATGCCTGTTCCGACGTCGCGGGCGCGTCGTCAGACGGCGCCGGAGCGGCGGCGGCGGGCTCGGGATCGGGCGCCGCGGCCTCTTCGGCCGCGGGTGCGGGATCGGCAGGCGCCGGATCGGCCGCCGGGGCCGGATCGGCCGGAGCCGGGTCGGCCGGAGCCGGATCCGCCGCGGGGGCGGGGTCGGTGGGCGCCGCTGTCGTCGATGGGTCGGCGGCAGGAGCATCCTCGGCGTTGGCCGGGGCTGCGAAACCTGTGAGTGCGAGAGCGAGCACGATGGCGGGCGCGGCGATGCGCGCAGTCCAGCTCTGGGAGAGGGCGAACGGTGAGCGTCGGTGTTCTCTGTTCGTCTTCGTGGTGTCGGGTGTGTGGTGCAGGTGACGTCGCATTGTCGAGACCCCCTTGGTGGTGCGAGTCGCGCCTCACTCGGGTAATGAGGTTTACTCAGCTTAGGGGAAGGGCGATGCGCTTGTCAGGGGTTAGTGAGAAATTCTCATTCTAGACGTGCCCCAATTTGAGGGGCAGCCGCGCAACGAAGAAAAGGGCCGGGCCCGAAGGCCCGACCCTTTCTCAGAAGTCTCGGAAGACTACTTGATGATCTTCGTGACGGTACCAGCGCCCACGGTGCGGCCACCCTCACGGATGGCGAAGCCGAGGCCCTCTTCCATGGCGATCGGCTGGATCAGCTCGACCGTCATGTCGGTGGTGTCGCCGGGCATGACCATCTCGGTGCCCTCGGGCAGCGTGATGACGCCGGTGACGTCGGTGGTACGGAAGTAGAACTGCGGACGGTAGTTCGCGTAGAACGGGTTGTGACGTCCACCCTCGTCCTTCGAGAGGATGTAGGCGGTGCCCTCGAAGTTGGTGTGCGGCGTGACCGAACCCGGCTTCACGACGACCTGACCGCGCTCGACGTCCTCGCGCTTGGTTCCACGGAGGAGCAGACCACAGTTCTCGCCGGCCCATGCCTCGTCGAGCTGCTTGTGGAACATCTCGATACCGGTGACCGTGGTCTTCTGCGTCGGGCGGATGCCGACGATCTCGACCTCGGAGTTGATGGCGAGGGTTCCACGCTCGGCGCGGCCGGTGACGACGGTTCCACGACCGGTGATCGTGAAGACGTCCTCGATCGGCATCAGGAACGGCTTGTCCTTGTCGCGCACGGGGTCGGGGATGGAGTTGTCGACGGCATCCATGAGCTCGACGATCGACTCGACCCACTTCTCGTCGCCCTCGAGAGCCTTGAGGCCCGAGACGCGAACGACGGGGGCGTTGTCGCCATCGAAGTTCTGGCTGGAGAGAAGCTCGCGAACCTCGAGCTCGACGAGCTCCAGGATCTCCTCGTCGTCGACCATGTCGGACTTGTTCAGCGCGACGAGCAGGTAGGGGACGCCGACCTGCTTGGCGAGCAGAACGTGCTCGCGGGTCTGGGCCATCGGGCCGTCGGTGGCGGCGACCACGAGGATCGCGCCGTCCATCTGAGCGGCACCGGTGATCATGTTCTTGATGTAGTCGGCGTGCCCAGGGGCGTCAACGTGCGCGTAGTGGCGCTTCGGGGTCTCGTACTCGACGTGCGAGATGTTGATCGTGATACCACGCTGACGCTCTTCCGGAGCCGAGTCGATCGACGCGAAGTCGCGCTGAACGTTGGTCGCCGACGGGTACTTGTCAGCAAGCACCTTGGAGATCGCTGCGGTGAGCGTCGTCTTGCCGTGGTCAACGTGACCGATGGTTCCGATGTTGACGTGCGGCTTAGTCCGCTCGAACTTGGCCTTAGCCACTGGGTCCTCCTCAGGACTCTCGTGTAGAAACCCCGGTCGATGGTTTTCGACCGGCAACTCTACGGGATTGTTTACCTATGTTACTTGGTTGATCCGGGGTTCCGGAACGCCGGCCGAGCCGACGTTCCGGACCCCCACATCTGTCAGGGCTTTACTGCTACTCGCCCTTGTTCTTCTGGACGATCTCGTCGGCGACAGCCTTCGGGACCTCCGCGTAGCTGTCGAAGGTCATCGAGTAGACCGCACGGCCCGAGGTCTTCGACCGCAGGTCGCCGATGTATCCGAACATCTCCGACAGCGGGACGTTGGCGCGGATCACCTTGACACCGCTCGCGTCCTCCATCGACTGGATCTGGCCTCGACGGGAGTTGAGGTCACCGATCACATCGCCCATGTACTCTTCCGGCGTGCGAACCTCGACCGCCATGAGCGGCTCGAGGAGCACAGGGTTCGCCTTGCGCGCGGCCTCTTTGTAGGCCATCGAACCGGCGATCTTGAACGCCATCTCCGAGGAGTCGACGTCGTGCGAGGCGCCGTCGACGAGGGTCGCCTTGACGCCCACCGTCGGGAAGCCCGCCAGAACGCCGACCTGCATGGCGTCCTGGATTCCGTGGTCCACCGACGGGATGTACTCGCGCGGAACGCGACCACCGGTGACGCCGTTGACGAACTCGTAGCTCGTCTCGGGAGTCACGTCCATCGGCTCGATCGTGATCTGGATCTTTGCGAACTGACCCGAACCACCGGTCTGCTTCTTGTGCGTGTAGTCGTACTTCTCGACGGCGCGGCGGATCGTCTCGCGGTAGGCCACCTGGGGCTTGCCGACGTTCGCCTCGACGTTGAACTCGCGCTTCATGCGGTCGACCAGGATGTCGAGGTGGAGCTCGCCCATTCCCTTGATGACCGTCTGACCGGTCTCCTGGTTCTGCTCGGTGCGGAACGTCGGGTCTTCCTCGGCGAGCTTCTGGATCGCGGTGCCCAGCTTCTCCTGGTCGGCCTTGGTCTTCGGCTCGATCGCGACCTCGATCACGGGCTCCGGGAACGTCATCGACTCGAGGACGACCTGGTTGTCCGGGTCGCACAGGGTGTCACCGGTGGTGGTGTCCTTGAGGCCGATCACGGCGTAGATGTTGCCCGCGGTGACGAAGTCGACCGGGTTCTCCTTGTTGGCGTGCATCTGGAAGATCTTCCCGATGCGCTCCTTCTTGCCCTTCGTCGAGTTGACGACGCCGGCACCGCTGTTGACGTGACCGGAGTACACGCGAACGTAGGTGAGGCGACCGAAGAACGGGTGAACCGCGACCTTGAACGCGAGGGCCGAGAACGGTTCGCTGGCGTCGGCGTGACGGAGGATGACCTTCTCCTCGTCGCGCGGGTCGTGCGCCTCGATGGCGGGCACGTCGAGCGGCGACGGCAGGTAGTCGATCACGGCGTCGAGCATCGGCTGCACACCGCGGTTCTTGAACGCGGAGCCGCAGAGCACGGGGTAGATCTCGCTGTTGACCGTGAGCTTGCGGATCGCGGCCTTGATCTCGGGGATCGTGATCTCTTCGCCACCGAAGAACTTCTCGAGCAGCGCGTCGTCGGTCTCGGCGACGGTCTCGAGGAGCGCCTGACGGTACTCCTCGGCCTTCTCGACGAGGTCGGCGGGGATCTCCTCGATCGCGTACTTGGCGCCCATCTGGACGTCACCCTTCGCGTCGCCGCGCCAGGTGAGTGCACGCATCTCGACGAGGTCGACGACACCCTCGAAGTTCGACTCGGAGCCGATCGGCAGCTGGAGAACCAGCGGCTTGGCGCCGAGGCGCTTCACGATGGTCTCGACGGTGAAGTAGAAGTCGGCGCCGAGCTTGTCCATCTTGTTGACGAAGCAGATGCGCGGCACGTTGTACTTGTCGGCCTGACGCCACACGGTCTCGGACTGGGGCTCGACGCCCTCCTTGCCGTCGAACACGGCGACGGCACCGTCGAGGACGCGGAGCGAACGCTCCACCTCGACGGTGAAGTCCACGTGACCGGGGGTGTCGATGATGTTGATCTGGTTCTTGTTCCAGAAGCAGGTCACGGCGGCAGACGTGATCGTGATGCCGCGCTCCTTCTCCTGCTCCATCCAGTCGGTGGTCGAGGCGCCGTCGTGGGTCTCACCGATCTTGTGGTTGACGCCCGTGTAGAACAGGATGCGCTCGGTCGTAGTGGTCTTGCCGGCATCGATGTGGGCCATGATGCCGATGTTGCGGACCTTTTTCAGGTCGGTGAGCACGTCCTGTGCCACAGGGTTCCTCCGAAAAGTAGAAATGAGGGGGTGCCTTCCGGGTGGTGCACCTCGAGAGGTACAACACCCGGAAAGGCGAAAGTGTTACCAGCGTGCGCTGATTACCAGCGGTAGTGCGCGAAGGCCTTGTTCGACTCGGCCATCTTGTGCGTGTCTTCACGACGCTTGACGGCGGCGCCGAGACCGTTGGACGCATCCAGGATCTCGTTGGTGAGACGCTCGGTCATGGTCTTCTCGCGACGACCCTTGGCGTAGCTGGTGAGCCAGCGCAGCGCGAGGGTGTTGGCGCGGTGAGGCTTGACCTCGACCGGGACCTGGTAGGTCGAGCCACCGACGCGGCGGCTGCGGACCTCGAGGGTCGGGCGCACGTTGTCGAGCGCCTTCTTGAGCGTGACGACGGCATCCTGACCGTTCTTGGCCGCGACGCCTTCGAGCGCGTCGTAGACGATGCGCTCGGCGAGGCCCTTCTTGCCGTCGAGCAGGATCTTGTTGACGAGCTGGCTGACGATGGGAGCGCCGTATACCGGGTCTGCGACGACGGGGCGCTTGGGTGCTGGTCCCTTGCGAGGCATTACTTCTTCTCCATCTTCGCGCCGTAGCGGCTGCGAGCCTGCTTGCGGTTCTTCACGGCCTGGGTGTCCAGGGCGCCGCGAACGATCTTGTAACGGACACCGGGGAGGTCTTTGACACGACCGCCGCGCACGAGCACCATCGAGTGCTCCTGCAGGTTGTGGCCCTCACCGGGGATGTAGGCGGTGACCTCGGTACCGTTGGACAGCTTCACGCGAGCCACCTTGCGCAGAGCCGAGTTCGGCTTCTTGGGGGTGGTGGTGTAAACGCGGGTGCAAACGCCGCGCTGCTGGGGGTTGGACTTCAAGGCGGGCGCCTTGGTCTTGGTGACCTTGGGGCTGCGGCCCTTCCGAACCAACTGCTGAATGGTTGGCACTACTTCTCCTTTTATGGACTGCACGGTGACAGTTGTTGCTTCTTCCCCGAGCCTCACCCCGCCCTCGCGGACATGGTGTGGGTTTCGGGGGAACCGATCGGCGTCATCTCTGAAGAGTTCGCCATCGATATGCCGTGGGGGCGCGATTCTTCCGTGCAGAAAGATTCGGCCCATCGGATGAGTACGTGCCTGCCGCTCGTGGCATCCATTTCTGGGCACCGAACGAGCGCGCGACAGAGCGCACACCCGATAAATCTTAGCTCAGGGTGGGGCCTCGGTCAAATGGATGCGGGTCCTTGCGGCGCGCCTACTTGATGGACGGAGTGAACTGCGCAGTGCCGTCTTCGAACGACCCGACGCCGGTGAATCGGAACGGGATGGGGTCCACCGTCGCGGTGCCCGTCGCGCCGTCGGACGGCCGGCTGATGTCGGCGGATGCCGTCACCGATCCGTCGGTGATGCTCGCGACGGTCCACCCGCCGTCGAAGTAGGTGTAGTCCACCGAGAAGCTCGGCCGCGACTCCATCGACCAGGTGACGTTCGTGTACGTGATGCCCGGGTCGCCGATGCCTTCGAACGGGCAGCCGGGCGGCGAGAGCTCCGTGGAGGCGGCACAGCCGTCGATCCACGCGTCGACCGCGGAGTGGATTGCGTCCTCGCCCTTCGAGGTGAGGTGCGCCGAGATCGTGGGCGCCTTCGTCGTGGCGTCCCCGAATCCGATCGCGGTGAGCGTGAACGGGTCGACCGCGTAGAGGTCCTGTTGCTCCGCGCCCGCGCGAACCTCGTACATGCCCGGAAGCGCGCGAAGCGAGACGTGCGTCGGGTCGTCGACCTTCGCGCCGGCGATCGTGAAGTCGAGCGACGGTGGCGTCTCCAGATCCGCGGACACCGTGGTCAGGTCGAGCGGCTTCAGCTTCCACTCGTCGAACACGAGGTAGGCCTTGCCCGCCCGCGTGAGATCGAACGACTGCTTGTAGGTGCGATCGCCCTGCCGGATCTCGGCCGAGACCTTCGCCGTGTCGCCCGTCACGACGGCGGGCCCGATCGAGAAGCTGCGGATGCGGTTGGTCGCCTTCGCGTACGACTCGTCGGTGAGGAGCACATCCGACGGCGACACCTTCGCTCCCGCGAGCGCGAGCGCCGCCTTGGCCTTGCCGTCGACGAGCGCGTGCAGGAACCGGCCGACGGCGGCGCGCGGTGCGTCGGCGTTGAGCCGCGCCCCGACGGCCAGAGAGACGATCGCGCCGACCATCACGAGCAACACCACCGCCGCGATCAGCCACCAGTACCAGCGCACGCGGAAAGTTCTCGTCGTATCGGTCATGCCTTCCCCCTCTTGCAGATGACACGAGCGTAGCGCGAAGAGCGACCCCGGAATCGTCTCCCCCGCCCGCCGTCCGAACGACGAAGCGCGGACATCCATTCGGATGTCCGCGCTTCGCGAAACGACGTCGGTGTCGACTAGCCGCCGATGCCCTTGGCGAGCTCGCTGTCGACGTTCTGGAGGGCGTCGGCAGCCTTGGTCAGGAACTGCGACATCCCGTCGAGGCCGTTGACCGCATCCGTCGTGCCCTTGGTGAACTGCTCGTACGAGGTGTGGAAGGCACCCGAGGCCTGGTCGGTGACGAAGCCGCCGTTGACCAGTCCGTTCACCAGGTTCTGCAGCTCGTGCAGCTTGGCGGTGATGTCGTCTTTGCCCGAGGTCAGGCGGTTGGCGGCATCGGTCATCTCGCCGTACGTGACGTTCATGTTTGCCATGACGTTCAAATCCTTTCGTTGTCCGCAAGGCCCGCCCCCTCGGGCTGACCAACTACGAACAACCTATCGACGGTGGCGGGTGGGAGGGAATGGGGAGGACTCCCCATCGGTCTCCCCCGCGCTCAGGAGACCGACTCGAGGCTGTACAGCGCCTTGCCGGAACGCCAGGCGTTCAGGATGCCGACGATCGCCAGCACGCCGCATCCGGCCGCGAGTCCGATCAGCCAGGCGGCCGCGACCGGGTCGTCGTCGCGCACGGTGAGGGGAAGCATCCCCAGCAGCGCCGTGCAGAGGAAGGCGAAGATGAGTTCGAGGCGGAACTGGTAGGAGACCATACGCCAGAAGATCTGGGAGCGGGACGCGCGCTTCACCCGTGCGCCGAACGCGGAGGCGAGGCGCTCGTAGGTGGCGCGCTTCAGCAGCGAGCCGAGGATGGCGCCGACCATGCCGGCGGCGAAGAACCCGTATGCGGTGAGCAGCATCCAGAACTCGTCGCCCCGCACGGCGGAGGTCGCGACGGGCAACGGGATGAGCACGAACCAGGCGGCGAGCGCGACCAGCAGCCATAGGAGCCTCGCCCAGAGTGCGAGCGGGCGCAGCAGCACCACGTTGGAGCCGCCCTGGAGGAAGGTGCGGTTGCGGCTGCGCCACTGCCCGCGGCGGGTGTACTCGGCGAGGAACAGCGGGGCCGCAGCGACCATGAGCACGAGGAACGGAGCGGCGACGAGGTTCGAGCCCCAGTCTTCGCCGCCGACCAGGTCTTCGAGGTGCCCGCGATCGGCGGTGAGGAGGAGGAACCAGACCAGCAGAGCGAGCGCGACCGCGACAAGCGCCAGGCCGATCGCGTAGAGCGTCGCGGCGCGGAACCGGGTGGGCGTCGAAGTCTCAGCGCTCGCCCGGGGCGAACCGCTCACTGAGCGGAACCCGAGGCCACAGGGAACCAGCGCACCGAGTCCACGATCGCGTCGAACAGCTCCGTGTAGAGCGCGGGATCGCCGGGCGACGGCACGTCAACCGTGATGTGCAGCAGCTTTTCGCCGCCGGGGACGGGGAGCCAGTACTCGAGCTTCACGTCTTGCGTCGACTCGGCGCCGACCTTGAGCGAGGCAGTGAGCGACGTGCGGGCCGTCGGTCCGCAATCGAGCGGCAGCTGCTCGGCGTTCGGGAAGGCCGCCGCCAAGCGCGCGGTCACCGCCTCGTCGGCGGCATCCTCACCGTCCGTCGCCTCCGCCGCCGGTGCTGCCGTCGCCCCTGCGGGCCAGTCCCGGTAGTCCATGATCATGGCTGCGGGGAACGGCACACCCGGCAGGATCTCCAGCGAGAGCCCGACGCGGAACGCGCCGGCCGTCTTCGCCGCCGACGCCATTCCTCGCAGCTGTTCGCGCGCATCCCGTCGCACCCGGGCGAGCCTGTCGTTCATGCCCACCTGCCGCTTGACCAGGTTGTTGATCTCGCGCTTGGCCTTCTCGTCGTCGGCGAGAGGAACGGAGACCCACGAGCCGGGCAGCACCATCGTCATGTCCGCCTCGCGGAACGAGAGCTGACGGGTCATGCTTCGAGCTCGATCGCGAGCGAGGCGACGATGGCCTCGGTCTCGGCCGGCATGTCGCCGAACGTGGCCAGATCGGCGGTCGTGAACGTGAAGTGCACCATCTCGTGCGACCCGGGAGGGAACACCCCGAAGACCGTGCGCGCCTCGATCCAGCCGTCTTCGACGCCGGGCGCGAGGTACTCGACGACCTGGTGCACTCCAGCGATGGTGCCGGCCGGCGCCGGGCGCTGCCACGTGTCGAAGAGGATGGTGTGGCCTTCGGCGTCTTCGCTCGACGCGACGGCCCTGGCCTCGCGCTCGAACCACGCGGGATCGTGCTCGGGCTCGACCTCCACCACCTGGAACGTCATCAGCGCGCCGAGGCTGAGGAACTGCTCCCGGCGGATGTAGACCGCGGCTGTGAGATACGGGTTCAGCTGCGCGAGCAGGCGGATGCGCAGGTCGAACAGCTCGTCGCGCAGCGCGCCCTCGTGGTCGATCGCTCCCGACTCCGACTCGGATTCCGCCCGGGCGACCACCTCCGTCGCCCACACCTCCGAATCGATGTCCTCGTCGAGCCGCACGGGGTAGAACCCGTCAGGCACGGACACGGTCAGGTCGGCAATTCCGATCGCAGCCATGACGATCAGCCTATGCCAAGCACGTTCGGCAACCGGCCGTGGGCGAGATCTTTCGCGATGGTGTCCGGCTTCAGCGAGACCGGCTTGTCGGAGTGGTCGAACGGGTTGTTCGTCATCGTCTCGATCTTGCTGGCGACCCCCCGGTAGTTCCACACGCCGAGCGCGACCTTGGCGCCGGTCGGGATCTGGTCGGCGATCTCGCCGGCGAACGCCGGGTTGTCGAAGCCGCTGAGTCCCAGCGGGTTCTGGCGGAACTTGAGGAACGCTGCACCGAGGTTCTTCTCGGAGATCTTGAGCGGGTTCCTGCCGAAGACCTCCTTCATCACGTTGGGGAGCGCCTTGGGCGAGTTGATCATCTTCTGCACGTCGGCCAGCTCCTTGGCCTTGTTGCCCCTGGTGATGCCGGTGAGCGCAGTGAACTGTTTGCGCGGCATCTTCATCGCCACCGTCAGGCCCTTCGCCTTGACCAGCTTGCCGATGTACTTGCCGATGTTGCCGCCGAACACGGCGAGCACGACGCCGACGGCGGCGAACGCGACGTCGACCCAGCTTCCGCCGTTCATCGCTTTGATGACGCTCTCGACAAGCGCGATCACGGCGCCGATGACGGCCAGCACGATGAGGATCTGCCCCAGGATGGGCACCCACGACAGGAAGATCGAGAGCACGCCCGCCCACTCGCAGATGGTCTTGATGACGTCGCCCCAGTTGTCCCAGAAGCTGTCTTTCAGGCCGTGGTTGTTCTTGCCCTCGACGACCTCCTTGATGTCGTCGATAGCGCTCTTCGCGGCGTCGTTCTTGTCGTCGAGGGCCCGGTGCCAAGCGGCGTGGGCTTCGTTGAGCGCCTTGTTGGCATCAGTGACCGCATCCTCGGCCTTGCCGGATGCCGTGGTGTTGGTCGCCTTGTCCTCCGGCTTACTGTCTTCCAGAGCCTGCTTGGCGGTGGACGCCTTGTGCGTCGCCGTCTCGACGTCGGACTGGCGGGAGTTGATGAGCGTGATCGCGGCATCGGCGTCGTCTTGCGCGGTGCGGAGCTTCGACGAGTACGACTTCAGCGCCGTCGCCGTCACCGAATAGCGATCGCGTGCCTTGTTGATGTCTTGGGCGACATCGCTGGCCGTGGACTTGAGTGCGTCGATCGCCTCGCTCTTCATGCCGCCGATCTCGCCGACATGGTTCAGCGTGTCTACTGAGCGCGTGATCGCGTTCGCGATCTGCGCGTAATGCTCCGCCTTCGACTGCACAAGGGACGGGTTTCCCTTGAGCGGGTTGTATTCGCTGTCGCCCATCGTCTTCTCCCCCTCTTACTTGGCCGTGGCCGTCGGGTGGTTCTTCGCGGTGTCAGCCGCGCCATCCTCGAGGGCCTTGGCCAGTTCGTCGTCGACCTTCGTGAAGCCGTCTGTCACAGCCTCGATGTACGAGCGCAGCGTCTTCACGTTCTCAGTCATCTTCTTGCGCTTGTCGTTCCACTTGTGGGCGAAGTCGCGCACGTGGTCGCCGAGATCGTCGTGACCCGTCGCGTCGGCGACGTCGTCACTGAAGTCGTCCGCATCCTCGAACTCCTTGATCACGGCGTCGAGATCATCCCTCAACTGACCGAGCAGTTGCAGGTCGAGCACCAAATCGTGGCCGGCCATGGCGGCTCCTCTCTTCTTCACGCTGGGTCAAATCTATAAAGAGGTCGCGATTCAGGCGATGGGGAGGGGTCCCCATCCGGCAGAAATGCTTTCACTGGGTAGGGTTTTCCCGTGCGCCTCAAACTGACCCTGTCCCGTTCGGCGGGCGCCGGCGATGACATCGTCGTCACCGCCGACGCCGCCGCGAGCATCTCCGAGATCGCTTCGACCATCCGCCGGGTCGATCCGAGGTCGGGGGATGCGCCGAGCCCGGTCGACGAGAGCGCCCTCACCCTGCGCGCGACACTGCCCGGGCAGGCCGAGCCGCTGGTGCTGCCGCCGGACGCCCCGGTGGGCGAGGCATGGATCGGCAGCGGCGCCACGGTTAGCCTCGCCGACGCTGGTGTCTACTACGCTCCGAACGATCTGGCAGACGCGCCCGTCGTCGCCACGGCGCTCGTGCTGAGCGGTCCGGATGCGGGACGTGAGTACCCCATCCGTCGTGGCACCACCGTTCTCGGCCGCGACGAGGGCTGCGACATCGTGCTGCACGATCCCCTCGTGTCGAAGAAGCACGTGCGATTCGAAGCGGGCGACGGCGTCGAGGTGATCGACCTCGGCTCGGCGAACGGCGTGGTCGTCGACGGCGGAATCGTCGCCCGGTTCACCGTGAAGCGCTCGGAGACCGTGCTGATCGGCGATTCCGAGCTGCGGATCACAGTCGCCGGCCTCAGCAACCTGGTCGCCGCGCCCCCGAAGGCCGGCCCGATCTTCTTCAACCGCTCGCCGCGTGTCGAACAGCGATATTCGGGTCAGACCTTCCAGGCGCCCGAGGTGCCCGGCGAGAAAGAGGACCCGCCCTTCCCCCTGCTCGCGATGATCACACCGTTGCTGCTCGGCGGCGCGATGTTCATGCTCACCAAGCAGCCCACGGCGCTGCTGTTCGTGCTGCTGTCGCCCGTGATGCTCATCGGCAACTTCTTCACGAGCCGGTCGCGCGGCAAGCGCAGGCTGAAGAAGGCGATCGCCGTGTTCGACAAGCGGCTCGAAGCGCTCACCGACAAGCTCGCGGCCGAGCGGGAGACCGAGCAGACCCTGCGCCGGGCCGAGTCGCCGACGACCGCCGCGGCCCTGTCCGACGCGGTGCAGCGCGGGCCGTTGCTGTGGACCAGGCGACCCGAGCACTGGTCATTCCTCAACGTGCAGCTCGGCATCGGGTCGATGCCATCGCGCAACCTGATCCAGGCGACCGACCGTGGCGAGATGCTCGTCGAGTTCCAGGAACGCCTCGACGCCGTGATGGCCGAATACGAACGCGTCGCAGACGTTCCCGTGCTCGACAACCTCTTCGAGTCCGGAGCGCTCGGAATCGCCGGTCGCCCGGAGTTCATCGGCGGGTCGGTGAACTCCGTGCTGGTGCAGCTCACCTCGCTGCATTCCCCTGCCGAACTGGTGGTCGCATCCCTCGTCTCCCCTCGCTGGTCACGCGAGCTCGAGTGGCTGAAGTGGATGCCGCACACCTCGTCTCCGCACAGCCCGCTCGGCGGCGGCCACCTCGCCGACAGCGCGTCGAGCGCCGCCAGCGTGCTGAGCGCACTGGAAGGCGTCGTCGAGCGCCGACTGACCGAGGCTCGCGCCAAGGCCCAGCGACGCGGTGCGATGGAGCAGGAGCGCGCAGCGCTCGAACGCGGCGCCGACGTCGGCAAGTCGGAGACCGTCGACGGCACTCCCTCGCCCATCCCGGCCATCATCGTGGTGATCTCCGACGACGTCTCCGTCGACCGCGCGCGGTTGGTGCAACTCGCCGAAGCCGCCGCCGACGCGGGGATCTTCCCGATCTGGCTCGGCGACGACACGGCCCAGCTCCCCGCCGTCTGCCGCACCTATCTGGAGCACACTGACAGCGCCGACCGTGCGACCGTCGGATTCGTACGCATCGGCGAGACGATCGACGACGTGGTCACCGAGCCCGTCGAACGCGACACCGCCCTCGACTACGCCAAGCGCATGGCGCCCGTCGTCGACGCCGGCGCCCTCGTCGCCGACTCCAGCGACCTCCCCCGCAGCATCTCGATGGTCACGCTGCTCGGACACGAGCTCGTCGAGTCCTCCAACGCCGTGATCGATCGCTGGCGGCAGAACTCGTCGATCCACGACCGCACGCCCGGCGCCCAGCCCGCGAAACGGCGCGCGGGCACGCTGCGCGCGATCATCGGCTCGGCCGGCGTCGACGCGATGCACCTCGACCTGCGCAGCCAGGGGCCGCACGCCCTCGTCGGCGGAACCACCGGCGCCGGCAAGAGCGAGTTCCTGCAGGCCTGGGTGCTCGGGATGGCAGCCGAATACAGCTCCGACCGGGTCACCTTCCTCTTCGTCGACTACAAAGGCGGCTCGGCCTTCGCCGACTGCGTCACCCTTCCGCACTGCGTCGGCCTGGTCACCGACCTGAGCCCGCACCTGGTTCGCCGCGCCCTCACCAGCCTGCGCGCCGAGCTGCACCACCGCGAGCACCTCCTCAACCGCAAGAAGGCGAAAGACCTGCTCGAACTGGAGAAGCGCGGCGACCCGGAATGCCCGCCCGCACTCGTGCTGGTGATCGACGAGTTCGCCGCGCTCGTGGGCGAGGTCCCCGAGTTCGTCGACGGTGTCGTCGACATCGCTCAGCGCGGTCGTTCGCTCGGCATCCACCTGATCATGGCCACCCAGCGGCCGGCCGGTGTGATCAAAGACAACCTCCGGGCCAACACCAACCTGCGGATCGCTCTGCGCATGGCCGACGAGTCCGACAGCCAAGACGTGGTCGGCGTGATGGATGCGGCCCACTTCGACCCCGCCATCCCCGGCCGCGGCATGGCCAAGACCGGGCCCGGGCGCCTGCAGCAGTTCCAGTCGGCCTACGCCGGCGGCTGGACCTCGCGAGAGCCCGATCGCGCGGGCGTCGAGGTGGCCGAACTGCGGTTCGGCGGCGAGAACCGCTGGGAAGAGCCCCGGCCGCTCGTCGAAGAGGAGCGCGACCTCGGACCCACCGATCAGCAGCGCCTCGTGACCTCGATCGTGCAGGCGCAGTCGCTGGCGCGCATCCCGGCACCCCGCCGCCCGTGGCTCGACGAACTCGCCGCGGTCTACGACCTCGGGCTGCTGCGCCAGCGCACCGACGCGGAACTCCTGCTCGGCGTGAGCGACGTGCCTGACCGTCAAAAGCAGGCGCCGGTGTACTTCGCCCCCGACGTCGACGGCAACATCGCGATTTACGGCACCGGTGGCGCGGGCAAGTCCGCCGTGCTGCGCACCCTGGCCTCCGCGGCCGCCATCACCCCGCGCGGCGGCCCCGTGCGCGTCTACGCGCTCGACTTCGCCGCCGGCAGCCTCCGGATGCTCGAGACGCTGCCGCACGTCGGCTCCGTGATCGCGGGCGACGACACCGAGCGCATCATCCGGCTCTTCCGCACCCTGAAAGACGAGCTCGAAGACCGAGGGCCGCGCTTCGCGGAGGCGAACGCGTCGAGCATCACCGAGTACCGCCGCCTCGCGAACCGGCCGAACGAGCCGCGCATCCTGCTGCTCATCGACGGATTCCCGAACTTTCGCGAAGACTTCGAGATCCCGGCCGGCCGATCCGCCTGGTACGACGTCTTCAAAGACATCCTGAGCGACGGGCGACAGCTCGGCATGCACGTGGCGATCACCGGCGACCGCGCCGGAGCGGTGCCCACCGCCATCCGGTCGCTCGTGCAGCGCAAGGTGGTGCTGCGGCTCGCCGACGACGGCTACGGGATGCTCGACGTGCCGAGCGACATCCTCGGCCCCTCATCGCCTCCCGGGCGCGCGATCGTCGACGGCTACGAGACCCAGATCGCCGTGCTCGGCGGCAGCTCGTCGGTGTCGGAGCAGTCGGCGGCGACGACCCGGCTGGCCGAGGCCATGGTGCGGGCCGGAGTTCCGGCGGCGCCCGCGATCGGATCGCTGCCCAAGGAGTTCCCGCTGCTCGACCTCCCCGCGACGCATGGCGGCGAGCCGGTGCTCGGCGTGAGCGACATCGACCTCGGGCCGTTCGGGTTCGAGCCCTCGGGAACGCTGCTCGTCGCCGGCCCACCCGCCAGCGGGCGCACCAGCACGCTGGCAGCGCTTGCCGCATCCGTGGCCCGCTTCGACCCGGAGACGCGCCTCTACTACCTCGGCAACGCGCGCTCGCCGCTCGCCGCCGCGGCGCACTGGACGGACAAGGCGACGACCCCGGATGCGGCGGCTGCGCTCGCCCGCGACCTCGCCGCCGCGGTCGCCGACCCCGACACGGAGGGTCGCATCGCGGTGATCGTCGAGAGCATCGGCGACTTCTTGCAGACGCCCGCCGACTCGCCGATCGTGGAACTGGTGCGGGCGATCCGGCGGAGCGACCACCTGCTGGTCGCGGAAGCCGAGTCGTCGGCCTGGGGGTCGTCGTGGCCGCTGCTCGGCGAGGTCAAGAACGGGCGCCGGGGGCTGCTGCTGCAGCCGGACTCGATGGAGGGCGACCTGCTGCTGAAGACCCCGCTCCCCCGCCTCAGCCGCTCGGAGTTCCCTCCCGGCCGCGGCATGTACATCGCCAAGGGCAAGTTCGCCCGCGTCCAGATCCCCCTCGTCGACTGACGCCCCACCCCACACCCCCTGCCCCTGCCCCTGCCCCTGCAATCGACTCCGGGCAGATTGCTCCTTCGGGCGCGCGGAAGCAGCAATCTGACCGGAGTCGATTGCTTTATTCGTCGTCGGGGCTCTCCCAGGGCCAGCGCGGGCGGCCGCGGTCGCGGAAGCGGCCGACGAGCACGAGCTGGTAGAGCAAGGTCACGACGAAGGCGGCGATGCCGGCGGTGATCGCGTAGACGCTGCCCAGCTGACCGAACGCGAAGATGAAGTAGTGGAACGGGTTCGCCGGATCGCCCGCCGCGCCGGCGATTCCACCGGCGGCGATGAACACGAGATACGCGGCGACGGCCACGGCGATCGCTGCGGGCGGCGAGATCTTCTGATTCTGGGCGGGGACGCGCGTGCCGATCGCGATCAAGAAGATCAGCACCAGCACCGTCGCCGAACCGGTCATGATGGGCCCGACGAGCGGGCCGACATCCGGATCGGCGATCACCTCGGTGTTCGTGGTCAGGGAGATGAGACCGAAAGCCCCGACCAGGATCGCGAGGTAGAGGAAAGCGGCGAAGACCGCCACGACGGCGGCGTACGTTCGATCGTCACGCATCGCGCACGCTGCGGGTCAGTACCCGCTCTGCTGCGGCGACGCGTAGGCCGCCACGGCCTGGTTCTGAGCGTCGGCCACCTGCTGGTCGTAGTCGGCCCGGGCCTCGGCGTTGCGCACCTTCAGCTTGCGGCTCCGCGCCGCCAGCCAGGCGCCCGTCCAGACGGAGACCTCGCGGGCGATGACCGCCGCGAGCACGGCGAACGGGTTCAGCCACTGTCGGCCGATGAAGATCGCCGCCTCTTCGGCCGTGAGGCTCGACGGCCCCTGGTCGAGCAGAGCGGCGCCGACGTAGGAGAAGTAGACGAGTGCGGCGACCACGAGGCCACCGAGGATGTACGCCCACCAGCGCGCTCGGTTGATCACCTGGATGAGCAGCACCATGCCGACGAAGAACACCACCACGGGCGCCCAGGCGCTGTACGAGACGAGGAACCGCAGGAACAGGTCGACGAATTCACGGCCCGGGGTCAGCATCCCGCCGACGAGGGCGACGACAGCACCCCACAGCACGGCGAAGACGATCGTGCCGACGAGGGCAATGAGGATGCCGAAACCGCGGTTGCTCTTCTTCTTCGGCGGCTCCGGGCGCTGCACGTAGATGGGGGCCACCGGCTGCGCGTAGACGGGCTGCTGCCCGGTGGTGCCTTGCTCGGGCGCCCAGGTCGCCTCGCCGGCGGAGGAAACAGGCGCCGTGTAGGCGCCGGTGCTTCCGGCGGCGTCGGCGCGTGCGGCAGCGGCACCGGCGATCGTCACCGGGGCGGCGGCCTGAGCGGGAGACGCCGTGTCGATCGTCGCGCTGCCGGCTGCGGCGGCCGGAGCCTCTGCGGCGTTCGACCGGGCGACGGCGGCGGCGATGTCGTCGTCAGTGGAGACGACGGGCTCCGGCTCGATCGCGGGAGCAGGCTCAGCGGCGGCGGTGGCCGCAGGAGCAGTGGCGGCAGGCTTCGCCTCATCGCCCTCGGGGTGATTCACGTGCCCACGAGCCGAGACCGGGCTCGACGGCGGGTTGGCGACATCGGCATCCGAGGCCGTCGTCGCCGTGTCGGTCGCCCCGGTGTCTGCGGCGTCAGCAGTGCTCTCCGGCTTGGGCGCGGCTGCGTCCGGCGTCGTATTGCTCATGATGCCACTCCTCGATCGGCCCACATGGGCTCCGTCAATGGTGCCCACTGTAGCAACGCGGCGGGCGAAGTCCAGGGAGGGCGATCGGAGGGGCGGAGGGCTGCTTTCCGGGCGTCGTAGCCGCGGTCGGTCAGCTGCGCCGGAAATCCCCGCGGCGACTGGCGAGATAGACCAGCACACCCGCGACGACGGCTGCCCCCATCGTGATCAGCCAGAACGGCAGAGTGGTCGCAGCCTGGCCGGTGGATGCACGCACGACGCCCACCACGAACGAGACCACCGCCACGACGAGGAGCACCCCCGCCGTTCCGACCATCGCGCGGCCGACGGTGTCGGTGTACTGGAGGAGCTGTCGCCACATGGGTTCCATTCTTCCTCACGTCGAGGAACGTCGACGCCTTAACGGGAACGACCCCCGGTGCAGAAG